>JBCCXH010000279.1:0-7235 GCA_039192005.1 Bacteroidota bacterium
CCCTTCTTTAGAGCCCTGGGATAGAGCCCTATTTTCGAAAGCCTTCATGAAGCAGCGGAATTTTAAGGTGTAATTGTCGTACCAAACGGAGTCAATTGCCACACATCTGAGAGTTGACCTGACAATAGAACCGACCCTACCATCAAATCACCTGAACTCCAATTGGCCCTGCGATACCCCCATTGCAACTGCCAAACGGTAAATGATCCGTGCGCCCACGTTTGCATCCCATTGGGCGTTGCCTGCTTCGCATACATCAAAGCCGATGATTTTCCTTTCGGATCGTACCACCTCCTCGATCAGGAAGATGGCCTCCTGAAAGGTCAGTCCCCCCGGTACCGGCGTGCCGGTATTCGGGCACAGCGAAGGTTCCAACCCATCTACATCAAAGCTCAAGTACACATTGTCGGGAAGGGTGTTGATGATTTCTTTGACCTGATCGCTCCAGAGGGTTCCATGGACTCGTTGTTGAAACAGTACTTCGTCAAAAAAAACGGATATTTTCTTTGAACTGTCCGCGATGTAGTTTTCTTCTTCTTCCGAATAGTCCCTGATACCTACCTGAGTCAACGACTTTACCCCTTCCGCTTTCAATGCCTGGTACATAATGCTCGCATGTGAGTAGGCAAACCCTTCATAGGCATTTCTTAGATCCATGTGTGCATCAACCTGTAGGATACCAAAGTGATGTTCTGATGACAACGCGTTGATCAGCCCCAAGGGTGACGAGTGCTCTCCGCCGATGATTCCTACCCATTTTCCTTTAGCTAAGTGCGATTTGCAGGTCTCCTCAACCTGCTGATGAACCAATCGGCAATATTCATTTACCTCCTCTATATCTTTTTTATCTGGTGGAATTCCTGCTTCCAGATGATCAATCACACGTTTTGCACGGCCCCTTGATTCATCATGTTTGTCCTTGTCTACCAATCGGTCTTCGAAAAACAGTTTAAGCTCCCAGGGTTTGTCTACTGACGGTAGGGAAAGATCCAGTTGAGCCGATTCTTCTAGTATTAGATTTGGAGATTGAGCGGTTCCTTCCCTGTAGGAAACGGTGGTTTCAAGATGAACTGGTAGTAGGACCACATCGGCCTCTTCCCTTGAATAAGGCAGTCCGAATATCGATCCTTTTTTTGCGACATCACTGGGATTATACCTCACGATTGGGATGATAATAAGCGACAAACGTACCGGATGCCTGACTTATCTGCTTCCAGGTAATGCCTTCAAAATCGATCATAACCAGCCCACACGGCTCCATGTTACCGATGCCTGATGAGGTAAGCATTTCAGCAAAATAAGAAATGGAAGGGTTATGCCCCACAAGAATGGCACTTTCAGTGGTGGGTTCCATATCGTTGACTACCTCCAGCAATTCTCTCACTGACGCCTCATAAAGCTTATCGACTTTCTGAATTTCCTGCTCGTTAATGTTTAACTCTTCAGACAGATTCACCGCTGTGTCGTACGCTCTGACAGCGGGACTACAAACAATCTGATGCGGATTAAAACGGTCATTTAATAATTTTCTTCCTAACGCTCTTGCGGTACTTATTCCCTCCATGGTTAGGGATCTTTCAAAATCTCGCACTTCCCCCATTGGTTCCGCATAAGAGTGTCTTAGGACGAACAACTTTTTTGTCATTTGGTTAGGTTTCTGGAAATCTAAAATTATTATGAGAAAAATTCGTGATAATTTCTATTTAATTGAGTTTTTATAAAATGATGTAAAATCCATATGCCGATAGGTAGTATGTTTACGAACATAAATGATGAACAATGGGAAAGAATCTAGTTATAGTTGAGTCTCCTGCAAAAGCCAAGACAATCGAAGGCTACCTGGGAAAAGATTTTGAAGTTAAATCCTCTTACGGACACGTTCGGGACCTTCCTAAAGATGATTCGGCCATTGATATTGATAATGGATTTGCCCCGACTTATGAAGTTTCAAAAGACAAAAAAGACGTTGTCAAAGAATTAAAAAAACTGGCGAAAGGTGCAGAAACCGTTTACCTGGCTTCGGATGATGACCGCGAGGGTGAAGCCATATCATGGCATTTGGCGGAAGCGTTAGATTTAAATGAATCCAACACACGTAGGATTGTTTTTCGGGAGATTACCAAAAATGCCATTCAAAATGCCATTCAAAATCCCAGGGGCATTGACATTGACCTCGTCAATGCACAACAAGCGCGTCGGATTCTGGACCGTCTGGTAGGTTTTGAGCTTTCCCCCATCTTATGGAAAAAAATCAAAGGCGGGTTGTCTGCTGGGCGGGTTCAATCGGTGGCGGTGCGGCTGGTCGTAGAAAGAGAACGGGAGATCGGTCAGTTCCAGCCCCAGTCGTCTTTCAAAGTGACCGCACTTTTCAACCTGGAGGATAATAAGATATTAAAAGCTGAGCTTCCCAAGAAGTTTGATACAGAAGAGGCCGCCATGTCTTTTCTAAACAAATGCAATGGAGCGGAGTTTACGATCACAAATCTGGAAACCAAGCCGGCAAAAAAATCACCTGCTCCCCCTTTTACGACTTCTACTTTGCAACAGGAGGCAAGTAGGAAAATAGGTTTTTCTGTTTCAAGGACGATGTCCGTCGCCCAAAAGCTATACGAGGCGGGGAAAATCAGCTACATGCGTACCGATTCACTAAACCTTTCAGAGGAAGCTATGGAGGGCGCGGCTAATGCCATTAAAGCAGATTTTGGAGCGGACTATGCCAACCGACGTGTATTTAAAACCAAGAATAAAAGTGCGCAGGAGGCTCACGAAGCCATCCGACCGACCAACTTCTCCAATCGTTCTGCTGACATGGGAGATGGAGAAAACCGGTTATATGACCTGATCTGGAAGCGCGCCATTGCTTCACAGATGTCGGATGCCAAGTTGGAAAAAACAACGGCTACCATTGGCATCTCCACGACTGAAGAGAACCTCGTCGCCAAAGGTGAGGTGGTAAAGTTTGACGGGTTCCTGAAGGTATACATTGAATCCACAGATGATGAGGTGGAAGAAGAAAACCAAAGCATGCTACCTCCGTTGTCCATAGGACAGGTATTGGACCTAAAAAATATACTTGCCAGGCAGGGTTTTACCCGACACCCACCCAGGTACACAGAAGCAAGTCTTGTCAAAAAACTAGAGGAAATGGGTATCGGTCGACCTTCTACATACGCACCTACGATCTCTACCGTTCAAAAGCGTAACTACGTGGAGAAAGACTCAAGGGAAGGTCATGAAAGAAAATACATTGAGTGCCTTTTGGAGAATAAAACAGTGAGTCGAAAAGAAGCATCTGAAATCACCGGTGCGGAGAAAAATAAGCTGTTTCCTACCAATACGGCGATGGTCGTCAACGACTTTCTGGTAGACCATTTTACGGAGGTCATTGACTACAGTTTTACGGCAGATGTAGAGCAGCAATTTGATGACATTGCCTCGGGAAAAATTCCATGGGCTAAAATGATTGGTGGCTTTTACGGAGGATTCCATGACATCGTGGAAAAATCCAAAGACCTGGAACGATCACAAGTTAACCAGGCTCGGGAGGTAGGCATTGACCCAGCGTCAGGTAAAATGATCTACGCGAAGCATGGAAAGTTTGGAGCGTATGTCCAGATAGGGGAATTGATAGAAGGAGAAGAAAAACCTAAGTACGCGAGCCTTAAGCACGGACAGTTTCTGGATAACGTAACGTTGGAAGATGCCCTGGAACTGTTTAAACTACCCAGGGAGGTTGGTGAGTTTGAGGGAGAACCGCTTGTTGCGGCTGTAGGTCGGTACGGGCCTTACATTCGACATAATGGAAAATTTGTCTCGCTGAAAAAGGAACAGGACCCGTTGACGATCACCGAAGAGGAAGCGGTACAACTTGTTTTGGAAAAGCGCGAAGCCGATGCCAATAAATACATCAAAACGTTTGATGAAGACCCTGAGGCCTTCGTTTTAAACGGCAGGTACGGGCCTTACATTAAGTTTGGAAAGAAAAACGTTAAAATTCCCAAAGACAAAAAGCCGGAAGAGTTGACCTATGAAGAGGTGAAAGAGTTGGCGGAAAAAGCCCCGGAGAAAAAAGGCAGAGGAAGGAAAACTACCACGAAGAAGTAGCAGCAGTGAAATGGATAATTTTCTATGAATGGCTTAATGGAAGTTATCTGCTTATGATGGGAGTTCGTACCTTTTGATCATCAGATGGTATATACCTGATTCTTATTCATCTGGGCTTCTGGTATTTTTCCACCAGTGATGAATCAGCCGCCTGACGGTAATGCAAACTATAAAAGTTGCGAGGAGAATGAGCAGGTACATCCCTTGCGGACCGAAAAAGCAATAAGAGGCAATCATTAAGGAAATCGCTATTGATAATTTCATGAATAGCGAGCGAATCTTTAATTCACTTTCTTTACCAAAATATACCTCCAGTAGGTGAGCGATAGATGTGTTTAAGGTAAAGTAAACTCCGAAAAGCACTGTGGCACCAAGTGCAAAACTTTGAGCGTATTCTTTGGTATTCCCTTCTACTCTTAGTGCAACATACAAAGTTGGAAAGAGTAAAATGAGAACTACCCAGGTCCATACTTCTTTATTTTCCTTATTCTGACTCATTCAGCTTAAATGACTACTATAACTACCAACTTATTAAAAAAACGGACCTACAATAGTACCTCCTGATAAAAAGATAATTGATAAAATCTTTTATCTTTTGCCAAGATTAACTCAACTGCTATGAAAGTCATGATTATAGGTGCGGGCTGGAGTGGAATACAAGCTGGCGCGCTGCTAAAAAACACCTACGGCTGCGAAGTCGTCATTTTTGATCAATATCCTTCTGTGGGCGGCACCTGGGCCAAAAACGTCGCTTACTCTACCCTACGTACGCATGCTGCCGCTCAGACTCTCGAATTTGTCGGCTTTCCTTTCCCCAAAAACATTGTGGACAATCCACTTAAACGTGTCCCGGCCCCCGACGTAGTGACCTACATGAACGAATACATTGACCATGTTCAACTGAAGGAGCACCTCCGGTTAAACAAAAAGGTGAACACCATTCATCAGGTTTCCGAGCAGGAGGTAGTCTGCGAATTTTCGGACGTAGTAACGGGTGAAACATTCACAGAAAAAGGTGATTTTGTCATGTTGAGCGGCTTTGGGTTTCTTCCCAGAAAAGCACCTGTTTTCCCGGGGATAGCAACATTTGGGCAACCTGTTTTCACCAGTCACGACATGCAGCAAAAACAACTGGACGCATTAGCGTCGGTGGATAAACCGGTCGTGGTTTTGGGAGGATCCAAGACGGCCTATGAAACCATTGTTTCACTCAGGGAAAGAAACATCCCCGTACACTGGGTAGCAAGAAAAACGTATTGGATGTTTAATTATGATAAGGGCATCATGCACTCTTTGACAGGTCGTCCATCCCGTTCTATCAACCGCGCCAAAGCGTTTTTCGCTCACGTTCTTTATGCATTTATGCCTAAAATCAGCGTTCGTTTTATGAAAGCGCAAAACCTCTTACTAAATGCCCATCCTGAAACCACAGACCAGGCTTATCATATCGGAGTAATCGATGAATCCGTTCTGGAAACCGTTAAAAAAGTACCTTTTACCAAAGGAGAAATTTCGTCTTTTGAAGAGGGAAAAATTAAGATTGAGAAGAAAACCAAACACGCCACCACCACTGAAACCATAAACTGCAGCGCAGTCATTACGTGTCTGGGCACAGATGCTGTCCCGGATTTTCCTGAGTTTAGAAGTGGCACCGAAAAAGTAGCCATCAAGGACGCCTCACATTTGTTTCAGTTTTCCATTCACCATCAACTACCAAGCGTCTATTTCATCGGACCGCTTCCTCAAAGAGGGCTTGGCATGCTGAACGGATACCATTCCGTACAGCATGCGCTTATTTACCTTTCGAAAAAAATGACAGGTAAACAAATAAAAGAAGCGACCGAAAAAGAGTTGAGAATCGTTCAAAAGTTCTTCAAAAAGAAACAGATCAAGCCACACCTTCAAAGGTCTATTTCAGACCTCGGCAACTTTTCTGCTTACATGATGCTCATTGATGGCATCAGCCGAAGAATTTCGTATACCAAACCATTTAAATTGGGACTGCTATCCCTAATGTTCCGGTCATTTTACAAGTTTGCAAATAACCGGCCCGTCTATAGAAACCCAACCAGAAATGAAGTTCGAAAAGCACTCAACCAATTACCTAATGAAAAAAACAAATACGGCATTCCCATACTCGAAAAATGACCGGTCGTAGTAGTACCGCTTAGACTACCGGACCAAAAAGCGACTCTACGTACCTAAGAATCACGGGAATCCCTGAGCCTGACAGCATCTCACCTCCAAACCAGATTCCTTTCTTACCTTGCTCAGCTTCAAGCTTTTCAAAATGAGCGAAATCGTGGGTGCGTGGGAATGGACACTCCCATTTTACCACATGCCAACTATAAGGTTTAACGTCTGTGGGCTTTACGTCAAAACCAAACGCCTTCAGCGCCTGATGCCACTTGTCATGGATGAAACTTTCATCAATGGATTCAGGATCTATGTCGTTGACCATCGTCAAAGATTGAAACATGGAATCTGCATAAAAATGTTTGTATAAGCCGTAAAGGGAGCCGTCACGTTTTGCATCCGGCATGCCTACTTTGTACGGATTATTATCGTCCAGGTAGATGCCTTTGGGCAAGTGGGTGAGGTAAGAAGTATCCAGGTTGCAAAAGCTGGTCAGCACAAAATTGGGCGCACCAATTCCTATAGATTTGGTCAGTTGCTGAATGTAATCGTATTTAATCTTTTTGATCTGTTTCATTGGTATGGCTAATACCACCTGATCAAACCCATCAAAGGTTGTTCCGTCGCTGCTAATGAGTGTATACTTTCCAGAATCAGCAGTTTCTGATCGGTCCAGATCCACGATTTGCTGATTTAAAGAAACGGAGACATTTTCTTTATCTTCATTGATCCTCTGAAAGAAACGGTCGTACCCCGAGGTCAGCATTAGGAATTTATAAGGAATGGCGGTGTCTTTTAGAAGCAAATTGTCTTTATCTACACGTTTGGCAATCAGGTTTGAAACCCTGTTCTTATAAAATACGGATCGTAGGTAGTTGAAAGAGAAGTAGTCGTTTCTGCTGTTAATAACTGCCAGTGATTCTGCCCCTTCAAATGAAATGCCGAAAATCATCCCAAAGTACTCAATGAGCTGGGCATTTCTTCCTTTGCCAGAC
>JBCCXH010000280.1:0-7186 GCA_039192005.1 Bacteroidota bacterium
AATGAACCAGCCTACACTAAAGAAATAGAAACTCTTTTTCTTTTTCACTAAAAAAGAAATGGGTTGAAAACTCAATTCCTCTATTTTAGGTAAGTCCCCTTTTTGGCCGCTTATATCGTTCTATTTTACTGAGTTGAGTTTAATCCTATAGAAGTACCTGGGTTTGATGCCAATATTCCCCTTTTTTTGGTAAGAGGGCCAAGGGGGATTCAAAAAAACGTCAAATCCAGGTACTAGACTTGATTACCGGTTAACTTCGTAAATAGTTAGCTGTCCAACGTTACTTCAGCCCAGCGCAAAGTCTTATAATTCGGGTTATTCAGATTCAGGTTTCTTCTTCAAGCCCCTGACGATCCAGATCGCATCCGCTTCGCCACGCCAAGGGCGCTCATCGTAAAACGTTGGAAATTCCTTGTGTTTCTCTTCTTTGGTAAATTCTCCTGTGAGCGTATTGAACCATTGGTGTGTCGCATTGCTGAAGTCGTAATTCTTTTTCAACGAATACCCAATTCCAATCCAGTGACTTTCCTTCGGCGTGTACGCCATCACGACGCCATCCTCTTCATTAGTCAAATTATAGCCGCTGGAGTTGTTCCACTTCAAGGGCTTAAAGTTTTCAAAACCCACCTCTTTGAACAGCTTACTCATGTGTTTGAAGTACTCAAACTTCGGCTTCATGAAATCATCCGGCTGTTCGTACGGGTTATGGATCACGACGTTCCATGCAGCACCTTGCCAGTAGTACGTCGTATAGCTGCCCGCAAACAAGCACTGATAGTTTCTTCTCAAGCATGTTTCTGCATTTACGTATGCCCCGGGAAACACCACATACGGCGACTCCTCGTAGCCTCCATGCTCGATGTTGAAGATCGGCTTGTCCGGAAACTGGTTACGAGCAGCGGACATGTGATCGTACAAGGTAAAGCTCCAATTTTGCGTCGAAATGAAGTCGACATGGTCCGGGTTGTTCTTGCAAAAGCCATAGTCATGAACAGATACCAGTCGGTTAAACGCATCGAGCTTTCGTGTCCGATCAATCCGCTCGATCACGTACTCCTTTGTGGCACGTCCGTAAAACAACGCCTCTTTGGACACGTCCCAGATGATGTTCGGGAACGCCTGGTAACGCTTCACCACGTAGTCGTAGTAGCGGTTGTCTTCCGGCGTGTCCATGTCTGGCCAGGATACGTTTTTGTTCCATACATAGATCATCAGGTGACTCACGATGTCTTTGTCATGCATGCTGGAGAGGACGCGATCGAAGTGCTTGAAATAGTCTACGTTTAGCGAGCTGAAGTCCGGCTTGGAGTTGGAACCCATGAACGGGAAAATGTCTTCTCGTCCTCCGTATTCGTGTTCGGGATGTTTCGCCAGTAAAGGATCTTTGGGCCATTTTACATCGTACGAGTAGACGTTCATCACCACCTGGTTGAAGCCGTTTTCATCCATCAGCGAAAGTAAGTGATCGGTCTTCGCCAGCTTTTCCTGCCCGTAATCCAGGGCAAACAGCCAGTCACACTCAAAGGCCAGGTTGAAGTAATGCGTACCGTCTTCGTAATAAAAGTGTTGGGGATCTTGTTCGTTCAGTACGACACCACCGTGTCGGTCCGGGTTTTCGTTTTTGGAAACCTGAAACGCCCCTTTCTTCCCATTCAGTTCATTTAGTTCCGACTGGATCTCAAAGGACAGCTCCCCTACTTCACTCCCTGAGTATCGGAATACCCACTCCTTGCCTCCGTTATAAAACAGTGGCACCTTTTGCTCCTCACCTTTCCCGGATACCATCGCATAGGCGTCCACTTCAAAGGGGTTGGAGACGTTCTTCTTTACGCTAAAAACCAGGTCGTTGACTTCCCATTGTTTGGTTGGGATGACCTGTCCGTTTTTGGGTGATTTCCAAACCTTGACCTGGGCCCAGCCAATGGAGGTGGCCAAACAAACGGTGAAGGCTAATGCTATTATTCTTTTCATTTTTATGTAGGGTTGTTTATCGTTTCATTTCAAGTCAATCAGCGCTTGCTGAGGGGTTGCAGCGCCTAGTTTCTTACTTAATTCCCCCGGAGAGGCATTGCCAACCGTGAGGCGATAGCCCCCTTTTCTCCACACCTGCTCTCCTTCCGAATTCACGACATATAACGCCTCTGATTTTAGCGAAAACGTCACTTCTTTTTCTTCACCTTTTTTCAAGGCTACCCGCTCAAACGCCTTCAGTGAATGGATCGGTAAGTTATTCGTTGGATCTACCGGACTTACATAAAGCTGCACCACCTCTTCAATGTCGTAATCACCTTCGTTTTTAAGGTTAACGCTCACTTTCAGGTCGTTACCCTTTTTTAGCTTCGAAGCACTCAACTTTAGGTCGCTAATGGCCGTTTTGGAGTAGGTCAGACCAAACCCAAACGGAAACATCGGCTCCTCCGTCAGGTACTTGTAGGTCCTTCCTTTCATGGAGTAGTCTTTGAAAGGCGGCAATTGCTCCACATTTTTAGGGAACGTCATGGGCAGGTGACCGGAAGGCGACACGTTACCAAACAACACATCGGCGACTGCGTTCCCGCCTTGCTCTCCGGGGTACCAGATCTGTAAGATCGCGTCGCAGTGTTCTTCGATGCCTTCCAGCGATACGGGGCTCCCGCTGGCGATGACCAGCACCATCGGCCCTTTTTTGAATTCCGCGAGTTGCTTCACGTAGTTGATCTGGTTTTGCGGCAGCTTCAGGTCTTTTCGGTCCCCGTGGTGGTCCGAGGCAATGGCGTCCACTCCTTCGCCTTCCCGGTCCGCACTGATACCAACCACACAGATGGTCACGTCAGACTCCTTGGCTACGTGAGGTGCCCAGTTTTTATCGTTGATGTTGTCATGAAAAGGGAGTGCGCCACTTCGGTAGTTCAGCGAAGTACCCATCGATAGCGCGTCCGTCACCCCTTCGAGGATCGTGACCAAGTTCGGGCTGACCCCATAGTAGCTCCCGATGAGCATGTCCGAAGAGTTCGCAAACGGGCCAGTCAGGTACGGTACTTTGGTGTCTTTGGAAAGCGGCAACACGTTGTTCTCGTTTTTCAACAACACGATGGACTTTCGAGCTGCCTTCCTTGCTAACGATACATGATCGTCGCTATGTATGTGGTCCGGGCTGACGTTCAGGTAAGGGTTTTTACTCGATGGATCGTCAAACATGCCCAGCCTGAATCGAGTCTTTAACAATTGTTTCGTTCGCTCATGAATGAGTGCTTCCGTGACCAACCCCTGCTCTACTGCTTCGCTCAATCGATTGTAGGTCAAACCACAACTCAGGTTGGTTCCGGCATTGAGCGCCACGGCAGCGGCCTCTACTTGTGTCTTCACGTATTTTTGTTTGGAAGCGATGCTTCCTACTGAGCCACAGTCTGAGGTGATGTAGCCATCAAATCCCCATTGGTCCCGAAGGATTTCCTGCAATAGGTACGGGCTCGCACACGAAGGTTTATCGTATACCATGTTATAAGCGGCCATCACTCCTTCTACGTTGCCTTCTTTCACCAGCGCTTCAAACGCAGGCACGTAGGTTTCGTAAAAGTCCTGCTTGCTCGGATTGGGATCAAACGCAAACTTGCCTTCTTCCGGACCGGAGTGTGCGAGGTAATGTTTGGCACAAGCGGCCGTCTTCAGGTAATTGGGGTCGTCTCCTTGCAGCCCTTTTACAAAAGCCACGCCCATGTGGGAAGTCAGAAAGGGGTCTTCCCCAAACGTTTCCTGACCTCTTCCCCACCTGGGGTCCCTGAAAATGTTCACATTGGGTGACCAAAACGTCAAGCCGGCATACTTGCTTCGGTTGCCCACTTCTTGTGAGATCGCATATTTGGCCCGCGCTTCCGTCGCGATCGCCGATGCCACCTCTTCCACCAGTGATGGATCGAACGTAGCAGCCATACCGATGGCCTGAGGAAATACCGTCGCTTTCCCATTTCGGGCTACTCCATGCAGGGCTTCGTTCCACCAGTCATAGTCGGGGATTTGTAAACGGGGAATAGCCGGAGCTCCGTTCACCAACTGGCTGATCTTTTCCTCCAGAGTCATTTGTGAGACCAGCAGCTCTACCCGGTCTTCCAGGGGTAACTCCGGATTTTGAAAGGAGAAATCCACGTCCTGTGCCAGTATGCCACAGGAAATAAGTATAAAAAAGGTGAAGCAGTATTTCCTGGCTTTCATTTATCTTCTATTTGGTAAAAACCTGAGTTCGATTAAAAGGTCCATTTCGAAATTCATAAATAACGAAGGCCGAATTTATAAAAAATGAAATAGACATTGAAGATAAAACCCACCTGGTTTTAAAAAACCAACGAACAGGGACCTGATATGTGGTGAGCAAAACATCAAGTTGCCATGCACGACTTTTTATCACCCAAATCCCTGATCTGGCATCTGCTTTATTTATTACATCATAGTCCCACCTTATACCTGAGCATGAACCCCACATGGTAAAAAGACAACCCTTCACCTGATGCTGCCTGCTCTGAAGGCAGCAAAAACTGATCAAAACGCCCCACCAATCGCAAACGATCTCCTAACGAAAAAAACCCTTCTGCACTGAAATACGGACCAATTAATAACTCTTGGTATTCGGTCCTACTCTCAAAGTCTACCGGGTTTTGGTGGAACATGCTCCCACCGATCCCTAAATTGAAATAGGATTTACCGTCAAAAAATGCTGATACGGTACTTTTCACCCCTAACATTGCTCCACTGCGCAATAGCTCCAATTCGTTGTACGTTTCCTCACGGTGAAACAACGTCAAGTCTACCTTGGCCAGGTAGTGGCCTGCGTACTCCGCATTTAACAAATAGGTACTTCCATTGGTATTCAATGCATACCCACCGGCCAGAGACAATTTTCCCATACGGGTTTCTTCTCCATAGGCCTGACGTTTCAACTGAAGCGTCCGACTACGCTGACCTAAACCATCTAATGACAGACTACTGAAAAATGCCACCAAAAGGATGGTTTGTATGATTGACTTGCTCATAAGGGTATAAATACATTGATACTTTTCGAAAGGCTCTGGCTGCCATTGTTATCCGTCACATACACCACCACCGGAAATGTTCCGGAAGAAGGAAATGCGTGCGAGATAAACGGTTGGCTCAACACAAATTCTGTCTCATCTATCACCCAATGGTAGCTGCTAATTGCCCCGCCATGACGTGCATCTTCATCAAAACTTGAAGACAGGTCAATACGACGAACCAACGAGCCACTCGGATCGCGCTGTACTTCAAAATTTACCACCGGCAACAAATTATCAAATACTGTTAACTCCAATACTGCCGTGTCAGACTGACTGAATGCATCCACTGAAACAAAGGTCAACGTCAATGAACTGCCGCCTGTCACCAAGGCCTCCATCGTAATTAACTGCTCGGCCTCGTTCACTCCCACTACGGATAGGTCTACCAAAATCGTGTCGTACTGAAATAGTAAAAAACCAGATTGTGGATCTTCCGATACAAAAGCATCACGAATCGATACCTCCTGAATGTTGGCATTGAAGTCTTCCACCAATAACTCAAAGCGATAGGGAAACGCCCTACCGGGTGACGATACTTTTACTGAATCCTGCCATATCTTCCGGGCAATCAATGGGTTGTCCACATCTACGATCCCGATTGTGGGGCCATCATTCAGGCCCTCTAAATAAGACTCACTGCTATCACAGCCTAAGAGCAATACGGCCAGTGAATGGAAGAAAAGTAACCGGATGAGTTGTTCTTTTAGGGTATGTAATGGACGATGCACTATTTTCTTGGTTTTAACTATGCAATGAAGCTATAACTTCAACTAGAGATGAAATACAATTTCTCAGTTGATGGCAAAAGTGATTTTTCATCTGAACAAACCTTTAGCATCCCATTAATCTTTCTTGTTACAAATGCCCTACAAAAGGTGTAGCGCCTTTGTAGGGTAGCTAAAACAGCCTGTTCGGAACTACGTGTAGCATCCATTTATACTATCACTCTGGAAAACCTTGTTTTTTCAGCAAGTTTTCAGATTTAAGTTCTTCCTACACTTTTTTTGTTTGCAGCCTGACTGCGTCAGGATTTATCCTGTTTTATGCATCAATATTTTGTCATAAAGAATTGGGTAACCCACGGCCAGGTCTCAACTGGCATGGCTCTAATAATTTTTTCACAGAGCATCCCGTTAACCTTCTCCTCATTATTTTTGCCCGCTATATTTATGGATAGTCGAAAAAGGCACATAGCAAAAACGATAACCTGGAGGGTCATTGCCTCCCTCACTACGTTTATCCTCACCTTGATTTTTTTCAAAGAAGATCCGAACGCCACACAAAAAGCAATCTGGGTAGCAGTTTTTGAGTCTACTTCAAAAATGATCCTTTACTATTACCATGAACGCATCTGGTATTTAACTAAAGTAAAGATTCGAAGTAGTGTCCGACATTTGATCAAAACGGTCACTTGGAGGGTCATTGCCTCACTGACGACTTTCATTATTGCGCTCATTATCTTCAAAGAGGACGCCCAGGCCATGCAGAAAGCTTCTGGCATAGCCATTGTAGAGACGTTTATCAAAATGTTGTTGTACTACTTACACGAACGTGTGTGGTATAAACAAAACCTGGGCCTGGACCAGCGGAAAGAAAAAGACGAGTGACCATAAAACAAAGGAAAATATTGTCTATTCTTGGAAACAAATTGTTTGAACTAAATAAATAGTATGAAAAAGCACCTGATTAACCTAATGATCGCCGTGATGCCTGCCGTCTTGTTCATTTCATGCAGTGGAGGAAAAAAAGAAGTAAGTAATGAAGAAAAGAAGCAGGAGATCGAAGAGTTTGTCGAGAAGGAGTTTACCTACCCTATTCCGACATCTTTTGAAGTGACTCAAATGCTGAATAACGCAAAAACCGCGTTTAACAGCGAAATTGTTAACGATCCTAAAAAAGCAGACCAATACGTAACCACATGGCAGAAAGCGACCAACCTGGGCGTTTACGGTGCAGACCTAAGTTATGCGGCCACTTTCGATAAAACTCAGGAAACGATTGATTTTCTGGATGTCTCTAAGAAGTTAATTGATGACCTGAACATCTCGACTGCTTTCAACGAAAACATGGCGGAACGAATTGAAGGCAGCATGGAAAATATTGATTCACTGATCTACATCATCAGCGAATCTTTCTACGAC
>JBCCXH010000281.1:0-7130 GCA_039192005.1 Bacteroidota bacterium
GGAGAGGTGTTTCTTTACACTATTTATCTATACGCCATAGTGTCTGTCCCCACCTCATGGACTTTGCACGGCGCGATAATCCGCATTACTCATCAGGAAAACGTTCGGTTTGGTACAAGCCTGCCTGCGGTAGGCAGGTAATTGATTTACAGTGCTTTAATTATGAATTCTTCAAATTTGTTTAATGCCGTTGACTTAAGCTTTCAACCGTCTTCACGAACGCAGTGAAGTGATCTCATTATTGATATTTCATCGTATTATTGAGACCGCTTCGTATACTCGCGGAGACGTATCTCTTAAGTCAACGGCATTACAAATTTGTTACTATTCAGCCATATGTATGCTGATTTTCAATAGGTTATAAAATGGTTATTTTTCGATGGAGTTTGCACAAAAAAGCCATTTAATTAAAAAATCGTTAATATTCATCCATGATGTGTTTCTACAGCAGAATGATCGATTTGCCAAGAGCTAAAAGAGACAATCACTTTGTATCTCGTTTTTAGTGAGGTATGCACCTGGCCACTGGCAGGTTTTTAGTTTGAGCTTTTCCCAATCGCCTGTAAGGCGAACCCCAAAATCACGTGTAGGCCATGCGGGCAAGCTGGATTGATTTTGGAAGCACTTTTGGACACTTTTGGTGCTTCAAAAGTGTCCGGGACGCGCAGTCAGAAAAAAAGCTAGAATTACACATGTGGCAGGCTGTAATCACACGTTGAAGCAGAGAGCAGAAATGCCGATACTCGTTTTTTAAGCACAATATGATGCCTTTTTAGATGCTGGTTCGCCTTGCTAAGCTCAATTATTCTCCCAGATGAAAAAAGTAGTCTATGACTTCACAATAGCTATTCTCAACTATTGAGCTATCAAAAAAATATCAAATAAGGTAGGCTGAATAGTAACGAATAACACCTGAATTTTTCAGGTTAAGACATTACGACAATGGCACTCATTATACGAGCTCTATATCCTATACATCACTGCGCTTCATATTTGTCCGGCTTTTTGTTACAATTCCAGACCTTCTCAAATAGGCTTCACCTAACTTTCCACTAACCTCCAATGCATAAAAAAGCCCTTTTCTGCTTTTAAAAAATTTATTTGTATTAATTGATGATTTTTTATCAAATTATAAAGATTTTGTTGTAGCTTTATTGTCAAATGATAATTAAATGAAAACTAAAGAGATGTATATTAACGCTGAAGGGAACCTGGGCTTTGGACACATTTATACAGGATTCGGACCGATAGAGGGCAACACCTATTTTGAAGAAGCCGTCTATCAGTCAATTATGAATGATTCATTTTTTCAACTATGCTGCCTTCTTAAGGCTTCATAATTTACCTGAATACGCATGGCAAATGGACTTTTGCTGTTTTTGATTTACCACCAAGAACAACTAATTATTTACTACAAGTTTTCTAAAAACGAAATAAAGACTCTTTGGAATAGTACATCAAAGTACTTTTCCGGAAAGAATGGAGTTGGTTTTTAAGATTTTTGCTTCGATGATTTTACGTATTGGGAGGCAGAAGATTTCCACCGATGGTCTCTCGATTAGGAACTCATCTTTTTTTCAGGTATCGAAACCCGACTGAAAACCTGCGTTACTCCTATATCTGGTAGGATATCAATGGGTAATGAGAAATGAAAAACGTGTCTTTGTTGGACAGGTTTGGAAACAGGCCCAATCAAGAATTCCTGATGTGATCATCTATCAATTACAGTCGGTAGTTGGAGTGATTCTTGCTTATTCATTTGTTAGGATTTTATTGACAAAGAACAACAAGTAAGAACTCGTATGAAAACAAACTCACCGACACGAACATTAGGCATTGCCTCTTCTATGATTT
The DNA here is from genome assembly GCA_039192005.1 of Bacteroidota bacterium. Taxonomy (GTDB): domain Bacteria; phylum Bacteroidota; class Bacteroidia; order Cytophagales; family Cyclobacteriaceae; genus Ekhidna. Next base: position 1,855 of record JBCCXH010000281.1, read on the forward strand.
TATTTTTTCTGGGTTTCGCCAGCTCAGCGCAACCTTTCACCATCATTACCACAAGCGATAGCCTGGATACAGAAATAAATTTATTTACCAACCTTTATCTCAATACGGGAAAAGGAAACGTCACCATCACAGACATACAGAAAATAATTATCAATGAAGATATTCCTAACGAAAAGCTTCAAAAACTAAACCTTTACAGAATTCCTTTGGAATTTTCAAGAGTTGATAACGGCACCAAAATCAGCTACCCTGTCTCCGGTAACTTCTACCTGGATGATAACAAAAAGATTTATTACGAAAAGATCTTCGAGACCAATCTATCGGAATCAATACTAAGGGACAGGTTATTACAGAAATTCGAGAAGTTGAAATTCAAAGAAGAGAACTATGTTATTGATCATGAAGCACTAGGATACACTCCGGCAGTGTCCCCTTTTTTCATTTTGGGTGCGACACACTCTTTTAAAACCTTTATTCAAATAAAGGAGAACAGATACCGCGTAATTGCCTACGATTTTATTGTTGTTGATCTTCTGGATTCCGAGTCTGATGATCAGAATTTATTTCCTTTGGCGTCTTTGATATTCCGAAGAAATGGAAGTATGCGTAACCCTATCGCAAATAAAACCGGACTTGAATGCTTTTCTGAATCACTGGATCAGTATTTTAACACAACCGTCCTAGATAAAATCCTCGCTGAGGATTGGTAAACACGAAAAGCCCACTTTTTAAAAGTCCGAAAAGTGGGCATTGGCTACTTTGTCTTTTAATGGTTCTCGAACTGCTTTAAAAGCTCCCGGTTTTGTTTTTCAAGCTTTTCAATCCTTACCTGTTGCGCTTTATTCGCTCTGTTCGATTAGGTAAACGTTCACATTTCCATCCCAATTCACTTCGTTTCCGTATGTTTAAGGCTACTAAACCCTAATCTTGGAAGCTAGAATCGAAAATTTTTCTACGTGGATTTCAGGTGACACCGGCGAGGCCTTGAGGTCTCAGGTGGAGCACCTTCTGAAGGAATCACAGTTTACCATCCTCAACTTTATGGAACATCACTTTGAACCACAAGGCTACACCGCCGTCTGGCTACTGGCAGAAAGTCACTGTGCACTACACACCTTTCCTGAAGAGAACAAAGCCTATGTGGAACTGAGTAGCTGCAACATTCAAATGTATACGGATTTTATTGTACATTTCAACCAGCACTTTCATCAACCCTTATCGCCGTGATCACAAAAAGAAGAATTTTTGAAACCTTAGAGAAAGGAGAAGAAGACGACCGACTGAGTAAACGCTTTGACCTTTTCATCATGATCCTCATCATTTTGAATGTGATTTTGGTCATTTTAGAAACAGAAGAACACATCTACCAGGCCTACAAGAAGCAGCTGGATCTTTTCGAAGCCATCTCTGTCATTATTTTCACTATTGAATACTTGTTGAGAATCTGGACGTGCACCTACATGGAAGCCTACAGGCACCCGGTATGGGGCCGAATCAAATACATCTTTTCTTTCGCCGCGTTGATCGACCTTTTTGCGATCCTGCCCTTCTACCTTCCCTTAGTCCTGGCCATTGACGGTCGGTTTTTACGGATACTTCGTATTTTTCGATTGGTTCGGCTTTTTAAGATGGGAAGGTATTCCAAAGCTTTTCAGATGATATCCAAAGTCATCATGGACCGGAAAGAGGAACTGTTCATTACGTTTACCATGCTGATTGTCATGCTCGTCTTCGCCTCGGGACTGATGTACTACATCGAAAACGAAGCCCAACCGGAAGCATTTAGCAGCATACCTGAAACAATGTGGTGGGGAGTCGCTACGTTGACGACGGTGGGGTATGGTGATGTGTATCCGATCACCTCACTTGGCCGGTTGTTGGGTGCATTCATTGCAATTTTGGGAATTGGTATTTTCGCATTACCCGCTGGCATCATTGCCTCAGGCTTTGAGTCTGAGCTAAGCAAGAAAAGGAAAGAACAGGATGAAGAGTAGGTGGGTATTCTTCGTTTGTTATCAAAGCCTTTTCCTCGCGTGGTGTTTTCACATTCACTCCTATTGCTTTGAGTTTACGCTCGCGGATCAAATCGGATTGGTGATCGTTGGCTTCATCCCGGTTTTGATTTTTTATTGGTTAAAAAAACGCATCCCCATTTACCTTGGGGTAGCGATCCTGTTAGGTATCCCCGTACTCATTTTTCCTCTTGTGGACTTGTTGCGTGAATTCTATGCTTCCAGTTGGGTTGTGCTATACCTGGCCCTTTTAGTAACAGGTGTTGCTGGATGGGTAGCTACTCCGTTGAAATGGACGACGATTCTCCTGCCCTTACTTGTCTGGTACCTTCCGTATCCAATGTTAAAAAACCAGCACCGCTATTACGATAAACTAACCCATACCATCGAGACGAGGAAAGGTGAAGTGGATGTAGTCAAATGGAAATCGGACCGATGGATTTACTACAATGAATTGCTACTGATTTCTACCATAGACGGGCACATGCACACAGAGACGCTGATTCATACCGTCCTCCCTCACTTTGACCAGCCCAATGTGTTACTCATCGGAGGGGATCATGGGTATACCGCTAAAGAACTGAATAAGTACCTTGATGCGTATGATCATCTCCCGTATGATTTCGAATTTGCACGTTTGCAACATGAATATGATCTGATTGATCAATCCATTTCATCTTTCTTATCTGAAAACCAAAAAATGTACGACGTCATCGTTGTGGATCTTCCAGATCCTGACCGGCTACCGTATCGAATGTATTATCAAACGGCATTTTATCAGTTACTTTTCCATTCTTTGTCCCCGGAAGGCGCGATCATCACGAATGGTGCCAGCTCCCTTTCGAGTACATCTGTCAGTGACAGCATACGATCCAACTTAAAAAAAGCCGCTTCGTATCTAACCGAACTTCAGGCGCACGTGCCGACCATGGGGGAACGCACCTGGTTTATCGCCAGCCAAACTGCTCTGGACCTTCAGGATTCCGAACCATCCGCTCCTACCCGCTGGATCAACCGGGAGGCCATCTCCATGATGCTGGCGACCCGAAAAAAATTACGTCCTTCTACTGCTTTTCAATGAACCGAAGAGATTTCATTAAATACGGGTCGGCTGGCCTTTCGCTCCCTTTTTGGTTACAAAGTTGCCAATTCTCTCGTGCCAACTTCCCCATTTACCTCCAATCCGATCATGCGACCGGTCACCTGATTTTCCAATCGGATGCCTGGCCCGTAAAAAGGAAAATAACAACTGGTACTGTCATCGTTGGCGGCGGGTTGGCAGGGGTAACGGCTGCCTATCAGCTTAGAGATCAGGATTTCCAGCTATTTGAGTTGTCCCATGAACTGGGAGGAACGTCCGGCGCAACTACCTATAATGGCATACGCTTCAGTCAGGGAGCGCATTATGACCTGGCTTACCCAGAAGAGTACGGCTCAGAAGTACTGAAGCTATTGGAAGAACTCAACATCGTGAGGTACGAACCCTGGAAGAAACGCTGGGGATTTGTAGATCAGCAGCATGTCATCCCCGCTTATCGAGAGCAGCGGTGTTTTACGGGTAAAGGCATAAGGAAGGAAGTAATCGAGCGCGGCCCACTAAAAGACCAGTTTGTCGCGCTTGTGAAATCCTACACCGGAAAGTTAAACCTGCCCACCCGCCTTATTGCCAACGACCTGCGCTACTTAAACGATACCACTTTTGCTGACCTTGTAGCTCAGGAGATTTCCAACGACCGCGCATTCAAACATCAGTTGGACTATCACATGAAGGACGACTACGGTGGCACATCCGATCAGGTGTCGGCTTTGGCGGGACTCGCCTATTTTGCCTGTAGACGCTACTATACGGAGTCCGTTGACCTTTTTTCTCCACCAAATGGAAACGATTATTTCGTTCAGCGGATTTCCGATCCCATCAGCAAAGACCGATTAAAAACCAACCACCTCGTAAAATCCATACAAAAAGATGGGGAGGTGTATCGATTGGAGGTACTGGACGTACGAAATAAAGAAAAGGTGGAGGTGGTCGCAGAACAAGTCATCTATGCCGGGCAGAAACACGCCCTGAAGTACATCTTCCCTGATCAATACCCATTATTTGATAACAACTATGCCCCATGGATAGTGGTAAACCTTGTCACAAAACAAGTGAAAAATGAGTATGGTTTTTGGCAAAACGAATACCTGGAGGGGGACGGTGCGTTCATTGGGTTTGTGAACTCAAGCGTACAATCACAGGCTGAATTAAAGGGATATCAGGTCTTCACCGGGTATTACTGCCTACCTGAGTCTGACCGTGCGTACCTCACCTCCATCGACGAGAACAAGGAAAAAATCGCCAATCAAACCCGGGAATACATTGAAGAGGTACTGGGACGGTCCATCTCTGTAGAAGCGTGCCACATCAAGGTAATGGGCCACGCCATGCCTATCCCCAAACCCGGATACCTTTTTCAGGATGCCAATGACGACCCGAAAGCAAAAATGATTTATGCCGGAGTGGACAATGGACGCCTACCCCTACTCTTTGAGGCATTGGACTCGGGGGTTGTGGCAGCAAAGCTCGTTTGAGTTGGGTTGGTAGGCATGGAATGGAGTACAGATGATACATTTAAGCAGTGAAAAAAGCATAAAAGTTTACTAAACCTCAGTATCATAACATATGATGTCAATGAATATAAGCGTAAGAGGAATTCTTTTCTCCTCTCTTGTAGTAGGAGGGATTTCAGCTTTCGTTGTAGCCAATAGTTCTAAAGAAAAAAAGGAATACACCAAGTCCACAGGACGTATAGAATATTTAGGTAAAACATACCAGCACCTACCAACCAGGCATAAGGGGGACTTCAGGTATTTGAAAATAAACTCTTATCCATAACTTTTCGAGATTTACAAACCAAACAGCCTGGAAACCGCTCTGACCATAGACGATTTATCAAATGGAGACACCATTGACATTTATTATTATGAAACATTCAATACGGGTGAGGAAGGGTTAAATCGATTTGCTCAATTTATTGATCGCGCAAATCGCCCATATTTTATTAGAAACGGCTTTCAAAAACAATTGGGTTATGTTTTGTTAGGCTTAGCATTTTTATTAAACCTTATTGGTTTCATTTTTTGGAAAATGGGAAAGCTCAATTGGTAAAATCAGTTAAACCACATTTACTTTAACCGACAAGCCTTCAACCTTAAGATCTTCACATTCAAAAAACAAATCATGAGCAGAGCAAAGATGATTGACTACTTTTTGGAAAAGTCAAA
>JBCCXH010000282.1:0-7129 GCA_039192005.1 Bacteroidota bacterium
GTGCCAATAGATACGTTCCTGGTATTCTCGCACCAATAAGTTGAACCCGTAGCTTCGGGTCTTTTCGTCTCTTATTTTCTGAATAATCAGCTCTTCCACTTCAATAGCAGGTGATTAGCTACTTGGATGATTAAAAATAGTAGAAGGTTTAATCATATAAGATTTTATTTTATGCAACTAATATGAGAAGTATGTAGTTACATACATTAATTAAAGGAATACAATGGGCATATCGGAAGACATTCAACAAAAAACATTTACAAGTGAATATTCAAAGGCCATTGTTAATCTAATTTACACGAACTCATGGATAAGTCAACAAACCATGGTTTTTTTGCGGCCTTTTTGTTTAACCATACCTCAGTTTAACATTCTCAGGATACTTCGTGGGCAGTATCCTAAAGCCTGTACGGTCAACTTATTGATAGAAAGGATGCTCGATAAAAGTTCAAACGCCTCAAGAATCGTAGATAAATTGGAAGAAAAGGGCTTGGTCGTACGAAAAAAGTGCCAAAATGACCGGCGAGCGGTAGACGTTCTGATCTCACAGGAAGGCTTGGATCTTCTGGGGAAAATCGATGTTGAAATGAGTCATTGGGAGGCTAAAATCAGAAAGCTTTCCGAACACGAAAGCGAAGAACTTAACAGGCTTTTAGATAAGTTCCGGGCATAGATGACATAAATGTATTCTTCTTTTTACAACCACCCAAGGTGCCTAACTGAGCGCTTCTTTTAGTGTCGTACCTGTTTGTTTTTCGGGTCAGATTTCCTGAAGCGACTCTAATATGCCGGCATTAGAACCTTTTGGTCGCACTACTAATAACGGAATGTTTTCGTTGACCTGAATCATTCGTTCTGCTTTACTCCCAATAAACAAGGCAGAAGCGGCCGTACGTCCTTTGGCTCCCATGACAATGATGTCGGCTTTTTCGTTCTTAGCCGCATCGTAAATGATGTCAATGACGCTTTGACCATTGTCTACGGAATGGATAGTAGTAAGCTTTTGATCTTTTACTGTTACTTTTCTTGTGAGTTTTTCTAAATCTCGTACAGTATGTTCTTCCAGTATCGCTGCAAACTCTTCAAAAGTCTTTCCGGAGTATCGGTAGCTACTTGGTACGGTGTACACATTATGTAGAAATATTTCTGAGTTTCGGTCTTCGGAAAGGGTAAGTGCCGTATCTAATGACATGCTCGTGTAGTTAGAAAAATCAACCGGCACATGTATTCGATCAAACGCCAATTCATGATCACTACGTGGGACGATCATTAAATTACACGCGGCTCTCCGGGCGATACGGGTATTGAGAATGGAGTCACTGTCTTGTTTTCTTCCAATGACGATGAGATCTGAATCTTCTTCAGCTGAGGTGGTCAGGATCTCTTTGGTAAGGTTGCCCTGCTTGATGATGAGTTTGGTTTCCACTTCGTCGCTGCAGGTAAACGCTTCATTTATTAACGTTTTTAGTTCATTTTTTCGTTCGTCCATCGCTTTGGTCAGCAGGTCGGGAAACTCCTCCTGTAGAGATTCCGGAAAGTTGAACTCTTTAACGACGTACAGAAATGCGACTTCTTTTGTTTTTGCCTTTTTGGCTATGGAGCAGGCTTTTCCAATAATACTTTGACCGGCAGATGAAAGGTCAACACAAACCAATATTTTTTCGAAATTGATCATAGGATAGCTACGGTGTTATGTGCCACAAAACTAAAATTTAGATTCGAATTCAATTGAAATTGAATCAGAATTTTCATTTAATATTTAGTGAAAGTTAATTTATTGTGTGGTTTTTTGTTTTTTTATGTTTCAATACGGAACTTTATTCCGTTTCGCCTATAATGTCAACCATCATTTCAACGATTTCTTTTGAATGGGTAGGAAAGTTCGCGATACGGATGTGCTGGTCTTTGTACATCCCGTAACCTGAACCTAAAACCATTCCTTTAGCTAAAAATGTTGAAAGGAACATTTCTTTTTTTTCCGTTTTAGCAACAATCGTTGATTTAGATTGATTGTCTTTTGATTCAACAAACGCTTCAAGGTGGGGATTGTTTGCTATTGCCTGATATAAAATAGTTGCTTTGTAAACCGTATCGTTTACAATGCGTTGCCGGCCCATTCGTACCATATCTTCCGCTATTTTTCCGATGAGATAGATGAAGAGGGAGTTGGGTGTTTCCGGCGTCTGATTTTTATCAGCAAATTTTTTCAAGTTGGGCAATGACCGATAGCTTCCTATTGAGGTAATTTTCGATTTTTCTATTGCCTTTTCCTGACACCTTTGATTGCAAATCCATACGCCTAGTCCCGGCGGTAAACCAAAGGCTTTTTGCACGGAAAAGTATGCGCTGTCTATGTTTTGAAAATCAATGGGAACAGAAGGGGTTGCACTTACCACGTCAAGTGCGAGTATGGCGTCGGGGTTTTCTTTTCGGATGGTCGCAATCTCTTCATCTGTAAATGCATACCCTACACTTGTTTCATTTTTGGTAATGCCAATCAACTCAGAACCTGCAGGAACGCCAAGGTCTGAAAACGATTCGCCATAGGGTACCTCGGTTACCGTACTTTTCATTCCATACTTTAGGGCAAAGTCGTAAAACTTCTGACTAAAATATCCATTGACGAAATGGTGAGATTTCTCTACGACAAGGTTTTGGATTAACCGATCCCAGGCTTCATTGGCAGAACTCAAAAAGAAAATGTCGAAGTCCTCAGGGACTTGAAGTAACTCGCGAAGTTGCTCAGTTGCATGCGTAGTGATATGAATGAATTGTGAACTTCTGTGCGAGATAGAGGGCACATCTTCAACTAATGCTTGCTTCAAATGGTCATTGAAGGTATAAAATAGTTGGGCTGGACCAGGTGTAAAATAAATTTTGGTTGACATAAAAGAAGCTCTTTTAACGAAAGAGCAATATTAAGGCCTTAATGTGATTCGGGTTACACCCTGGACTCCATCCATTTGAATGTTCTGTAGATTATTTTGAGTGCGAGCTTGATTTTTTTGAAATTGATCATTTCGTGGGCTTCGTCATACATCGTCACTCCATCGGCAAAGAGAAGTACCTGTGGGTGCTCGTCAATAACACCGGCAGCTTCTGTCGCTTCGTAAGAGGCTTCTTTGTCCTTGATAACATCGATTAAATAAAGGTCCATCTGGTCTTCAGCAATCGCCCAGTCAGCTTCCAGAGTTTCTTTCACTTGTGTGCTTTCCGGTGACGACGGTTCGTACTTAAAAATCAAGGCAGGCTTGTTTCTGGAGGTTTCAAGCATTTCATCAAACTCCTGCTTTGTATGTAGTGATTTCCAATTTAGCGAGTGATCCATTAGCATCTTTATCTTAGCTCAAAACTCCTAATCGAGCTACATCGATCGTGGTGATTTAGTTCATGCATAAACTTAATACAAAACTCTGAATCTTATAGTTCCTTTCGACAATTTTAGGTCATTAATAACGTCATCTTTGTAGTTTTTATCGATATCCGTGATCACATACCCCATCTTTTCGTTTGTTTTTAAATATTGCCCGACAATATTAATGTGATGCGCTGCCAGTGTTTTGTTAATCTCTGCCAGTATTCCTGGTTCATTTTCATGGATATGAATGAACCGATGTGCGTCTTTGAGTGTCGGAAGGGACATGTTGGGGAAGTTGACGCTGTGTGCGGTAGCCCCTGTGTTAATGTATTCGATGATTTTTCCAGGCACAAAATCTGCTATGTTTTCCTGAGCTTCCTGGGTGCTGCCTCCGATATGGGGCGTGAGGATGGTGTTCTTCTGACCAATCAATGGAGAATCAAAGGGTTCATTATTGTTGAGAGGCTCTTTGGGGAAAACATCAATGCTGGTTCCCTGAACTTTTCCGGATTCTATGCTTTCTTTCAGCGCGTCTATGTCTACCACATGCCCACGACTTAAGTTGATAAAGATTACGCCGTCTTTCATCAGACTGAATTCTTTTTTACCAATCAGGTTTTTATTGGATGGTCTACCATCGATGTGTAAACTGATGACATCCGAAGTCGTCAGCAATTCTTCCAGGCTACTGCATTGGGAGGCATTGCCAAGTGCCAGCTTTTCTTCGATGTCGTAAAATTGTACCTTTAGCCCGAGTGATTCGGCCACTACGGATAGTTGAGACCCGATTTTTCCGTATCCAATGATTCCCAAAACCTTTCCTCGTACTTCCTTACTTTCCGATGCTGACTTCTGCCATTTTCCTTCGTGCATCATGCGCATTTTATCCGGTAGGTTTCGCATAAGGAGGATGATCTCTGCAACCGCAAGCTCCACCACGGACCTTGTGTTTGAGAAAGGTGCATTGAATACGATCACTCCTTTATCCAAACACGTTTCCAAGTCAATCTGGTTGGTGCCGATGCAAAATGCTCCGATGGCCAAAAGCCGGTTGGCATGTTCCAGTACCTTGGCCGTCACGCGTGTCTTGGACCGTATGCCTAAGATGCTCACGTCTTTTATCGCTTCGCAAAGTTCCTCTTCGCTCATTCCGGAAGAAAGGCTTTCAACCTGATATTCTTCCGTCTTGAGTTTTTCAAATCCATTTTGATGGATGTTTTCGAGTAGTAAAACTTTGATTCTGTTTTTAGGGTAGGAGAGTGCTCTTTCCAATTTTTGCGTGTATAAAAATTCGTCTAAAGAAGGGGCTTCGTGATCTGCATTTTCCAGTACACGTTCACGACGTACGTTTTCTGTAAATGCATAAAATTTATGTGCCAGTCCGGCCTTTTTGATTTCGTAATCTGTATACCCATCGCCAAGTACAAATACTTCACCGTCCAGGTTGAGTGCTTTTATCTGGTTGGGTTTTCCGTTGTTTTCTGATAACAAGTTGGCTTCATCAAATCCTTCTATCTCCCCATTTTCTCCGTAGATAAACTCATTTGCATAGACGTTTTCCGGGGCTATTCCGTAGGCTCCTACGATTGGATCGATGAAATCTTTGAAGCCATTCGAGACAATAAAGATTTGTTCTTTGTATTTGCTGATAAAATCCTTGTTCCGCTGAAATGACTTCGTTACAAGTTTAGATAACCGGTCTATTAATTCCGGAATGTCATTCTTATGCGCTTTTAATATATCAATTCTTTTGTAGAGGGATTCTCTAAAAGACAATTCTCCTGACATGCCCAGGTCTGTGATGGCTTTGATTTCTCCTACGGCTTTCTCTCTCTTTTTTTCATCTTTGTGAGAAATCTCAGCTAAAACATCCAGTGCCTCTACCTTGGTAAAGGTGCTGTCAAAATCAATGACAAAGTATTGATTATCTTTCATATTACATTCATAAATGAATTGCCAAAATTAGAACATGATTTTCTTCAAAGAAGTCCTCTTTGCTCTTTTATTTATTTTTTTCGTTGCTCTTTCAACCGCCCAGCCAAATAAATCGCTGGAAAAAGACGTAGATCGTGTGATTTTAGATGCTTTACGGGCGAAATCCTTTCCTGGTTGTGTGGTGTATGCTTCATGGAGAGACTCAGTTATCTTTCATAAGTCCTATGGGTTTCATACCTATGACTCATTGATCACCGTTCGATCAGGCGATCTGTATGACTTAGCATCCATTACTAAAGTCACAGGGGCTACCCTGGCCTTGATGAAGTTGTACGAAGACGGTTACATCCATCTTGATGATCCTATTGGTCGGTACATTTCCGGTCTGGGTAAAAAGGTGGGTGCGGTTACTTTTAGAGCTTGCCTGTCACATCAGGCCGGGTTACACCCATGGATTCCGTTTTATCAAAAAATCAAACGAAAGAATGGCCGATTTAAACCCAACACGGTTGGCCCAAAATCAAAAGACTTTGATTTCGCCATGACAGACAGTCTTTATTTGCACAAAGATTTCTATCAACGAATAAAGAAATGGATTAGACGCTCTGAAGTGACCAAAGACCCTGTTTATCAGTATTCGGGTTTGTTTTTTTACCTGGTTCCCGAGCTTGTGGAAACCCTTTCCGGAGTCACGTTAGATCAGTTTTTAAACAAGCATTTTTTTAATCCTCTCGGTGCCGAAACGGTCGTGTTCAATCCTTTGGCCCAATTTGATCAATCTCGTATCGTGCCTACTGAAAACGACACTTATTTCAGGATGGAGCAGATTCATGGAATGGTACACGATGAAGGAGCGATTACCATGAGGGGTATTTCCGGCAACGCCGGGCTTTTTGGTAATGCAGCAGACCTGACCAGGATTTGGCAAATGTTCCTTAATGGGGGGACGTATGAAGACAGGCGTTATCTAAAACCAGAAACGTTGGCGCTGTTTACCACGGCACAATTTCCCAACCTTAAAAATAGGAGGGGGTTAGGCTTTGATAAACCTTTGTTGGAATACGACTCGGTAAAAAGTAGTGTCGCCAAAAGTGCATCTTATTTGAGTTACGGCCACAGCGGGTTTACCGGGACGCTGGTTTGGGCAGACCCTGCCCATGAGCTCTTGTTTATCTTCTTGTCATACCGTGTACATCCTACGAGAGAAAATAGGGCGCTTTATGAGCTAAACGTTCGCCCGACGATCCATCAACTGCTGTATGAATCCATTTATCAAAAAAAGGAGGAGTGATTTTGAGGCCAAAATACCTCAATTTGGGTAGGGATTTACCCGAAAACAGGTATTGTATTTTGTAGGTGAATTTGAATCTCTTTGCGGTTTATTTTTTAAGATGACAAGAAAAGTTTACCACACCAGTTTCAAGGACTCTGTTCGTTTGGGAGTATGTCCGCCCCATATACAATCAGCCATTCCCCGATCCAACCTTCATCGTTGGAAAAATGAACCCCCATCAAAGTATTTTGGTAGAAACGTAGAGGAGTTGGACAGGTATATTCAGTTGTTGCAAGCTATCCAAAAACATCCCGGATACTTCTTCGCTTGTGGCCGATTGATTAACACCTTGGTGGACATCTGCGAATCGATGAATGACTTCAAAAAACAGGTCAGCATGCAAAAAGAAAAAGTAATCAAAGCGGTTTCATCTGCCCAAAAGGTCATGCCGCTTTCAAGAGCGCTCAAACACTTCCATATTTCAAGAAATACGTTTTACAACTGGAAAACACTATGCGAACATTCCCCAATAAAACGGTGTAAGAAGCGAAACCTTCAACAAC
>JBCCXH010000283.1:0-7069 GCA_039192005.1 Bacteroidota bacterium
ATGTTTGAAAACAGATGAGTGTTTTTTTAATGACATCCGGGAACCATAGGACTACCAAAAAATCTTTCCAGTTCAAGGTTTCTCATGGGAAAACACCTCGCCAAAAGCTTACTTTTTTATAAACCTCTCTTGTAAGTTCATTACCCCAAGGGTATCCAGTAAATATTCTTAATATGGATTAAGGAAATCTTGACAACCTATCTGCATTTTTGCATTATTTACCAACTCATGTGAGATGAAAGATAATTTTTTGCTCAAAAATGTTACCGAACATGCCCATTACATATTAGCTAACAAGCTTCCTAAAGAACTAACTTTTCACAATCTGGAACATACTCAAACCGTAGTTAAAGGCGTAAAGGTGATTGGAAATGGGGAAGGTTTAGATGAGAATGAATTGGCTATTTTGGAGATTGCAGCTCTATTTCATGATGTTGGTTATCAGGATACTCTGGAAAATCACGAAGAAAGTAGCATCAAATTGGCGACCGTATCCATGAAAGATCTCGAGGCATCGGATAAGGTCATTGAGGAGGTATGTAACTGTATCACTGCTACTAAGAAGGGGTATGAACCTCAAAACAAACTGGAACAGGTGATGAGAGATGCAGATACCTTTCACTTGTCCACACCAGAATATTTCAAAAAACTGGATGACCTAAGAGAGGAATGGGCAGCACTGCATCAAAAAAAATACTCTGATATTGAATGGTACCAACTGAACATCTCATTTTTAACAGAACATCGTTACCATACAGCTTTCGGTAAAGCTTATCTTCAGCCCAAAAAAGAAGAAGCACTCTCAGAACTCAATTCAAAACTGGCGAAACTGGAAAAGACGTTTGATAAAGGGATGAAAGAACTTGGGATGACTAAAGACGATCTCAAGAAGTACAAAAAGAAATTACTAAAAGCGGATGGGCGACCGGAGCGAGGGATAGAAACCATGTTCCGTCTCACTTCAAAAAATCACATCTCCTTAAGCGCAATTGCCGACAGTAAAGCAAACATCATCATTTCAGTCAATTCGATTATCATCTCCGTATTGATAGGAACTTTAATGCAAAAACTGGACAACAATACTCACCTCATTCTTCCCACTTCCTTTTTGTCTATCGTTAATGTCGTCTCGATTGTCTTCGCAATCCTATCTGTCCGACCTAATGTTTCTAAGGGCACTTTCACTGAAGATGATATCCGCACTGGAAAGACTAACCTTCTTTTCTTCGGAAACTTCCACGGCATGAAACGTGACGAGTACCACTGGGGAATGAACCGACTAATGGATAATGGCAATTTTCTCTATTCCAATTTGATTGACGACATCTACTTTCTTGGAGTAGTCCTGGCAAAAAAGTATAAGTACCTAAGAAGTTCTTATACCATTTTCATGGTGGGTATTGCCATCAGTTTAGCCTTGTTCATTTTAAGCAATTTTTTTACTACTTAGCCTGATGTTTTTTCGCCGAAGACTCATAACATATTTATGAAGTGATGAAATAGAAAATCCAGTGTTGAAGAAAATTATCCCGGAAATAAGACAGACCCTCTCCCATCTTTATCAGGCAGAGGCCCACACTGAAGATATTCATTTTCCGCTTTCGAAAAAATGCTGTGAATTTGAAGACTTTTGGAACACTCCTAATTTGATGTTTTATCCGTGTATTAGTCAGTCAATCTCACCTATGGTTGGTAAGTCATTGGCGATTTGTACCTTCAAAAGGTCAGCAAAGTAGTTTTCGAGCTGAAAAAACCGGGCAGCAGCCCTCGAACTTATCTCCCTCTCATCTTTTTGTAGTAGCCAAAGTAGCAGCTTATTGTAGTTCTTTCGGATCGCAATGAACGTCTTCAACATCGTCTGCTTTTCGTCATTCAGATCAAAATAATTCCTGGCATAACCTTGAAGCAAGGCAACAGGGCAACTTCATGTTGAATTCGGCTGTTCCACGACGGTTTTTGAAAAGAAACCTATTTCCCCCTCCCTGAAAGGGGGCCGCTCTGGCGGGGCCACCCCCTGGGCTGGCTAGGAGGCGCGCGGCTAGCGGTGTTTTTGAGCTTTTCGCACAGCCTCGAAAAATCTTTCTCGGATGTCACTATAATTTAAGTGTTATACCATCTGTAAATCCTTTTTTAGAATAAGAAGCTCATTCTTAAATAAAATGCGAAATCATTTTCATTATTAGTTGTAAACTCCGAAGCAATCACTATTTGTCCTAGAAACGGAGCGATCCAAAATCCACCACCAAACCCCTGATGCCAGTCGGCGATGGAGTCGTCTCTAAAGGCCAGATCTTCCTGGTCTGTCCATACACGTCCAACGTCAAACAACCCGTGAAGACCAAGTGCCATCGGGAATATCGGTGTCCGAAGATCGGCCAATTTAAATCGTAGTTCAGTATTGGAATATACCATTTCGTCCCCCGTAAATCTTGCTTTAGCAAAACCGCGCACGAAGTTTACGCCTCCCAGGCGTTGAGCCTGAAAAAATTCAAAATCTCCAAAGTTGATGCCCCCACCAATCCTTTGAGCCAACACCGCTTGAAATTCTCCTGATTTGGCCAACGTGATATAGGTGGAGATATCGCTTTCGATTGCCTGATAGCTGTTTTCTTCATCTCCCAGTTGATTCATCGTCCTAGCTGAGACGTTCCACCTTAATCCCTTGCTTGGGTAACCATTCAGGTCAGTATTATCCAAACTGTACTTGATGTGCGGTCCTACATACCATCTTTCGTTATCAAATAGTGAAAGTTCACCATCGACTAATCCGGTGATGTCCTCATATTCTGCGATAAAACGATTTGGTTGCTCATCATTGAGTGAGGTGGATAAGCTCACTCTTCTAAAGAAACCTCCAATTTCAATTTCATGGATGTTTTTAATGTGCCGTGTAAAGCTGGGCCCAATGATCCATTGACTATATCTGGCATTATAGTATTGACGGTCATTATCGATGAGTTCATCAACTTCTCCGGACCTGTTTCCAAACCCGTAGAAAAAGTCACCGTAACTGGGCTCCAGAATATCCAGGTTAAACTGAGCGTTCCATTTTCCCAACACTTGAGCGAACGTCCCTATGTATTTGAAATGATAAGATCCAGATCTAGGCGCTAACGAAATAGTTGCTGCATGCCTTTGAGCAAACGGATCCTTCCTAAACCCATGTTTCACCCACGTGAATCCACCTCCAAAAAAGATCCCATCGTCCGGATTGAACTCAAAAGCTAAGGCAGGAGTCAGCTTATCGTACTCAAATTCATAGCGATCATACACATTGATGTCCTCTTTCGTATCAGAGGTTTTGTCTCTTAACTCTCTTCTACTCTCAATGGTCGTACCTTTTTCTTTATCGTAAAGAATGGTCTTTCTACTCATACCGCTTACACGTGAGTCATCGATGATTCTGTCTTTTCCCTTGCCCCCGATGAGCCTGATCTTAATTCCTTTATTCACTTCACCGGAGAGTACAAATCGATCGTCATCACCTAAACCATATAATCGTAGCTCCTTCGTTTCTGAGTTATCAAATACGCGACTGTAGTGTTTGAATTTTTTCTCCCCAGACTTTTCTTTGATGCGGTAGACGGTCACTTCTGTCTTTTCATCATTCAACCTGGATACTTCAAACAATTCTGCCCTATCACTCCCTACAATCGATACAACCTCCGACAAAAAAGCATAAAATTGAATTGCATATTTGGTTAGGTGGTCTCTTCTTCTTTTCAGCTTATCTTCAATCGTTTTCCCATTCAACCGATAGATTTCCTCAGGCCACTTTCGAATAGCTTGCTCAATCACCTCATCGCTCACTGCCGCCTGAATCTCTTTAGCCATCTCCACCCATTCTTCCCGGGTCTTCCGGATCAAAAACGTACGATCAAAATACCGGGCGTTGAACTCCAGTCCTTCTATGTCTCTGATCTCTTCGTGAAAACCCTGGAACTTCGGAATCCCCCACTTATGACTGGCAAACTTGATGATGGCCCCATCTGACCAGAAAAAAGCTTGATCCCGATCTCTTGGAATAGGACGATACAATTTCATATCGTCTTCCATTTCATACTTTGCCCACCGCCATTGGTCCTCGTGACGGTCCCAGTCTCCAATCAAAATGTCAAATATACGTGAGCGTAACACCTGGTCTTCGTCGATCTGATGCCTATCGTTCTTTTGCATTTTCTCGATGAGTTTAAAAGAACTCTCTATATCATCCGGATTGCCGAAAAAATCACTTTCTTTCCATGCTTTACCTGCAGGCCTTTCTTCAAACAAGTACAGTCCGTCGGCAAAATCCTCCCGATATTTTCCAAGTCGGGGATCGTTGGGTAAATAGACCAACTCCGGATTAGTATGATAGACACCGGCTGCTTCAGCCAGATCGGGAATAACAAACGCGCCATATGGGTGAGAGGCTGAGACCTGATCTGAAACAAGGCCCCCTACTACCGTTCCCCTCAGGGCGGCAGGCACCGCTTTATCGGGGAATTTCTCAATGGACCTCAACCCATATTGCTTTCCTTTGGCATCTTCCAAACGAAGGGACTTCGTCTGTAACCCTCCTCCCTTTTTAATTATTTTTAGTCCGCCTTTCTCTTGCCCGATATCGAATACTCGTACCCCCTGCATCTCGGTCCCCCATTCTTCTCGGTAATTATTCCCAAGTAGACCCGGCTTTTCTTTCATCTTACTCATTTTGGTAGTCGCTATGGCATTTTTCGTTTGACCAGCGTAGTCGATGTCTTTATAAAAAGTATCCAGGTCCTCGATCCCGGGATCATACGGATAGTTGAATAATTTCTTACGATAAACCATCGTTGAAGGCTTTAAAGATGTATCCCAAAACTCTGCATAGACGTCGCCGTTTTTATATAGCTTCAGGCTACCAAAACCTTGCGTTCCCTGCGCGAAAGACTCTCCTTCCCCTTTAGCTACCTGGACTTTACCACTAAGTGAGCCGGATGTCAGATAGTTTACGTCATCGTACTCAAAATGCTGCATGGCCAGCTCGTGACTGGATATGTAGACCAAGTGAGGATGGGTTTTAAAAAGTCTATTGAGATAACTGCGAATCGCCTTATAGTTGAAATCCTTCAAATCCTGAGGACCACCGATTTTACCCTTATACCATGCATACAACGAGCCAAGCACGGGTGGAAGAAAGTGGTATTTTGCAGATAAATATCCACCTCGGGGGCCATTACTAAAGACCGGATGATATCCTACGACAATGACCTTTTTATTTTCATTTCTGCGGATGGCATCTTCAATTGCTACAAGATAACCCGCTGGATCTTCAAATCCACATTGCGTGGCATCAGGTTTCTCATGAGGATGTAAATACGCCTGGGTATTTATGAAGATGAGCACAAGCCCTGACTTTATTTCCACTTCCACAGGTCCTATACATCCGTCAGCAGGAATGATTCCAATCGAATCCGTGGTCATTTTCTGCATGAACGACTGGAACGCTAAGAGGCGATCATAGCCATAGGCACGTCCCCCACTCCACTCGTTCAATCCTGGCACGACAAAGGTTTCTCCATCGAACCCATTAATCAAATCAATGTCCGGAGTGAGCAACTTCTCCTCTATGCTCCTTTTCTTACTAGCAGTACTATCTATTAGGCCTCTATCTGAAACAATATTTCCTAAGACGATTAGCGTATTTGCATTCGTTAGTTGACGTTCAACCGCTTTTAACCCATTAAAACTAGTCGTATTGTTACGATCAGATCCGCTATAAAAAACGATGGTGTGATCGAGCTCATTGACCTCCGAAAGGTTGGCAACTTCCTTTTCATACGGCTTGTAGGACACACAAGAACTGGTTATCAAAACGGCTACACTAATCAACGTAATACTTTTCAATTTAATCATACTCGACTATCTTAATTCAATAGATCACTCCACGGAGACCTTACTTTCTTTTTTGAATGAAATTGCCAAATAGGGATTTAAAAAGCATTAATCTTTATTAAGAAATATCCACCGGAACCGTGAGGCAAACTTTCTCAAAATTTATCATCCTGCTTTAATGATCAATGAAGCACGGCAATGGATCTTCATGAAATACTTTAAATCATTTAATTGATAAGAGATCCTATCGTATCCGACAACTTTTGCTTCGGTTAAATGGAGAAAACACATCCAGGTACACATTACAAAACTATGCGGAGTCAGTCCGGTCTGTAAACATTTTTTTACTTGTGGTTATATTCGATGCTATGAAAGCTTTCGATATAGTGTCTAATGTAATCGACTCAGGTAAGCTGCTTAATGACTTTAAGAGTGAGATAGCGAGCTATGATGTGTCAATTTCCGATCAAGAGTGGAATCGTATTCAAGATCTTATTAAAGTAAGAAAAGCGAAGAGAAGAGAAGTCATTTTTAATCAAACCGAACGCTGTAACCACGTCATTTACCTCATGAGTGGTATTACTGCGACCATCTATTTGTATGATGATAAAGAAGTAGTTACTCGATTTTTTCAAAAAGGGAACTTCAATACAAACATCGTGAGTGCCGAATCGAAAAGTTTAGCTTCAGATATTTTAGTAGCGATTACGGATATAGAGTACCTTTTAATGCCTTTTAGCTTCTTTTTAGAAAGCTTTTTTCATTCTGATTCATTTGGTCTCTTCGTTCGGAAAAAAATCATGCGCATGATTATCGAGAACAAAAAAAACACCACGATAAAAACCATTAATGATACTGAGATCAAGTATCAATTTTTAGAAAAGAATTATCCTGACATCATCAGACGAACTCCCTCAAAATACATCGCCAAATACATTGGTTTGACACCTGAGGGGTACAGTAGGTTTCTATCCGGCAGAAGACAGTCCTCACTAACCTCTATTTAAGTGTCAGGTAAAGCCTAGCCGGCCGCACCTAAACCTACAGGAAGTCCAAGGCATCTTTTAAGCTATTCTATCGGTGCAAAAAAACTCACCGCAGCGACGGCCGGTTGGCTATGGCAATATCAAAAGGTGTCCGGCCAGATGGCGCGTGGCTAGTCAGTGATTTCAGGAGTTATTTCTAAATCGAAAAATCCTTTCTCGGAAACCAG
>JBCCXH010000284.1:0-7066 GCA_039192005.1 Bacteroidota bacterium
CAAACCAATGTAAGCGGGATGGTAAAGGATGCAAACGGCACACCTGCTATTGGTGCGACTGTCATTGTGACCAATACGACCACAGGAACCATAACGGATATCAATGGTGAATTTACGCTAGAGGCTTCTCCTTCGGATACGTTGGAAATATCCTATATCGGTTTTATCACTAAAAAAATTCCGGTAGGTAACATCACCCAATTTGATGTGATCCTGAATGAGGACATCCAAAGCCTCGATGAAGTCGTCGTGACTGCACTTGGAATCAAGCGTGAAAAGAAAGCGCTTGGCTATGCGGTACAGCAAATAGATGGTCAGTCGGTCAGTGAAAACAGAAACACCAACCTCGCCAATAGCTTAGCAGGAAGGGCAGCAGGTGTACAGGTAACGGGAGCGAACAACGGGCTAGGTTCCTCTTCCCGCATTGTCATTCGGGGAGAAAACTCATTGAATATTAACAACAACTCACCACTCATCGTTGTGGACGGTGCTCCTATAAACAATAACATCTACGGAACGGGAGGGGGCGCAGCCGACCAGGCCAACATGCCTACTGATTTTGGTAATGGAATGGCCGACATCAACCCTGACGACATTGCATCAATTTCCATCTTAAAAGGAGCAGCGGCCTCTGCGCTTTACGGTTCACGAGCAGCCAATGGGGTCATTCTGATCACCACTAAATCAGGAGAAGGCAATGGAGGCTTACGCGTGGACCTCTCCTCCTCTCTCATGTTTAGTGACCCGTTAGTGCTTCCCGACCTTCAAACGCAATACGGAGGAGGCTGGAACCAGGAATATGCCGACAATTTTGGAACTAATTTCGGTCCTGCCTTTCAGGGGCAGTCACTGGTACAAGACAACATTGGTAGTTTTCTAAACGGTGAGGCAACTCCCTTCGTCAATCGTTATGACTTAAATGACTTTTTCGAAACCGGTACTGCCAGTAATAACACCCTCTCGGTTTCTTCTTCCAATGAGCGAGGCAGCTTGAAAGTTTCCTATGGAAACAGCTTAAATACCGGGATGGTACCCAACACCAACCTGGACCGTCACACATTTAATGTCAATGCTCGTTTCGACCTGACCAGTAAATGGAAGATAGACGTTACCGCCACCTCCATCAATAGCAGCAGCGATAACCTTACGGTAGCAGGATATGGCAGTCAGGGGATTATGTACAACCTCTTGTGGAATTACACCAACATTGACCTGGACTGGTTGCGTGACTACTGGATCACTCCGGACCGCCAACAGCGGCAGCTATTTACCTGGGGAGATAATCCGTTTTTCATCGCTCATGAGAACATCAATGCATTTGAGAAAAGTCGTCTTTTTGGAAAGATCTCTTCTACGTATCAGTTTAATGAAAACCTTTCCTTCATGATGCGAGTCGGTACGGATCAGTCCGGCGACTTGAGAACGGCAAGAAGGCCTCACTCCTCCCACAGGTACCAGGACGGCATGTACCGAGAGCAAAACATCGACTTCAGGGAAGTGAATGCCGATTTTCTCTTAACCTTTGATAAACGCTTCAATGAGTTTTCTACTGTATTTTCCGTAGGGGGCAACGTTTTTACTCAGGAGACCAAAGAGAACTTTATCGAAGGCAGGGGGCTGGCCATTCCGGGCATTTACACTTTAGGAAACATCAACGTCACGCCTACCCTTTCCAGATTCGATGCCAAGAAACAAATCAACAGCCTCTATGGATTGGCGAACCTGGGCTACATGGACTTCTTGTACCTTGACCTTACGTTGAGAAATGACTGGTCTTCCACCCTGCCACAAAACAACAATTCTTACCTCTACCCTTCGGTTTCACTGAGTGTGATCCCCACAGAAATCATCGACATCTGGGACCCAATGGACTACCTGAAGGTTCGATTAAATTTTGCCAATGTGGGTAAGGATACCGATCCGTTCCAACTGAGAAATACGTTTGCATTTGCTTCGTTGCCCAACTCACTGACTACCACTGATGAGTTACTAAATGCAGACCTAAAACCAGAACGAACGGATTCTTACGAGTTGGGAGTTGAGGCGTACTTTTTGGATCGGAGAGTCACATTCGACTTGAGCCTTTACCAAACCATCAGTAGGGATCAGATCATCTCATCAGCGATTTCCGGAGCTTCCGGATTCACTTCAGCAGTGATTAATGCAGGGGAAATTGAAAATAAAGGCATAGAAGTGGTTTTGGGTGGTACACCTATACAAACAAACAACTTCCAGTGGAACCTAAGCGCAAATTTCACCAAAAACCGGAACAAAGTTGTGGCGTTAGCTGACGGGCTGGAGTCTTTTGTCATTGCTGAAGGTCCTGACGGGATCAGTGTAGAGGCCAGACCAGGTGGACGCATTGGTGAGATCTACGGCAATACATTTCTGAAGTCTCCTGATGGTCAGGTGATCTATGAAAACGGACTGCCAGTAACCGGAGAGCGTGCGAGCGTTGGTAACTACAACCCAGACTGGATGATGGGCATTAACTCAAACATCCGATTCAAAAACTTCAGCCTTGGTGCCGTACTTGATATCCGTGAGGGAGGTGTTATTTACAGCTATACGAACGTCATTGGATGGGAAAGTGGCATTCTAGAGACGTCGCTACCTGGCAGAGACGGAATCATAGGCGTTGGGGTCATTGACAACGGTGACGGAACGTTCCGACCCAACGATGTGGAAGTGGGTGCGGAAACGTACTACTACGGGATCCGCCCCAGGGACAATGCGGAAGCCAATTCTTTTGATGCTTCCTACATCAAGCTTCGATCTGTCAACATCAGCTACAACCTTCCTAAAAAGTGGATTGGCAACGGAGTACTGAAATCAGCAAGGGTATCACTGGTAGGTAACAACCTGGCGCTTTGGACCGATGTTCCCAACATCGACCCGGAAGCACAAGCCATCAGTGGAGGGACGATCATCCCCGGCCTGGAGGTGACACAACTACCTTCTGCCAGAATGATGGGTTTCAAAGTAGACTTAGGTTTTTAATCACTTACCGAAAATTGAAAAAATGAAAAAATTAATCGTTATTCTTTTAGTTACCGTGGCCTTCATTTCCTGCGAAAGCTTTGAAGAGCTCAACACGAATGAAAATGAGCCTGAAGTAGTCGGTGGGGACTTTTTGCTCCCAACTGTCATTTTCGACTTGTCCAACTTTGTCGTAAATGAAGCTTACAACTTTGGTGACATTATTTCACAGTACACAGGTACGTACGAGCAACGTGCCTTTGATGAGTACGACTGGACCAGCGACAACAGCTTTTGGGTATTGTATGATTACATTCAGGACGTGGAGGAAGTGGAAGATTTCGGTATCGTTAATGAATTGCCCAATTACGAGGCCGTTGCACTTATTCTGAAATCCTACATGCTTAGCATGATCACAGATGCCTATGGTGATGTCCCGTATACGGAGGCCAATCAGGCACTGAATGGTATTGTTTCCCCGGCATATGACACACAAGAGTTCATTTATTCAGAACTGCTTAGCTCACTTGAACGAGCCAACGGGTTGATCGATGAAAGTGCTTCTTTACCCGGAGACATCTTGTTCAATGGAAACATGAACGCATGGAAGCGGTTTGGAAACAGCCTTCGCATCCGGCTATTGATGAGAATATCCAGCGTTGAAGACGTCTCTTCGCGATTGCAGACGATCCTTAATAACCCGGAGGCCAACCCTATTTTTGAAAGCGTTGGTGATGATGCCATGTATCGTTATTCCGGCTCGTTACCTGATATTTCTCCCTATTCTGCAGGTGTGGGAAGGGAGTATACCTACTTTTTAGGTGTATCGACTACTCATTTTGTTCGTGAGCTTCTGGAAACAAACGACCCTCGAATCCATGAGTGGATGGGCGTGAATGCAGATGCTGGTGTTTATGTCGGCGTGGAGCCCGGGCTGAACTTATCAGAAGTAGGAAGGCCCAACGAGTTTGCTTCAAAAGACACCACGTTTTTTACAGAACCCGGGAAGATCACAGGTATTTTTATGACGTACAGTGAGCTCAATTTTTTGCTTGCTGAAGCGGCTAACAGCGGATTGATCACAGGAAATGCAGCAGGTTTCTATGAGGCTGCGGTGACGGCTTCTTTTGAACAATGGGGAGTGAATATGCCTACTGACTTTCTGACTGCGACTGTCCCTTTTAATGAAGAAAACCTATTCACTCAAAAGTGGCTGGCCCTGTATCATACAGGTACGGAAGCGTGGTTTGATTGGAAAAGGACGGGGCAGCCGGATTTTATCCAGGCAGGGTCTGGTACCAGAAACGGCGGACGCGTACCCGTCCGATTGATGTATCCAGCTTTGGAACAATCAGTCAACGCAACGAACTATCAGAAAGCTGCCGCCCAAATTGGTGGGGACAACATTAACTCACGCGTTTGGTGGGACAGACGGTAGCTTTATCATTTTTTAGAAAATGGGGTTGTGCGCTTTCCGTTAAAATTGGTCTTGCACAACGTTTTAAAAGTAAAAGATCCGAAAGAGCTGGCTCTTTCGGATCTTTATTTACAGTTTGCTATGGTGATTCAACAAATTTGTGAGATGTGGCTATTTCAAGGCAAATTATCTGTGTAGTAGATTCTCTAATGCCTAATTTCGATTCAATGCTAAAGCCCACATCAAATGGATTGAATTTGTAAGACTTCCAATGCAGAAAAAAAGAGGCCGCTCAAATAAATTTTGAGCGGCCTCCTGTTACGTAAAAGCAATCAAACGTTATTCATTGATGAATTCTTCATAGGTGATTACCTCAACGGAAGTAATTCCTTTTCCATCCATGTATTTCTCCATTTTAGGTACACGTTTCTGCTTGATGACATTGAATTTTTCAGAGGCTTTCTTGTAGCGCTCTTCCAGCAATTTGAGGTTTTCCAACTCCGAAGCGGTCGGTGCCTGGAAACTTCCGGCAATCTTGCTGTAAAGCTTAGCAATATCACCTCGTAGCTGTGGCTCCTGAGAGTCTACGTAGTTGTCCCCGGTTGTGGTAACCAGCGTTTCTTTCAATGAAAAAAGCTCATCAATAACAGCATCAGCAGGTTTGCTCCCTCCTTCGGCCTTCACTTCCTCCGCCTTTGCCAGAATTTCGTCTATTTCATAGACCAGGTAAGCCAACTCCTGAGACATGTCGTAAAGCTTTACCGTCGCCTCCTGATTGGCAATGCGTTCTGTATCGGTCAGTTGAGACTTCGGATCATTGACAAAAGTCAACTCCGTTTCGTAGGTTTTTTTACCTTTCGTCATCAGTACTTTATACGTTCCCGCAGGTACCCTCGGAGAAGTAAACCCACCAAAAGCCAGGCTTTTTCCCTTTGCCATTTTAGGCTGTTTGATGAGACCATTCCAGGTGACGATGTTAATACCCTTTGATTTTCCAGGAGTGATTTCAATAAGCATGTTTCCATCCTGATCCTGAACTTCCATGTTCATCTTTCCGAAGATGTGTCGCTTTTTCAGGTAGTAGCGAATCTTCGCACTGCTACTGCTATTTGGTCCGACAAATTCTCTTTCAGTAGCTGTACCACCAAAAGGACTTGCCTCTACCATGATCGTTGGTTTGTTTTCAAAGAAATGAACGTCTTTAGCCAACACCTTCTGACTAAGGGCTCTCAAGGGACTGATGTCATCAACAATGATAACACCTCTGCCGTGCGTACCCATGACGAGGTCATTGGTCTGTTTCTGAAGTTCCATGAAATGAATGGCGACCGGAGGCATGTTGTTGGTAAACTGGCTCCAGTTTTTCCCACCGTTTATGGTAACATACAGGCCAAATTCCGTTCCGAGAAACAACAAGTCTTCGTTCACATAATCTTCCTGAATGCTTCTGGCAAACCCATAGATCTCTTCCGAAGCAATCGACTTCCATGTATTGCCATAATCTGAGGTTTTAAAGACATACGTGTTAAAGTCTCCGACTGAGTGCCCTTCCAACACCGCATAGGCGGTTCCTTCTCCATGCACGCTTGCCTCAATGTGATAGACCCAGGTATTGTCCGGGACCAGCTCGGGAAGATTCTTTGTGGTATTGGTCCAGCTTTTTCCGCCGTCCTTCGTCACCTGAATGTTGCCATCATCTGTTCCTACCCAGATGACACGTTCGTTTAGTGGAGACTCCGCAATGGTAAAAATCGTGCAATGATTTTCCGCTCCTGAGTTATCCCTGGAAATCCCACCGGACTGCTCTTGCTGTTGTTTGGATTTGTCATTAGTCGTGAGGTCCGGAGAAATGATCTCCCAGTTATCTCCCATGTCTTCCGACTTGTGCAAATACTGACTGCCCATGTAAAACCGATCGGATTGAGATTCACTGACTGCCATCGGCGCATTCCAGTTGAATCGGAGCTTATCGTATCCTTTTACTTGCAGCGGCTGAATGGTTTTTGTTGTATTGCGCTCCATGTCATACCGCCAGACGTTTTCAGCACCCTGCATTTCCGAATACAAGATTTTCTTACCCGGATGCCTCAGCACCCTAAACCCGTCACCGTAACCGACGACGTTCCAGTCTCTCGCTTCGATCCCTCCGGGAGATTTTGACGGCCCGTACCAGGAGCCGTTGTCCTGAAGACCACCGTAAATGTTATAAGGCTCTTCATTGTCCACAGAAATATGGTAAAACTGAGACAAAGGCAGGTTGGCCACAATTTCCATCGTGGTGGCTCCGTCCCAGGTCCGGTATAGCCCTCCATCTGTCCCAACGTACATGCGGTCCGAGGTATTGATGTCAAAAAGAATGTCATGAATGTCGGCGTGCATGTTGCCCAGGTTTTTAAACGTGCTTCCACCGTCTCTACTAATGGAGCCAAACAAACCTGCTTTTACCACTACTTCCGGATCTCTTGGGTCAATGGCAATTCTTGAAAAATAGAAAGGCCTCACTACGAGTCCAAAGTCACCGTTTTTAAACTCCCATGATTTTCCGCCGTCGGTAGACTTGTAAAGACCACTTTTTTCCTTTACTTCAGATTCTACCACCGAATACAGGACGTTTCGATCTGAAGGAGCTACGGCTACGGCTATTCTTCCCAGCCTGCCAGAAGGGTATCC
>JBCCXH010000285.1:0-7065 GCA_039192005.1 Bacteroidota bacterium
GCCAGTTGAGTCAGGTTCAGTTTTTTTCCTGGTTCGGGTTATTTGGGATGTGGGTCTATGCCACACCGGCCATCGCCCATCATATTTACAAACTTCCCTTATCCGATCATCAATCGGCTGCCTATCAGGATGCGGGAGACTGGGTAGGTATTCTGTTTGGGATTTATAATGCGGTCTCTGCCATTTATGCTTTCTTCTTACCGGCACTGGCACATAAAGTCGGTAGAAAACGTACCCATACCGTCTCTTTGTTGATCGGAGCAGCCGGTTTCTTCTCCATCTATTTTGCACCGGATCGGTACTTTTTGGTGCTTTCGATGATCGGGATCGGCATCGCATGGGCCAGTATCCTGTCCATGCCCTATGCCATGCTGGCAGGAGCCATCCCTCCTAAGAAAATGGGAGTTTACATGGGCATTTTTAATTTCTTCATTGTGATTCCACAGATTGTCAATGCCTTGATTGGTGGACCAATGGTGAAATACTTGTATGGGGGCAACCCAATTTATGCTTTGTTGGTGAGTGGAGGCGCCTTTGCCACGGCGGCCATTTTGAACCTGCGCGTCAACGACAAAGAAACCTAACCAATGACATGAAAAAACATAAACAACAGAAAACCAGCTAATTTAAAATTGCACTATTTAATGATTTAATATAACCTAAAAATGATTATGGTATGAAAAATGGCGTTTTATACTTACTCCTATGGATGATTTCCGGGCTATCGGTGATGGCTCAGGATGAGGATGTTTTATTCCAGGCGTTTGACTGGGGAGTGTTGGAGAACCGACCTGCGGGTTTCTCCTGGTACGATGTGGTCTTACAAAATAAGACAGCGATTTCAGAAGCGGGAATTGATATGATCTGGATGCCGCCACCAAGTGACGCGGCTTCGTTGGAAGGCTACTTACCCCGGGAGCTTTACAACCTGAATAGCAATTATGGTACGGAGTCGCAGTTGCGGGCAACCATAGATGCCTTTCATCAGGACGGAGTACGGGTCATGTGTGACATTGTCATCAATCATCGGGTGGGAACACCGGACGCCGTGACTTTTACGAACCCTGCGTGGCCGACGTATTTTATCACGGCAGATGATGAAGGGCCGCAATTTGTTAATTTTCCCGTGGAGTTGAGTATCAACGGAGATTACGATCCTCCTTCGTCCATCAAAGATGGGTTTGGCTCTTACGGTCCGGCACGTGACCTGGACCACCGCAACCCTGAAGTCCGGCAGGAAATCAAGAACTGGATGAACTTCCTGAAAAATGACATTGGGTTTGATGGCTGGCGTTATGACTTTGTACATGGATATAATCCCATTTACAATAAAGAATACAATGACGCAACGAACTCTTATTTTTCAGTAGGAGAGCTGTTGGAAGGAGCCCGTTCTCGTACCATCGCATGGGTGGATGCCACACAGGGCTCTTCATCTGCATTTGATTTCAATACGAAAGTAGCACTGGGCAATGCCATTCGGGATAACAACTTTTCGTATCTGAGAGATGGAAACGGGCAGGCCTCAGGGATGATTGGGCAATATCCGTTAAAGTCCGTGACCTTCTTAGATAACCATGACACCGGGCCCAACCAGGTGTGTTGTGGGCAGGGTTTTATTTTTCCTTCCGATCCGCAGAGCTTACGAAAAGGATATGCCTACATCCTGACACATCCGGGAAACCCCATGGTATTCTGGCCGCATTTCTTTGATGCGCCATCGGACGTACGTCAGGCGATTATCGATTTGATTGCCATTCGCAAAGAGGTTCGGATACATGCAGGGACGACAATGGACATTGTCGAGTCACGCCCGGATCTCTATGCTGCTTACATTGACGGCAGGAACGGAACCATTGCCATGAAACTAGGGCCAGGTAACTGGTCTCCAACCGGGTCTCCCGACGGGTCGGGCTGGAATTTGCGTACGTCTGGTACAGACTATGCGATTTGGACGCAAGGGGAAGTGATCGTTCTTCCACCCGATCCCGAAGGGTTTGTTTCGTTACGTAAAAATGGAGGTAACTATGCGATGGATGGCTTCTTCGGCGGGTCTGATGGCCAAAATGTGTACCAGTGGTCTTATGACCTGAATAACCCTCATCCTAACCAGCAGTGGGAGGAAATCTCCCGTGGCGATGACTATTATTCGTATCGAAAAAAAGATACAAATTTCTGCCTGGATGGAGGCGTAGGAGGGGCTAACGGTCAAAACGTGTACCTCTGGACCTGCATAGACGATGTGCAAAATCAGCATTGGCGAAAAGTAGATATGGGTAATGGAAAGTATCGGTTGGAGAAGCGAAACGCGCCGGCTTTTTCCATTGACGGTGGCGTAGGAAGTGGCTTCGATGGCCAAAATGTGTATTTATGGGAATCCGATAACCAAAATCCCAATCAACATTGGACGTTAACGCCAGTAGGTGCAGGTCAGGCTGCCAGAGTGAGCCAGGGATCAGTTCCCACTTCATTGGCTACTGCTACACCGGTGGTTGTATTCCCTAACCCAATTAAAGCGGGCCCGATTCAGGTTGAGCTGAGTAGTTATGCGGAAAATGATGCGTTGGTCACGTTTTACGACCTGTTGGGGCATCAGCTCTATCAACAGTCAGCAGGCGGAAACATTCTTAACATTGAACCAGGGATACTTCCTGCGAAAGGCATGTACCTCATCAGGGTACAACGGGTAAGTACAGGAGAAATAACTACTTATGAGTTGACTTATCGCTAAGTGATAAATAGGTAACGAAGTCAGGCCTTTGACTTTGATGTATTAAATGGGCTACGCTATTATTTTGATGGGGTAGCCCTTTTTTTAGAAAAACCGTCAGATCAAGAACGATTACTATGCTCAATAGATGATGAAACTATGAATGCGTATGGCGCATAAAAAAGACCAAGTATTACTACCCATTAAGTAGGAAGGGTAGGGTACTCCATTTAGAACGGCTACCCAATTCCCAGTTTAGCCTATTGTTTACACCAGACCACCGGTCAAAGCGTTTCAATCCGGCTCATCAGAACCGGACGCATCGACTGACTAATGGGGATGATTTTTTCTCCGATCTGGAGGTTCCCCTGATCAATATTCAATATCTTATTCAGTCGTACAATAAACGATCGGTGTACCCTCACAAACTCGTCGGTGAGCCTTTTTTCGATTTTAGTCAGTGTGGAATGAATGACGTATACTTTATTGATGGTTCCTACTTTCACGTAGTCCCCAAAAGCCTCAAAAAACATGATGTCACTCACATTGATGCTTACAAGGAGCGAATCTTCTCTCACATAGATCTGATCTGACAGCTTTTCACTTTCTCTTGGTACATGATTCTCTTTCGCTTTCGAAACTGCTTTCAGAAACCTTGAATAATCGTCTACAGGTTTTACTAAATAATCAATCGCGTCGGATTCATAAGCCTCAGCAGCATAATCTTTCTTCCCCGTTATGATGATGGTTTGGGGTGGGTTTTTTATCGACTTAATAAGATCAAACCCGGACAGTTCCGGCATTTCTATATCCAATAACAGTAAATCCGGGGAGTTTGAAATGATAGAATCCAGCGCGGCTATCGGGTCTTCGAAAGATTCGTCAAGCTCTAGAAAATTGGTCTTTTTCACAAAACTGGAAACTACCTCAAGTTGGAACCTATCATCGTCTACAACGATGGTTTTAAGCGTACTCATCTATTACTATTCGTTTAGTTGAAGTTGGTCTAAAAGTTCGGCTATGCGTTCACTATGCGAAATTGCTCGGGTAAGTATCATATCTGAAGGATTTTTATGGTCGATCATGTCCTCCAACTCTTCTGCTTCCTTAGCCATTTCGTCTAGTCCAACTAGTTTCAGGCTGGATTTGTTTTTGTGTGCGTAAACTCTTAGCTCATCCTGGTTTTTAGTTGAAATAGATTCGTTTAAACGCTCACATTCTTCGACTAACATGCTCGTGAAAATCCCGAGGTATTTCTGTATTTGATCGTCATCCTCACCCAATTTTTCTTTCAAATTCGAGATGATGAATGCATCAATGTTTTCGTCTTTGATAGGCTCCTGACTCAAGATCAGGTAATTGGCAAGTTTGGAATAAAATTCCTTGGGATGAAAGGGCTTTGTAACAAAATCATTCATACCTGCTTTGTATACTTTTTCGCGAGTTTCACCAAACGCTGATGCCGTCAATGCGATGACCGGCAACTTTTGATAATAAGGGTCCTCATTTTCACGTAATGCTTTGATGGTTTCATAGCCATCCATTACCGGCATTTGGAGATCCAAAAGCACCAGGTCTGTTTTCTTATCAGCCAAATGCTCCAAGGCTTCCCTTCCATTGATGGCCTCGCTCACCCGACACCCCCATGAGGTCAGAAAATCTTTAGCGATGGCACGATTAAATGGATTGTCCTCCACTAACAGGATGTCGCCAGAAAGTAATGGTAAATCCTGTGTCACGGATGAAACTACCTTTTTGACCGCAGTTCTTGTTCGTTTGAGGGTTAGTTTAAAGAAAAAGATGGCGCCTTTACCTTCTTCGCTTTCTACGGTTATTTCGCTCTCCATCAACTCAAGCAGTCGTTTAGTGATCGCAAGTCCCAGTCCCGATCCACCATATTTTCTGGTCGTACTCTTATCCGCTTGCGTAAATACCTCAAACACCTCCTTTTGCTTATGTAAAGGGATGCCAATTCCGGTATCTTCTACCTCAAAAAGCAGTTCGTCATAGGCATCATGTTCTTTTGTTTTAGTCACACGAAGCGTCACCTTTCCTTCACTGGTAAATTTGATGGCATTGCTGATCAAATTATGAAGGATTTGGCTTATCCTGACAGAGTCTCCCACATACCCAATCGCCAGATCATTGGCTGACTCCAGGAAAAAATCGATCTGTTTTTCCTCAGATTGAATCAGGTAATTTTGATGAAGCGTGGAGATCAATTCAATAAGGTCAAACTCAATGTGGTCCAGCAGTATTTTCCCCTCTTCAATTTTGTTGAAGTCCAGTATGTCGTTGACAATGGCCAGGAGGTTGTCCCCACTTTGTCTCAAAATGTTCAGATGAGGTAACTGGGTTTCACTGGGTCCTTTTTTCAGCAAGAGGTGCGTAGCGCCTATGATGCCGTTTAGCGGAGTTCTTATTTCATGCGACATCATAGACAAAAAGCTGTCTTTTGCTAAAGAAGCTTTTTCTGCTTTTGCTTTTTCAGATTGGAGCAATATTCGCTCCTCTCTACTTGCGATGACCGAGCCTAGCCACTTGGCAAATAGTTCAATAAACTGGCATTCATAATGCGTAAACTTTTCCAATCTGGGCTTGCTGTCAGCAAAGCTTACGGTACCGTATTTCTCTCCATTCCTAAAGACATTTACTCCAATATACGTTTGCAATTCTGTATGCTCTGTGTCTTCGGAGACGGATTCCTGAGAGAACGGGTCCCCATACGTAAATTGATAAAGCGTGTCTTCCGAAGGGTAAGGGTAGTTTTCCGGGGGTTGGATGTCAGGATTTTTCCTAAAGACATTTCTGACGCAATACGTGTTATTCACCGTTTCACTTAGCACTCCCAATGATAAATTGAGGTATTCGGTCACACATTTCAGTGCTTTTTCGATGAGCAACGCTTCCGTTGGGGGATGGCTGGCCAGCTCATTAAGCAGCGTAAGTCCATCCTTATACCGATTGATCCGGTCATGTTCTATTTTCTTCTCAGAGATGTCCCGGGAAGAAGTCTGAAAGGAGGTCACCTCTCCTTTGCTGTTCTTAATCGGTTTAACATAAGACTCGACCCAAAAATAAGTTCCATTTTTATGCAAAAAGCGAAACTCTATTTCTTCAGCCGTGGATCCCTGAAGTGAATCATTTCGGGAACCATCCTTTAACTTTTCCTGATCATCCGGGTGAATAAATTCATACGGATTTCTTCCTACAAGCTCTTTCGGCGTATAGCCAGTCAGGTCGAGCGAAGAAGGGGAGACGTAGCGGTAAGTGGCATCGGTGTCATGTAAAGCAATAAGGTCACGGGCATTTTCAGAGATGAGTTTGTATTGAGACTCACGTGTGGCTAGTTCTCTCTTCAGGTACTTGTTTTCGGAGAGGTCTCTTGCTATGGACCTTAACCGGACCATCTTTTTTCCATTATACTCCATTGTGGTATTCTGTCCCATCCATACAGGCTCACCTTTCTTGGGTAAGATCCTGTATTCGTAATAGCAATTGGTCTCCAGACTTCGAAATTTGGCAGCATAGTACCTTTGCATTCTTCGTACATCATCTTGATGAATCATGTCCCAAATGGAAGTATTTAAAGCTTCTTCATGCGTCCGTTTGAGTACTTCAAGCATCTTGGGGTTGATGTAAATGAACTGCCCTGTCGCATTCAGTTCAAAAACTCCATCTCCCAGGTTTTCAACCATATTGGTGAAATCCTTATCTCTTTGCTCGCGAAGAAGATTCTCCTTACGGAATTTGAGCAAAGCGACTACCTGTCGGGAGAGTGCAGAGAGCGACCGCTTTTGTTCTTCATTGAGCTTATTGGCTTTTTGGTCAATTACGCACAAAGTTCCCAGCGTATATCCATCTTCATCAGTCAATGGAGCTCCCGCGTAAAAGCGTACATACGGAGGGCCCACAGCAAGAGGATTGTCATGAAAACGATCATCTTTTTGTGCATCAGGTACCTCAAGAATCTGATCCGGATGATGGATGGCATGGGCACAGTACGCAAATTTTCTTGAAGTTTCCATGACATCCAAACCATAACGAGACTTAAACCATTGCCGCTCTTTGTCTATAAGACTGATCAGCGCAATAGGGGTATTGCAAATCTGAGAGGCAATTTGTGTGATGTCATCGTAGATTTTTTCAGGAAGGGTATCAAGTATTTGATAGCTCATGAGCGCAGCTAAGCGCTCCTCTTCATTTTGAGTGAGGGCTGGTTCAATCACAACTTAAATATGCATTTAGATTTACATAATACGTTGTACACAATAGGTAATAGGAAAGTGGGATTAATGGGCTTTTCATAGGTTATTTAGTGAATAAAGGCTGTATAATATAAAGTAGGTCAAAAA
>JBCCXH010000286.1:0-7050 GCA_039192005.1 Bacteroidota bacterium
AAACAAATACTTTTATTCATTTTGATTGCTTTAAGAGGTTGGTTAAAATAAAATTAGGAAGATCGTCTTTCGCTCATCAGGGGTCATCTCCTTTATCCGGTCATTAATGATGGCACCCGATCCCTGATCACCTTTTTCCAATATTTTTAGTCGATCAGGAGTTACCCCATTTTCGATCATGTAGCTTTTCACAGCCTCTGATCGCTCTCTTTCTAAATTGTCAGCTTCATTGATGACAAAAGACTTGATGTATATCTCAGTTATTTTTTCAGCCCCATTTGAATTGATGGCACTGATAACTGCATCCAAATTTGCTTTTCCGAAATAATTAATGTCAGAAGAGTTGAACCAGAAGGGTATGCTGGTTTCTTTTAATAAAGTTTTGGCATCTCCCTTATTCATGTTCCTTTCAACAGAATTCTTGACTTTTTCTAAAAAAGACTGGCCATAAGAGTCATTCATTATTATGAAAAACCCAATCAGGGTTACGATGATATTCCTCATATACAGGTTAGGGGTTTTGAAAGTTTACAGATACATGATTGTCGATGATGAAATTAGTTTGAAAATGGATGAGTCATTCTTTGTAAATGACTGAATATATTTTCTTTTCGACGAATGTCTTCAAATATTCTAGATAATGGATGGGTTGGTTATGAATGAGGCTAAGTACAATTAGAATAATTCGATAGATAAAGTCGCTACCATTGATGAATGAATTAGCAAGTAAGGAAAGACCTGCGATTATTACTGCTCATGTTAGTCCAATAGAAGTTAAGTCTTAAAATATTGGAATAACCTGGAGAGGTATCTCTTTCATGCGGTCAATTTGATCCTAACGTCAAAATGAATGAAATGCCTGTAGTGGTGTTATTTCTACTATCTTCCTTACGAATCCAGCGGGTTTTTATTCACAACAGTCGCACTTGCCTGGGCAGTCGGAAATAATAAAATGTCTCCAATCATCACGTGTGCTGGTCGGTTTAAAACAAACTCGATGGTTTCCGCTACGTCATGTGCTGTGAGTGGTTCGAGGTGCTGGTACACTTGGGAGGATTTTTCTTCGTCGCCCTTGAACCGCACCATGCTGAATTCTGTTTCCACCATGCCAGGATCAATGGAAGTCACTTTTATGCCATAAGGGTTTAAATCAATCCGCATTCCTTTGGTAAGCGCGTCTACGGCGTATTTGGAGGCACAGTACACATTTCCTTTTGGATAGATCTCCCTTCCGGCTATGGAGCCCATGTTGACAATATGCCCACGACGTCTTTCTACCATGCCGGGGACAATTACTTTCGTGAGGTACAAAAGTCCTTTTACGTTGCTGTCGATCATGGCGTCCCAGTCCTCAACGCTTCCTTCATGAATCGGATCAAGCCCATGCGCGTTACCCGCGTTGTTGATGAGTACGTCAATGACACGCCAATCGTCCGGCAAGGAGTCGATGGACTTTTTCACGGCATCCTTGTCGCTCACGTCAAATGACAGTACCTGACAATCTCCCAGCTCATTGCTGAGCGTGATCAATCGTTCTTTTCTTCGACCGCAAATGATCAATCGATAGTTTTTGATCAATAGCCTGGCGGTAGCTTCTCCTATACCGCTGGTAGCACCGGTTATCAATGCGATGGGTTTTTTATCCATTACCTCTGAAACGCTTTTGTGCTTTGTTTTTTCTCGACTTGGATTTGTACATGCCCGGACCCCGGATGGCACCGCCTCTTTTCTTCTTAGGGGTAGGCCCGCCTTCAAATGTTAGGTACACGGTCAGGTTTTGAGTCGTCAGGCGCTGCAACCCCACACTGAAAGAGTTAGGTTCACCCGTTAGCAGGTCTCGTAGTCCATAAGAATACCTGATTTCGGGAGAGAATTTGAAAAAAGGATAGTACATGTCAAAACCACCGCCAATCTCAAAGGCCACGTTCCACCCACTTAACTCCAGCCGCTCCACCACGTCTTCACGGCTGGACCTGCTCGCTGCTTCAAAGGAAGGGTTGATCCCACCGATGAGGTAAGCGGCTACATTTCCACGACGGGCAGATTTGTATTTTAAAAGTAGCGGGAGTTCTACCATGGTCGCATCCCTGAGTTCCCTCTGATCCGTATTATTGGTAAACCGGTAGAGCAGGTCATTTTCGTAAAAGCCTACGGTTATTGATCCCCTGAAGTCCAGGTAGTTGCTCAACTTCATGTTGGCAATAAAGCCTAGCTTAAACCCTCCCAGGTTGCCCGGTAAGATGGAGTGAACCGTATCTTGTGCGGAGCTGACAAACGTGTCGGAATATTCAATGAGGTATTTGGAAGAATGGATGCCAAGCAAGAACCCGTAGTGGATCCACTGATCGTCATAGTTGACGAGATTTTCCGTCGGGTTATTTTGGGCTGATGTGGACAACCCATAAAAAACCAACAGAAAGAAAATTACTTTTCTCCGATGTAAATGGAGCTTATACCGAGCGTTTGTGGCTTGCATTTTGTGTTTTTAAATCCGGTTCTTTCCAAAACGTTGAGGAATTCCTGACCGTATGGGAACTCATTAACAGATTCTGGCAGGTAGGTGTACGCCGCATTATCTTTAGAGACCAACTTACCAATCTTTGGTAAGATCCAGCGAAAATAGAAATGATACAATTGCTTAAAAGGAAACACCGTAGGCTTGGAGAATTCTAAGATAATCGCTTTTCCGCCCTTTTTTAATACCCGGTTCATTTCCTTCAAGCCCTTTTCCAAATTCTCAAAGTTTCTTACCCCAAATGCAACGATCACAGCATCGAAGTTATTATCATCAAAATTTAAGTTTTCCGAATCTCCCGACTGCATGTCAATGATGTGATCTATCTTTTTTTTCTTCATCTTTTGCCTGCCGACACCGAGCATCCCTTCTGAAATGTCTACTCCGATGACCTGGTCCGGTTTTAGGTCCAGCGCCTCAATCGCAAAATCGCCCGTTCCGGTAGCGATATCCAGAATTTTTTTAGGCTGTGATGCTTTCAGTTGCTTGATGGCTTTCTTTCTCCAACGAATGTCGATTCCCAAACTTAAGAAGTGATTTAAGAAATCGTATCTTCTACTGATGGAGTCAAACATATCTGCCACCTGTTGTTTCTTCGCCTCGGTCTTATCTTTGTACGGTAGAACTGTCATAATTCATGCAATATTAGTGGATTAAACCCACCACAATGTGAAATGTTAGTAATTATTGAAAAGTGGTCATAAAAAGCGCCGTATTTGTAAAAAGCAGTACCAAAGAGCAGGATTGTCCGAAACCTGACAAGCCGGAGTATGCCTTTATCGGAAGGTCCAACGTGGGAAAGTCCAGCCTTATTAATCTGCTGACTAACAGGAAGAAACTAGCGAAAACGTCGGCAACTCCTGGTAAGACACAATTGATCAATCATTTTCTGATCAACGACTTCTGGTATCTGGTGGACTTACCCGGATATGGGTGGGCGAGGGTCAGTAAGAAGGATAAAGCCGATTGGAAAAAAATGATTGACGACTACCTGAGAAATCGTCAAAACCTGGCTGCTGTGTTTGTATTGGTAGACAGCAGGCACGATCCGCAACGTATTGATTTGGAGTTTATCCAGTGGTTGGGTGAGGAAGGGGTCCCTTTTAATGTCATTCTTACCAAAACAGACAAGCTGGGTAAAAATCAGATTGAATCCAACCTGGCAGGCTATAAGAAAAAATTAGAAGAGACCTGGGAAGAATTGCCGCCATTTTTTACCACCTCTTCAGAGGCCAGGGTAGGGCAGGACGAAATTCTGGAATTTATCGCCAATGTCAATGCCTCTATCAATCATTAGGATATTTTTGTCAAAATTTTTAATGAATGGAGTTTAGTGACATCGCATCAGTTTCCGGTAAAGGAGTTTTATTTCGTATTGTTTCACCTACGCGGTCCGGGGTGATATTAGAATCATTGGATGAGCATAAAAAGAAGATGGTGGCGAGCATGCACAACAAAATCTCCGTGTTGTCTGAAATCTCGATCTATACAACGGATTCTGAAGGGGCCGTGCCACTGGAAGACGTCATGCAAAAGATCCACAAGGAATTTGCCGGAGATACGGATTTGGATAAGAACAGCGATGCGGACGAATTGAAGTCTTTCCTGAAGTTTGTGTTGCCTGACTACGATGAAGATCGCGTTTACGTATCCGACATCAAAAAACTGGTGAGTTGGTATGCACAATTGGTCAAAGAAGTCCCTGAAATTTTTGAAGAAAAGAAAGAAGAGGAGGTCACGGATAAACCTCAGGCTGAAAAAGAGGAAAGTCAATCAGAAGGCGATGCAGTAAAAACAGAAA
This sequence comes from Bacteroidota bacterium, assembly GCA_039192005.1. Classification (GTDB taxonomy): domain Bacteria; phylum Bacteroidota; class Bacteroidia; order Cytophagales; family Cyclobacteriaceae; genus Ekhidna. The sequence goes on from JBCCXH010000286.1 coordinate 4,317, forward strand.
ACGCTGAAAAAGAAGATGAGTGAGATAAAGTACAAGTATCGGGTACGTTGGGCAGACCTGGACCCGAATGGGCACATGCGTCACACTGCTTACAATGATTATTGCGCACAAACCAGGCTGATGTATTTTGAAGACGTTGCCATGCCGTTTCATAAGCTCATCCAAATGAACATCGGTCCCATATTATTTCGCGAGGACACACGGTTTTTCAGAGAAATACGAATGAACGAAGAGTTTGAAGTAGGTTTTACCATTTCCAAGCTTCGAAAAGATGGATCAAAATGGTCTTTTCGTCACAACATCTACACAAAAGACGGAGAGCTTTCGGCCAAAATCGACGTGGACGGGGCGTGGCTGGACCTGAAATTGAGAAAGACGACCATACCACCGAAGGAGTTAAGTGACATTCTTGTCAATAACGATGACAAGTCAGAAGACTTTGAGTGGATCCCCGATAAGGTGATCCCTAAATGAATGACCGGCTAAGACTAGTTGCCTTTTTAATGGTACAATTTTACAGCTTCTGACAAAATTGACTGAGGCTGTCAGACATCAGTTGATTCAGTCTTTTTCTCAGATCCGAATGCGTCTTTCCTTCAATCTTCCTGCCGTCTATTTCTCTTATTGGGGTTAATTCACCCATGGTTCCGGTTGCAAATACTTCGTCTGCGTTGTAAAACTCTACTAAGCTTAGATCTTTCTCAAAAAAAGGAATCCCATTCTGTTGAGCAAGTGCCAGAACAAACCCTCTGGTGATCCCGTGCAGGCAGGCGGTGGCATGAGGAGTGAAAAGTTGTCCTTCTTTCACCATGAAAAGATTGGTGTCGTTTAGCTCCGATACAAATCCTCTTTCGTCCAGCATAATGGCAGCGTCTACCCCGGCAAAATTGGCCTGAATCTTGGCCAGGATATTATTGAGGAGGTTATTATGATGAATTTTTGAATCCAAAAACTGGGGAGCGTTTCTTCGCTGAGTAGACGTGATGACGCGAATGCCACTTTCATTGTCATACACAGGTGGTTTCCATTCAGCCAGTACAATCAAGCAACACCCTTTTTGATTCAGCCGGGGGTCCATGCCGGAAGTTATTTTCTCTCCTCTGGATAGTGTCAATCGAATGTGAGTATCCTGATCCATGCTGTTCGCATCGAGGGTTGCTTTTATCGCTTTCTGAATGAATGAACGGTCGGGTATGTTTTCAAATGACAGTGCTTTTGCCGACTCGTACATCCTGTCCAGGTGTTTATCCAAATGAAGTATCCCTTCTTTATACACCCTCAACCCTTCCCAAACGGCATCGCCGCCCTGAACGGAACTATCAAATACAGATACTTTGGCCTCTTCTCTTGTAAATAGCCGGTCTCCGACCCATACCTGAATGGTTTCATTTTTTGTGTTAAACTTCTGGAGCATGGGTCTGGTAGATGATTGCTGTGCAGTTACGCATGTTTCTTCAATTTCTCGTAGTAAGGTAAGGCTTTTTCATAAAGGGCTTGGCAGTGACTGGGTAAGTCTCGTTTACTTGTCTCTTGTCTGCTAAACCCCGTAGAATTATGCACATTTCCATACCAGTATTTGGCCCAGATTCCATCTTCGGGGATCGCTCCTTTCTCCCATTTGAGCATGGTGGGTTCAAAAGAGATGTCAAGGTGTGAACAAAGTTTTTCGAGTTCCCTGTGTGGATGAAGCAAGAGGTTAGCGGAGTCAATCACAATCGGTGCTTTCAACCCTTTTTTTATTGCATAAGAGAGTAATTCTGATGCTTCTTTTAACCCGATATCTTGTAAAGTGGGTTCGTGGATGACCTGTGCAAATGAAGCAATGAGTTGTCTAGGGTCCCGAATTAGAAAGACATTTTTCATTTTATCCAGGTAAGTCCAGTCTAGCCCAATGTGATGTTGGGCCATGTTTTTCAGGAAAACGATTTTGTGTTGCGCTTCCAGCTTGCTGATCTGATCGAGAACCAAAACCGGGTCTGTGTACATGCTTCTTATTGTTTCTTCTCTTCCGGGGTGATTGATCCCGGTTTGTACCAGGTAGTAAGCATAAAAAGGCTCATCAATAACTTTGACGTTTGAGTGCCGGGCAAATGAGTACATCAGCGCGGTAGAGAGATTTCTCGGGCCTGATATGAGGTTGATGATCATACGGATACGCATTGGTCGTTATTAAAAATACACCAAACGTTTGGTAGTTCGGTTACTCTAGTTTGGATGAGGAGGATGGCCGAGAGGCGTACATCTCTGATTTGTGAATTACATCACAAGCGGGTAAACGTACTGACTATGGGAGGGAAGCTTATTTTATTATTAGTACTTCTCACTGATTTCTTCCGGGATGTCGCAAGGGTTGTTTCTCATGGTATAAGCTAGGTAAAAGATTTTCCATTGCCCTTTTAGACGAACCAACTGAAATACATCCACTCCACAATGTGAAAATTGGTCATCCAGGTAAAAGACATAATCTGCCCAGACTGATGCCATGTCACCATCTATTTGCACCTTTTCATTCCAAATAGCTTCGTTCCAGGTGCGTTCTTTGGGACGGCCGACGGTTTCAACAAAGCGTTGGAAATTACTTGTTTTTAATTGGGGTTCTCCATCCTTGTCCTGGGAAATGATAAAGGTTTGAGGTTTTTCCGTAAAGCATGTTTTTAACAGCGTGCTGTCGTTGGTTTTCATGGCTTTGAATACATTACGTACGACTTGCAGTATTTCCTTTTCATCACCTGGC
>JBCCXH010000287.1:0-7028 GCA_039192005.1 Bacteroidota bacterium
CAACGTCCTTTTTAGACATTGTAGCTATGGCTCTTTGTCCCGATATAGTCGTTAACTCTTCAACCGCATGGTCAATTAACTTTTTGTCTGCAACCGCTGCTCCAACACCTTTAGATATTACTATCTTTTGTAGCTTAGGAACTTGCATTACATTTTTATACCCAAATTCATCTGTAAGAGCTGCAATTACTCTGCTTTTATACTCTTCTTTAAGTCTTGGTGAATATGCCATAACTATATTACTTCATTAGATTTTACTGAAAATCTCACTTTCTTATCACCTTCCATTTTGTATCCAACTCTTGTTGTTTCTCCATTTGAAGTTAACAACGATAAGTTTGAAACATGAATAGGTGCTTCTTTTTCAACGATGCCTCCTTGAGGGTTTTGCGCACTTGGTTTAGTATGTTTCTTTACCAAATTTACACCTTCAACAATCACCTTATTCTTATCTATAAATACCTCTTGTACCTTACCTTCAGATCCTTTGTGATCTCCAGCAATTACTTTTACAGTATCTCCAGTTTTTATTTTAAGCTTTCCCATCTTAATTTCTGTATTAAAGCACCTCAGGTGCTAATGATACAATTTTCATGAATTGTTTATCACGAAGCTCTCTAGCAACAGGTCCAAATACACGTGTACCTCTCATTTCACCCGCAGGGTTTAATAATACACAAGCATTATCATCGAATCTGATATAAGAACCATCAGGTCTTCTTACTTCTTTTTTGGTACGAACTACTACCGCAGTGGATACAGCACCTTTTTTAACAGCTCCATTAGGGGCCGCATCTTTAACGGTAACCACAATCTTGTCACCTAAGGATGCATATCTTCTCTTTGTTCCACCTAGTACACGAATGGTGAGCACCTCTTTGGCACCTGTATTATCCGCAACTTTTAATCTTGATTCTTGTTGTACCATGATTATTTAGCTCTTTCAATGATTTCTACCAGCCTCCAGCATTTTGTTTTGCTCAAAGGTCTTGTTTCCATGATTCGTACGGTATCGCCTTCATTACAATCGTTCTTCTCGTCATGGGCAACATACTTTTTGGTCTTCAAAACGAACTTACCGTACATAGGATGTTTAACACGTTTTACCTCAGAAACTACAATGGATTTCTCCATTTTGTTACTGGTTACAACCCCTATTCTTTCTTTTCTTAAATTTCTCACTGTTGTATCTTCCATAAGGCACAATCCGTTATTGTTGTTCCCTTTTACTTAACTCTGTTGCCAATCTTGCGACCGTTCTTCTGGTCTTTCTTATCTGCATGGGATTTTCTAATGGCGTCACAGCGTGGGCCATTTTTAAATCTGCTTGCTCTTTTTTCAACTCAGCCAATTTCTGCTGAAGCTCTTCAACCGATAATTCTTTAATTTCTGCTTGTTTCATTATATATCAGTTTATCCAGCGTAATCCCTGGCCACTATAAATTTTGTCTTTACCGGTAGCTTCTGTGCGGCCAAACGCAATGCTTCCTTAGCAATATCGTGCGGCACACCACCAACTTCAAACATTATTCTACCTGGTTTTACTACGGCCACCCAGTATTCAGGTGCACCCTTACCTTTACCCATACGCACCTCCAAAGGTTTTTTGGTAATGGGTTTGTCCGGGAAAATTTTAATCCACAACTGTCCCTGCCTTTTCATATAACGTGTAGCAGCAATACGGGCCGCTTCAATCTGGCGGGAAGTAATAAAGTGGGAGTCCAAGGATTTGATACCGAACATTCCATTGGAAAGTTGGTGGCCTCGTTGAGAGTTCCCCTTCATTCTACCCTTTTGGGCCTTTCTAAATTTTGTTCTTTTCGGCTGTAACATCTTACCTGCGCTTTAAACTCAATTATTTTCTTCTACGTTGTCTTTTGCCGCCATCTTGCTTTCCACCCTTGGAACCGCCTTTTGAAAGTCCAACCAGTGGGGAAAGCTCACGTTTACCATAGACTTCACCCTTCATAATCCATACTTTTATCCCCAAACGACCATATGTGGTATGGGCTTCTTCCAAGGCATAATCTACATCGGCCCTAAAAGTGGACAATGGAATTCTACCATCCTTATACGTCTCAGAACGAGCCATTTCAGCTCCATTCAAACGACCAGAAATTTGTATTTTAATGCCTTCCGCATTCATGCGTATCGCAGCGGCAATGGCCATTTTTATAGCCCTTCGATAAGAAATCCTACTTTCAATCTGTCTTGCGACACTTGCCGCCACCAAGTTGGCATCCAGTTCTGGTCTTTTAATTTCATGGATGTTGATTTGAACCTCCTTATTGGTGATTTTTTTCAACTCCTCTTTCAATCGATCAACTTCCTGACCTCCTTTACCAATAATAATACCTGGTCGTGCGGTTGTGATGGTAATGGTGATCAGTTTTAGGGTTCTTTCAATAATTACCCTAGAAACACTGGCTTTCGCTAAACGCGCATGGATATACTTTCTAATTTTGTCATCCTCAGCCAACTTATCACCGTAATCGTTTCCTCCATACCAGTTGGATTCCCATCCCCTGATGATTCCTAAACGATTTCCTATCGGATTGGTCTTCTGTCCCATATATTAAGCCGTTGTTTCTGTTGTTACATTATTGTGTGCTCCCAAAACCAAGGTAACATGGTTGGAACGCTTTCTAATTCTATGTGCCCTTCCCTGTGGTGCAGGGCGAAGTCTTTTTAACATCGTTCCTCCATCTACACGAATTTCCTTGATGTACAAGTCAGCATCTTCAATACTGGCGTCCTCATTCTTGGCTTCCCAATTGGCTATTGCTGACAGCAATAGTTTTTCCAGTCTTCTGGAAGCTTCCTTTGGGTTGAATCGAAGAATGGCCAAAGCCATTTCAATTTGCTTACCGCGAATCAAATCAGCTACCAATCGCATCTTTCTTGGAGACGTAGGACAGTTGTTAAGCTTGGCGAAAGCCAAATCTTTCTTCTCTGCCTTAATACGTTCTGCCATCTGTCTTTTTCGAACTCCCATCTCCTACTATTTTTTACCTTTATTTTTAGCACCCGCATGCCCCCTAAAAGAACGGGTAGGTGAAAATTCGCCCAACTTGTGACCTACCATGTTTTCAGTAACATATACAGGAACAAATTGGCGTCCGTTATGCACTGCGATGGTCTGACCCACAAAATCAGGTGTAATCATCGAGGCCCTAGACCATGTCTTGATGACGGATTTCTTACCAGATTCTATGTTGGCCTGAACTTTTTTCTCTAAACTATAATGAACGAATGGTCCTTTTTTAAGTGAACGTGCCATGCTTTCTTATTTCTTTCTTCGTTCTACAATATATCTGTTACTGTCTTTGGTCAGGGAACGGGTTCTGTATCCTTTTGCAGGAATACCGTTTCTTGATCTTGGGTGACCTCCAGAAGCCCTTCCTTCACCACCACCCATTGGGTGATCCACAGGGTTCATTACCACTGGTCTTGTTCGTGGCCTTCTACCCAACCATCTGCTCCTACCTGCTTTACCAGACACCAATAGTTGGTGATCCGAATTGGAAACTGCTCCAATGGTAGCCATACAAGTAGCCAAAATCATCCGTGTTTCACCACTTGGCATCTTTACGGTAACAAACTTTCCGTCTTTTGCCATTAGCTGGGCAAAAGTACCGGCACTGCGAGCGATGTTAGCACCCTGTCCAGGTCGAAGTTCGATACAAGAAATGATGGTCCCCAAAGGAATTTCGCTCAAGCGCATTGAATTACCTATCTCAGGGGCTGTTTTCTCCCCAGAAACTACGTTCTGACCAACTTGCAACCCATTAGGTGCGATGATATATCTTTTTTCGCCATCCTTATATTCCAAAAGGGCGATAAATGCTGTTCTGTTGGGATCGTATTGAATGGATTTCACTTCAGCCTTAACATCAAATTTGTCACGCTTGAAGTCAATTACACGATACCTCCTTTTATGACCCCCACCGCGATGGCGCATGGTCATTTTACCTTGACTGTTTCTTCCTCCTGTCTTTTTTAACGGAGCGAGCAAGCTCTTTTCCTGCTTATCAGTAGTAATCGCGTCAAATCCGTTTACCACTCTAAAACGCTGACCAGGAGTGATGGGTTTTAATTTTCTAACTGCCATTACCCTCTTTTATATATTGCTATAAAAATCAATAATATCACCTTCGGCAACATCAACAATGGCTTTTTTCAAACCATTGGTCTTTCCATGTTGAATTCCGGTTTTTGTGTACCGCGTTTTGCGGCTTGGACCGTAATTCATGGTTCTTACCTTTTCAACGGAAACCCCATAAGTGTTCTCAACAGCTTCTTTGATTTCCAACTTATTGGCCTTTGGGTCAACATAGAAACCATACCTGTTGAACAACTCACTATCAGCCGTCATTTTTTCAGTAATTATTGGTCTAATCAACACACTCATCGTATCACTATTTTGTCAGATTAGATTGTATTCCTTCTACAGCACCTTCCATAATCACAACGCTCTTGGCGTTTATGATTTTATACGTACTTAATTGGTCATTGGTTACCACCTCAGACTGTTTTAGATTTCTTGAGGATAAGAATACATTGTCATTGTTTTCACCCAAAACCACCAAGGATTTCTTATCGGCAATACCCAAAGAGCCTAAAAAAGAAATGTAATCCTTTGTTTTTGGAGCTTCGAAATTGAAATCTTCAACTACAATTAAGGCCTTTTCTTTAGATTTCAAACTGAATGCCGATTTGCGTGCCAAACGCTTGACGTTTTTATTCAATTTTTGACCATAACTTCTTGGTCGTGGGCCAAAAATTCGACCCCCTCCTCTAAATACAGGTGATTTAATGCTTCCCGCCCTTGCGGTTCCTGTACCTTTCTGCTTTTTTATCTTCCTAGTACTACCAGCAATCTCAGCTCTTTCCTTGGCCTTGTGGGTACCTTGGCGTTGATGCGCCAGATATTGTTTCACATCCAAATAAATGGCATGATTGTTAGGTTCAATACCAAAAATATCGTCGGAAAGTTCTACTTTCCTACCTGTTTCTTTACCTTTTACGTCTAATACTGCTACTTTCATACCCCTATTTTTCTACGGTTACGTAAGCATTCTTATGACCGGGAACTGCCCCCTTAACGACAATAAGATTCTTCTCTGGAACAACTTTTAACACACGAAGGTTTTGAACAGTGACCCGTTCTCCACCCATTCTACCCGCCATTCGCATACCTTTTATGACTTTCGACGGGGTTGAGGCCGCACCAATGGATCCCGGCGCACGTAGTCTATTGTGTTGACCATGGGTGGCTTGTCCAACACCAGCAAAACCATGTCTTTTTACTACCCCTTGAAAACCCTTTCCTTTAGAAGTTCCAATAACGTCAACAAATTCACCTTCCTCAAATAGGTTCACCCCTATGGTGTCACCTAATTTGTATTCTCCTTCAAAATCACGGAACTCAACGACTTTTTTCTTGGGCGACGTACCAGCCTTTTTATAGTGACCTTGCTCGGCCTTACCAGCACGTTTTTCTGCCTTGTCATCGAAACCTAGCTGAAGGGCACTGTACCCGTCTACCTCTTCGGTTCTGACTTGGGTAACCACACATGGACCAGCCTGAATGACAGTACATGGAATATTCTTCCCTTTCTCGTCAAAGATGCTGGTCATGCCGATTTTTTTTCCAATTAACCCAGACATATGTTACTTTTTGTTTTTCTATTTAAATCAACCAATTTCTTGGCAAAAAAATTGGGTCAAAGAACGCACTCTGTGACCCAGATTTTTATTCTTTTCTCCCGTTTTTCCTTCGCTCACGGCTCCGGACATGTAATACCCTTCCTTGAAAGGGCGTGCAAATTTACACTTTTATTTCTACTTCCACACCACTTGGCAGCTCTAATTTCATCAAAGCGTCAATTGTTTTGGAAGAAGAGCTGTAAATATCAAGCAAACGCTTGTACGAACTCAATTGAAATTGCTCCCGCGATTTCTTGTTCACGTGGGGTGAACGCAAAACCGTAAAGATTTTTTTGTGTGTCGGTAAAGGAATTGGTCCTGTTACCACAGCTCCAGTTGTCTTGACCGTCTTCACAATTTTCTCAGCAGACTTGTCCACCAAATTGTGGTCGTAAGACTTTAATTTTATTCTAATTTTTTGACTCATCTTCTGAAAATTATGCAGTTACACCTTTGGTTGCCTTAATTACTTCTTCTGCAATGTTCGAGGGGGTTTCCGCATAATGTGAAAACTCCATCGTTGACGTAGCACGACCCGAACTTAAGGTCCTTAAGGCCGTTACATATCCAAACATTTCTGAAAGTGGCACTTCTGCTTTAATTACTTTAGAACCAGCCCTATCATCCATATTGTTGACCTGCCCCCTTCTTCGGTTCAAATCCCCAACAATATCACCCATGTTTTCCTCTGGAGTCAATACCTCCAGTTTCATGATGGGCTCCATTAATACGGCCCGTGCCGCTCTAGCAGCTTCTTTATATCCCAATTTAGCAGCAAGCTCAAAGGACAGGGAGTCGGAATCCACAGGGTGGAATGAACCATCCTTCAAAGTAATTTTCATACTGTCCATCTCAAATCCAGCCAAAGGACCATTTTTCATGGCTTCTTTGAATCCTTTTTCTACAGAAGGAATATATTCTTTAGGAATATTACCTCCTTTAATCTCATTGACAAACTCAAGGCCAGCTCCAGCTTCTTCACCGGCGGGCTCCATTACGAATACGATATCCGCAAACTTACCACGACCACCTGTCTGTTTCTTATAAACTTCCCGGTGATTTGCCTGTGCCGTAAGCGCCTCCTTATATTCTACCTGAGGTTGTCCTTGGTTCACTTCAACCTTGAACTCCCTTCTCAAACGATCTACAATAATATCCAAATGAAGCTCACCCATACCAGAAATAATAGTTTGGCCAGAGGCTTCATCGGTTTTTACCTGGAACGTGGGATCCTCTTCGGCCAATTTAGCCAATGACATCCCCAATCTATCAACATCTGCCTTGGTTTTTGGCTCAACAGCAATACCGATTACGGGATC
>JBCCXH010000288.1:0-6992 GCA_039192005.1 Bacteroidota bacterium
ATGATGGATTCAGGATGAAACTGCACGCCTCTCACTTTATATTCTTTGTGCTTAACAGACATAATGTTTCCGTTTTCAGCAATGCTGGTAATCTCCAATTGATCGGATAAAGATGACTTATCAATCACCCACGAATGGTACCGACACGCATTGAATGTCGTCGGGATGTCATTAAACAATTCGTCTTTCTTAATCACGTTTACAGGTGTGACCATCCCGTGATAGACTTGAGGTAAATTGAACAAATCGCTGCCAAACACTTCCCCAATGCTTTGATGGCCGAGGCAAACGCCCAAAATGTTTTTCGTAGGAGCATACCGCTCGATGGTCTTTGGCATCAGTCCTGCGTCCCTGGGAATTCCCGGACCGGGAGATAACAATACATTATCAAAGTCTTCCACTTCATCCAATTCAAACTGATCATTTCGAACGATTCGCATGTTCGATTCACCAAACCCCATTTCTCTAAGTATATGGACAAGGTTGTACGTAAATGAATCGTAATTATCAATGACAAAAATATTTCTCATAACTTTTCCGCCTCTTTAATCGCGTGTTCTAATGCACCTACTTTATTGTAAACTTCCTGTAGTTCGCTTTCGGGTTTGGACTGAGAGACGATACCGGCCCCTGCCTGAAATTTGAGCTCGTTTTCCTGACTCAGAAAACTTCGGATCATGATGGCATGATTAAAATTTCCTTTAAAATCCATGAAGCCTACTGCCCCACCGTAAAAGCCTCGGGCAGCCTTTTCGTTTTCTTCGATGATTTCCATCGCCCGGATTTTTGGAGCACCGGATAGTGTTCCAGCTGGAAACGTCTCTGCCACAATGTCCATAAAAGAGTTACCTTCATTAATTTCTCCGGTCACTTTTGAAACCAGGTGGATCACGTGTGAATAGTAATGGACTTCCTTATACGTTTCCACTTTTACGTTTTGACAGCTATGACTCAAATCATTTCTGGCTAGATCCACCAGCATGACGTGCTCAGAATCCTCTTTGGGATCTTCGAGAAGCTTTTTGGCCAGTTCCGTATCTGCCTTATCGTCTCCTGTTCTCCGAAAGGTACCGGCAATAGGATGTATCTCCGCTTTTCCTTCTTTTAACACAATTTGTGCTTCGGGCGAAGAGCCGAAAATCCGAAACCCTCCATAATCAAAATAAAAAAGATAAGGGGAAGGGTTGACCGAACGAAGTGCACGATAGACCTGAAAATCATCTCCCTGGAAAGGAATCTTAAAGCTTCGTGACAATACCACCTGAAATACGTCCCCAACGTGACAGTGGTGAATGCCTTTTTTTACCATTTCTACATATTCTTCATCCGTATTGGAAGAGGTCTTTTCGCCAACAACATGAAATGGGTACCCTGGGATGTTTCGCTGTTGAATGAGTGAGGAGATCTCATTAAAAAGCACCTCATCGGGCTCTTCAATGTAGGATTCGATAACGTGGCATTTGTTTCGAAAGTGATCCAGCGCGATGATGAACTTAAAAAGATGGTATTGTGCCTGCGGGATCGCGTCATCTATTTTCTCCAGAACGATGTCGTCAAAACGGCCAATGGTATCGTAATTGAAATACCCAAACAAGCCTGAAGTAATAAAGCCGGTTTCATCGGTCTCATTTTCAAATGAATGAACGAAAGAGGTAAGTTGTTCTTTTAAATTTCCTACCGGTTCCGTAGTAGTCTGTTTATCAGGGTACTCCGCAAACACCTGATCCTGATCTACTTTTATAGACGCGATGGGAACACAACAGATGTAAGAAAAACTATTTTCTGCTCCGTGGTAGTCCGAGCTTTCCAATAAAAAGGAATTGGCAAAACGATCCCGAAGCTTCAGGTAGATACTCACTGGTGTGATGGTATCTGCCAACAACTCATGTTTTCTTGTCTTGATGAAAAATTTACTCATAGCATATAAACAAAAAACCCGCCAATGGGCGGGTTCTATATTTTAAAAACGTATTCGTCCACCTCTAACAATAGTTGTTATTGAAGTGCCACCAATATGTTTTGTTCGTTGTCATAATTTGCTACGAAGAAAAGCAATCACAACAAAAAAAACACTATTCTTCACAAAAATTTAACGATTCTTTTTTCATATCCCCTTCATATGGGATCTGCTACCATAAGGTAACTTGCACAAGAGCATTACGTTTTTCCATCCCGACTTCTTAGCTTCTATTATAAAGTAGCTTTATTATTAGTATCTTACAGGTAGAGGTATAGGTGAATTTTCCTTCACTTTTACAAAGAACCAGAAAAACAGGTATTTTAACTTTTTAATGGGTTTGTTCGATGTGTGTATCAACGCTTTTTGTAAAAAAACCTAACTTTCCGAAATGTTATCTGTAGAAAATCAAATAAGTATACTTGCTCACCTCTCAAAGGCAGATAAGGTAGTCGCTGAAGAAGAATATGAACTCATGCTGTTTATCGCCAAACGACTGGGCTTAAGTGCAGAAGAAGCTATTAAAATCGTGGGTGATCCGGGACCTATCCCTGATCTAAAAGCGTTACCCAACGATGAAAAGTTTGAATACCTGCACAACGTCATCTCACTCATGAAAGCAGATGGAAAAGTTCATAAGAATGAGGTGGCTTTTTGTGAAAAACTTGCCATAAAACTAGGCTACAAACCAGGCGTTATTTCTCAATTGTCCGCATACATTTTTAAAGACCCATCCATAACAACTGATTGGGACCATCTTCGCGCCATCGCTGATAAAAATATGGTAGTTCAAAACGCAGAATGAAGGCAGGATTTCTCGTAACAATCCTCTCATCTTTACTTCTTACATCAACTTATTCTCAAAACCTACCTGAGCGTACCTCTTACCCTATCCTACTTAAGAAGGGTGCAATAAAAGTAGATGGAATCCTAGATGATGAGGCTTGGAAAGACCTGCCAAAAGGAGGATCTTTTTTTCAGTTTTTCCCAAGTGATGACCAACCGGCGAAGGACAGTACCCAATTCATGGTGACGTACGACGATGAATTTGTTTACGTAGGCATCATCTGTTACGATTATTTGCCGGGAAAGCAAATCAATAATACCCTGAGGAGGGACTTTTCCTGGATTTTGAACGACAACATCAGTGTGTACATCGACCCGTACAATGATCGGTCCAATGGATTTACGTTCCAACTGACCCCGAACAATGTACAGAGGGAAGGGCTGGTGATACTGGGAGGAGAAATCCAGGATGACTGGGATAATAAATGGTACAGCGGTACTTCCCGTGGGGAGAATGCCTGGTATGCCGAAATGGCGATTCCTTTTAAAAGCTTTCGGTACAATAGCATCTCCGAATGGAACATCCAATTGTTACGAAACAATCAAAAAAGGAACGAGCGTACCACCTGGATTCAGGTCCCTCAACAATTTCGTCCGAGTGATCTGGTGTATTCAGGAAAATTACAGTGGGACACGCCACCACCGGAAGCCGGGGCAAACGTTGCGTTCATTCCCTACATCAGTGGGGCTTCCAGCAAAGACTTTGAAGAAGGAGAACCGTCCGAAACGACAGGAGATGCCGGCTTTGATGCGAAAATTGGACTTTCCAACTCCCTGAACCTCGATTTGACCATTAACCCGGACTTCTCTCAGGTTGAAGTGGATCAGCAGGTGACGAACCTCCAGCGTTTTGAAATCTTCTTCCCCGAGCGACGACAGTTTTTTCTGGAAAACCAGGATTTATTTGCCCAGGCCGGTTTTCGTCCTGTACGCCCGTTCTTTTCCCGAAGGATTGGGATACAAGGGTCAGGCAGCACACAAAGAAATGTACCAATCATTGGAGGAGCACGGCTGAGTGGTAAGATCGGAAGCAAGTGGCGAGTCGGTGCATTGAATATGGTGACTGGAGAGGATGTGTCGAAAGAGGAGATTTCGCCGGCGCAAAATTATTCGGTGGCCATACTGGAAAGGCAGATTTTTAAACGGTCAAGGGTCAGTGCCATTTTTGTAGGAAGAAATAACCTCGGTCAGGTGGCACTGGATTCGTTTCGTGTAGAAAACGGGGCAATTGTTAATGAAATGGGACAAGCATTTAGTGCCAGAGATACGCTTTTCACCCTTTCTTCTCACAATTATGTGTATGGGCTGGATTACAACCTCGCCACTGTCGACAACCGATGGGAAGGGGATTTTTTCTACCATCGGTCCTCTGACCCGATACAACAGAACAACAGCTTTGCCTATGGAGGCTTTTTGAGGTATCAGACGACTAAATTTAACTGGCGAATGTTTACTGAGTCCATCGGAGAAGGCTACAACGCAGAAGTGGGTTTTGTCAGGAGAAACGGAGTTGCTGTCTATGGCTCTTTTCTCGACCTGAACTACTTCACACCGGGAATCATTCAAAGACATGGACCTACAGTGGGCGGACGTTTCCTTACCAATCAGGTAAGCGGACGCCTGTTGGACTACGAATATTCTGCAAACTACGAGTTTGAGTTTCTAAGCTCTTCGCGGCTGGAACTTGGCGCCGAGTTGAACTCGGTGATCCTGACAGACCCTTTTGATCCTTCCGGCACAGAAGGGTTAGAGTTGGAAGAAGGCAGCATGCACCAATGGTTTCGGTACGGTTTTGAGTACCGGTCGGATCAAAGAAAGGAGTTTGCTTACTCGTTTTTCCTTAATAACGGAAGCTTCTTCAATGGCGATCTGTTAAACATCGGGGCTGGGTTGGTTTACCGCTTTCCTCCCATCCTTCAGATAGAAATGAACGCGGAGTACAATCAGATCAAGTTGCCTCTCCCGTATAACGACTCAGACCTTTTTTTGATCGGACCCAGAATTGACCTGACGCTTACGAATAAAGTTTTCTTTACCAACTTTTTGCAATACAACACGCAAGATGAAAATTTCGGAATCAACACCCGATTTCAATGGCGATTTAAGCCGGTATCGGACCTCTTTATCGTTTATACGGACAATTATTTAACAGAGGGATTCGCGACCAGAAATCGCGCACTGATTGTGAAGCTTTCGTATTGGCTGAATTTGTAAAAGAAAACCCCAGATGGTAATTCCATCTGGGGTTTAGATGTTAAGAATAAGACTTTCTATTACTGAATAGTACCTCTAATTGTACCTGTTCCATAATTAAGTATTAAGTCGTAGATTTCACCAGGTCTAACTTGAAAATTATCGTTTAAGGGATCGCATCCCTGATTATCAAAAGAAAACCCTGTTGGATGTGTCGTCGTCACGTTTTGATTCGGAACATAGTCGGGATATCCAGTTCCACCATTATTAATAGTAAAATTATCAATAATGTTTCTGGTAGCACTGCTACAACCTGCATTAGAATCAAAAACCGCGGATAATTCAATGTCAGCTCCACTTCCTCCGTCTGGGGAATTAACAGTAACACTTATTGGAGACCCATTACTATAGCCGAAACCAGTATTACTTAGCACCAAATCAGTAATTACACCGGAAGATACCGTAAGAGATTCAATGTAACTTTGACGGCCCCCAAAAAAATCTGGAGCAGCAACTTCAGCTATTATATTAGCCGTATTCGGAACGGCAACGGCCGCTTCGTAAGGCTTAAAGACAGTTCCACTTGCTGTTTGAGTACTTACATTTCCCATATCATCTTTGATTGCAATTTGTTGATCTAATATGAGGTCAGGAATACTAAGTTCAACGTCGGTTCTTCTAAAGGTCTCAAACGTAGTTTTACTAATTGGAATGATCAATTCAAAACTTCCATCAGAAGCAGTAAACGTTTCAGTAATAAAACTATCGTCATCGTTTTCGAACGGATCAAAAGCAATAATCCTGACATTTCCCACAGTCTCAGTAGCCACGGTCGTTAAATCTGTCTGAACAATTAAAGTACCCCTTATAATTGCAGGATCCACTAACGAAATCAACTCAATGGAAAGACTTATTGTATTAGACCTTCCGGAAGCCACCACACTTACACTCTGTGAAGCTTTAGTAAATCCTTCCTTCTCAACGTTTATCGTGTAGGTACCTTCTGCTACGTCTGAAAAAAAAGCAATGCCTCCTGCATCCGTCATGACCATCTGATCCCCGGATTCCGTACTCGTAGATACAGAAGCATCTGCGATTGCCGTTTCTAAAAATACCCCTTCATCCTCATCAAAAACCACTTCAGTAACCTGCACGGAAAGGTTTAAAGATTGAGCGAAACTTTCTATGAGCTCTTCTTCATTCAGCCCTTCTTCTTCACAGCTTGTCATCAAAACTGAACCTATCAGACAAGCACTAATCCAAAAATATTTAATGGTTCTTACCATAACCCACAACTATTCAATGGATACTGCTCTGGATGTACCTGTTCCATAGGTTGAATCAAGTATTCTTATCTCACCAGATCTCAATTGGATATCACTGAAATTATCGACCGTTGGATTTTGGCCAAACGTAAGCCTATTTGCACTGCTAAAGGTCGGATATCCCGACCCACCATTAGTTACCGTTACGGTAGAAAGGCTCCCCCCTGAAACGGCTACAGTTGCAGTCGCACCCGTTCCTCCTGATAAAGAAACGATAGTGATTGTTTCATCGGTTGTTGTGTAACCACTGCCCAATATGCCAGCAAACATTCCGGTTATCTCACCGGAAGTATTTACGGTGATGGACTGGCTAATGACTCCCTGATTACCAGAAGCTGGCGCTGGCACCGTACCATAAATTGGCGGAACACTGGGAATACCAACAGCAGAGGTAACGTTAGGATCGAATGTTGTCGATATCGTTACAACGCTGGGAAGTGTTGTCGGAAAGTCATCTTGTCCCTCGTCCTTATTCTTGGCTATGGTTTGATCTAAAACCAGCGTAGGAAAGGTGAGGTCATAGTTTGTCCCGTTTGGTGTTGCCGGTACTGTGATTTCAAAAAAACCATTTGCATCTGTCATTGCGGTAAATGAAATTACATTGTTTTGGCTGATTTCGGACGCCTGCATCGCAATGGTTATAGTGGTTCCTTCCGGTACTACTTCGGTTC
>JBCCXH010000289.1:0-6966 GCA_039192005.1 Bacteroidota bacterium
GTTCACAATGCCCAGTTTATGGGTCATCATCTCAAAATATCCCTGCTGAAAATCCTTTGGAAATTGAGCCAGTACCTCATCTGCTTTTACATGGGCAGCTTTTTCGTCTTCATCAATCAAAGGGATGAGTGCGTTGGCAAAGACTTGTAAATTCCAGTAGGCGATGTTCGGCTGGTTGGCAAAAGCGTAGCGACCCTGGGTATCGATGGAGCTAAACACCGTATTCGGGTGATAGGCATTCATGAATGCGCAGGGACCATAATCGATCGTTTCGCCGGAGACGGCTACGTTATCGGTGTTCATCACGCCATGGATGAATCCCACCCGCAACCAGTCAATGATTAAGTCTTTTTGCTTTTGCATAACGATCTCCAGCAACGCCAATGCGTGATTTTCATGATCCAATAACGCTGGATAATGCCTCTCCAGGGTGTAATGAAGTAACGCAGCCAGGTCTCTTGCTGCTCCAAAATAGCGCGCATATTCAAACGTACCCACACGGATGTGGCTTGCGGCTACCCGGGACAAGACCCCACCTTCCTGAACCTGCTCCCGGTAGACCTTATCCGTTGTTTTAACGACGGCCAGGCTTCTGGATGTGGGAATTTGAAGGGCATGCATGGCTTCACTGATTAGGTATTCTCTCAACATGGAGTACAGCGTGGCTCGTCCATCTCCCCTTCGGGAATAGGCCGTTTGCCCGGACCCTTTCAACTGAAGGTCGTACAACCCCCGTGGGGTATCCAGTTCACCTAAAAGTACGGCACGACCGTCTCCTAGACGGTTGAAATGTCCAAACTGATGCCCTGCGTATGCCTGAGCGATGGGCTGACTTTCCGGGAGGGTTTCATTTCCTGAGAGGTAGGCCAATGCGTTTGGCTCCTTTAAAGGCTCGGCTACTGCTAATTCATTGGCCAGCGTTTCATTGTACAGCACCATTTCCGGATTACTGACAGGTTCGGGTGCTTGTAAAGAGAACAGGGTCTTGGGAAGTTGTGTTGCGTAGGTATGTTTTAGCCAGGCCATTAGATAAAAATGTATTTGGTGGTAAACCAAAAGAACGGGTGTTTGGTTCTCACCAACTATTCAACTACAAATCCAATAGACCTATTGATTAGCATCTTAACAAGGTTTATTTTTATTTTAAAGATAGTGAGTCAGGGACTCATATCACTTTTTTGAAAAAATCTTGTTTAAACACTAACCAAACATACACTATGAAATACGTCCTTGCTCTTTTTGTTAGTAGCCTGATTTTTTCGTGCGGTATAAAAGAAGTGGCCAACGTTACAACGAAAGAAGTCAGCACCGTCGGGGAATTTCTTTTTGAAGGGCCCAACACGTTGCAAGGCCCTTCCACCCTTCAATTGAAGGAATTGGCTAACAAAGCAGGTACTGATCCCAATAAAATCAAAGCCATTTACCTCTCTGGTGCTACCGTAGCTTTTAGTCCCGGTATTCTCCGTGGAAGTGTGGAGAGTGTCCTGGTACAATGGGTGAGTGATGACCTTCCGTTGGTTTCTGTGGCAACCAAAAGTCCGCTACCTGCCACTGGGCCGATCACCCTCGAAGCGAACCCGAACGAGGATCTATTGGCTTATCTGAACGATCCTTCCGCTACCCTGGTTGTAGATGTGAACCTGACGGGTGATGCGGATCAACTAGATGCCACCGTTTCATTTGACTTAAACATTACCTACTGAAATCTCAATAGTTATGAAAAAGAATTACCTGTTTGTCCTGGCGCTTATCATCCTGACGCCACTATTTGCAACGGACGGAGATCAACTGGTGGGTGTCTGGAAACCAAGTGAAGGGCGTTCATTAATCAAAATTGACAAGATCGGTAACAAGTACTACGGACGAATTGTCTGGCTAAAGAGTCCTAAAGATGAAAATGACGAACCGAGAAAAGATGTAAATAACCCGGACGAGTCGCTGCGCGAAACACCGCTTAGGGGCTATCGGATTCTGAAAGACTTTGAATACGACCCTGAGGAAAAGCTTTGGGTGGGTGGGACCATCTATGATCCGAGAAATGGAAGTACGTATGACTGCAAGATCGAACTAAAGGATGATGGCAATACCATCGAAGTGCGTGGTTTTATTGGTGCTGCGGTCTTCGGCCGTACAGACACCTGGACCCGAATGAAGAAAAAATAAAGCCATCTACGGACTTACTAAACTGATGGAAAACTGTAGGTACCAGGTATTTTCCAACTCGTTTTCCTGTAGGTAACCTTCGTCATCAAAACCTCTAAAGAACTCCCCTTCATCCAGCTCAAAGGAATAGTTGATGCGGTAGCCTGCTTGTACGCCTACCCAGATAAAGTCATTAAGTCCGCGTGTGTAGGTAAACCCGGCCCGTATCTCCGAGCGACGCAACTCTACCGGCTCAGTCGTCACCGTGTTGGCTCCAGGTACGCGGGAAAAGTTGCTCAGTCTGTACGTAGCCCCTTCTACGTTGTAGCCCACCAGCCAGACGTTTCGGCTATTGGTTCGGTACCTTGCCTGTATCCTTCCTGGGAAAAGGGCTTCAACGCCCCATTTATCATTTTGAAAGGTACGGAAGTAGTAAATAACCGGGATCACGTTCAATCCACCACCGAGGTACGTGCGGGAGATCCCTGGCCCCCAAATGAAGCGGTCATTGGGTTTGAAACCAAAAATCAACGCGAGGGGAACACGGCCATTCCGTAAAGAAGGACCCTCACTGAACGAATAGTCTCCATTGAGTTCAACGCCTGCCTGAGCCAGCAGGAAATGACGGTCGTTTAATGGCTTAAAAACGGTAATGTTCGTATTCAGCCAATTCAGATGAAAATCGTCCAGTGTGGCGTTCAGAGGGTTTTGGTAGATTACATCGTTTCCGCTGTGATACTTAAGGTGTGTGAAATTAAGCCCCCAGTTGACGAGGATGGAGTTTTTTGACACAATGGGTACGTTGGAGTTGAATCGAAAACCGCTGGCAAGCTGCCATTCCGCACGTTCCTCATCATATGAACCGATCGCCGGTGTACTCAGGTTGGCCGGCCCCTGTACGTCGTATCCGAGGCTAATGAGTGCCGTTGGGCTTTGTCCCAATACCTTATTGGTACAAAAAGCTTTACTGTTTCCGGTATCTTCAAATTGAGAAATGTCAAAGTCATCGTAATCTTCAATATCATCTTGTTCCTGAGCTGTTGCCAGCTGGATCGCGGCAGTTACTAGTAAAAGGCAAAGCCCGACACGTAGGTATTTCATAGGTGACTGTCTTTTGTCTTGTACCTAAAGTAATGAATGAATAGGAAATGAGGGCAAAAACAGAATAATCGCTCAACGTATTTGCCCTGGTTTTGCAGCAGTCGTTTTTTACTACAAGGGTCCGTTTCTTTGATGGAACAGGGCATTTAGATGGCACAAGAAGGAGGTTTGACGTGGGTATTGAGCTAACGATCTTTTTGAAAGCGGAAAACACGATGCTAACAGGTTTTGAAACACTTCATCGCTAATTATAGCTAATTTCTTTTCACTACTCTTGGGGATTGAATGGCAGCTACTAAGCCTACAATTTTGCGGTTTAGAATAATTCTAAGAACAAAAATGAAACTTATTAGTTACTTCGCTTTTCTATCCTTTTCTATTTATTATTCTTTTGCTGGCACCATTAAAGGCCGGGTTATGGATCACCACAATGAGCCGCTGCCGGGTGTTACCATAAAAATTAAAGGAACCAATAAAGGAGGCATTTCTGACGCTGATGGTCGCTATTCTATAGAAGTTAACGAAGGTGCATATGTATTGGAAGCTTCTTTTATCGGGTTTGAGACCAGAAGAGAAAGTGTTTCTGTCCCAGGTACCGGAGTTGTTACCGTTGATTTTCGCATGAATGAAGCTGTTTCCGAATTAGAAGAAGTCATCGTTAAAGGTAAATCAGTCACGCAACTCAAAAGAGAAGAACCGATTAAGGTAGAAGCCATTGATGTGAGTAAAACGATGGCACAATCTACCAGCATTCCCGAACTCATTAATCAAGTGACGGGGGTAAAAGTAAGACAAGCTTCCGGGGTAGGAAGCAACGTGGATATCAACATCAACGGCTTACAAGGTAATGCGATTCGTTTCTTTAAAGATGGAATACCCACCGATTATCTGGGAGGAGCATTCCGGCTTGGGTTGGTCCCTACCAGTATCATTGATAATGTTGAAATATATAAGGGCGTACTCCCGATTGAGTTAGGAGCAGATGCACTTGGTGGAGCTGTGAATATCACAACAAAAGAAAAAGACCAAAACTACCTGGATGCTTCCTATGAAATAGGATCTTTTAATACCCATACCGTCAACCTAAATGCCAACCACATCCTCCCCAATTCGAACGTACATGTTGGTGTTAGTAGCTATTTTATTCATTCAGATAATGATTATGAATTTGATCTTGACATCAACGAAGGCGGCATCACTGAAACCTATCGAGTCAGGAGATTTCACGATGCGACTACTGCCAGATATGGGGCGTTCAATCTGGGTTTGCATGATGCTCCATGGGCGGATGTATTAGACGTTACTTTCACTTACTTTGATCAGGATGACGAAGTACAAAACGGAATACAGATAAACCCCTCTCAGGCGCTGGGCGAAGTTGTTCGTGCCTCCACCAGTACCGTTTTCGATGTACGATACAGGAAGGAAGTCTTACCCGGCTGGGATGTTGATGTCTTCGCTGCGATAAGTCAAAGAGACACAAAAGAACAGGACCTGGCGGAGTTCTTTTATGACTGGAGGTTTGGCAGAACGGATAATCGAACAAGTAATGGCGAAACCGAACTCAGGGATCAACGCCTTGATATTGACACAAAGGTTGCGCGATTCATCACACAATATACCTTAAACGATCACTTTAAATTAAAATTTAGCTCTACCTACAATGGATATGATCAAGTAGGATCAGATCCTTTCCAGCAAGCAAACCTTAGCACGGATGTTCAGCCCATAACGATTCCTTCCACTTACACCAAAGTAGTAAGTGGATTTGGAATACGTACCTCTTTCCTTGATGATAAGCTCAAAGGAGAGTCTTTTGTAAAACATTACTATTTAGACGCTGAAGCACCATCTACTTTTGGTACGAGTCTGACTCAGAAAATTTCAAGGGAGAACTTTGGGTGGGGTCAATCCATAAAGTATGAGATAGATGGAGATTCCTATGCACGCGTTTCTTTTGAAGATGCAACCCGAATACCGGAAGCCGATGAGTATTTCGGAGACTTCTTATTTGTACTACCGAATGGCGAACTAGAACCCGAGCAGAGTAAAAACTTAAACTTCGGTTTCAAAACCAATCTTGATGAGTTAGATGACATTTCTGTTGAGATCAACGCTTTTTACAGAAAGACCACTGACTTTATCCGACTTTTTCCCATCGATCTTTTGCGCAGTGTGAACAGAAATAGTGATGCTCAACTCACGAATGGGATAGAAACCAATTTCAAATGGAATGTTCTTCGTGCGACAACGATCCGGGCAGCCATTACTTATCAGGACATGAGGCGAACAGAGACATCGGGAACAGATGTAATTCTTGAAAATTCCAGAACACCAAATATTCCTTATTTTTTCACTAACCTGAGTGTCAGGAGTCGTTTCGATGACCCATTAAGCTTTCCGATATCACTTAGCGTTTATGGTAATTACCTTTTTACTGAAAAATACCTGTTACTTCCTACCCCGGAGGCGTTGGAGCCGACTCTTTTTAGCGAATTGCTCCCGGCGGTGAGTAATAACTTCATCCCTACCCAACAGCAAGTAAACGTAGGCTTAACGTGCGCATTCAAGGCACTTCCTGTGAGTGCCAATGTTGAGGTGATTAACCTGACCAATGCCGTTCTTTTCGACAATTTTCGAATACAGAAACCTGGAAGGAACTACAGATTCAAACTGACTTATAGACTTTAAAAAACGATTAAACCATACTTTTCAAATGAGAAAACTCAATAACTTATTATTGTTGGCGATTGGAGCAATCATCATTGCTTCATGTTCATCAGAAGATGATACACCTGCGGAGCCATCTAATTTTGCCATATTTATTGTTACAGATACGGAAACCGGTAGTGGTTTTTTAGTACCAATAGACAGCCTTCCTGAAGGGGATCTGGATATCAACGAACACCTAACAAAAGGGATCCAGTTGGCCTCCACGCGCTTTGCCGGAAACGCCTATGATGGTGCAATTTACGCCCCTGCTAATCCTTTAGGTGATCCCGGCGTTCAAAAATTTGAATTGGATGAACTTGGACGTTTGGCAGATGCTGGTTTTATTCCTTTTGGTGCAGGATCAGTGGGCAGTGGCCCTACCTATGGTTTTGCGACAAGTTCTAAAGGGTACTATTCAAATCATACAGACAACCAAAAAGCACTACAGATTTTTGATTTGAACACAATGACTCGTACGGGTGAAATTGATTGTTCTGCTGAAATTGATGCCATTCTTGCAGAAATGGATAGTGAGGACGCAGCTAAAGTTGTCGGAACTGGTTTTGGTGGGTTTATGCTTGAGCGTGATGGTAAATTTTTCACACAGCTTTTCTTTACTGGTGAAGACACCTGGGAGGTAGTGGATAAAACATTCGTGGCAGTCTTCGACGTTGCTACCGATCAACTGGAAAAAATCATTGAGTGGGATGACTTCATTCGTATCGGATACTATTCGTGCATTAACTGTAACTACGCAAGTATCGGTGATGACAATAACATTTACCTTTCTGGTTTCATTGGCAATTTCACCGACCCTGAAGGACCAAACTACCGGTCTATTCGAATCAAGAGCGGTGAAACAGATTTTGATACCGATTGGGACATTAATGGAAACAGAGGAGACTTTACTAATGGTGAGAATTTTGCACTAGGCAGCGTTGTTCACAATGGTAAAATGTACGTTAAGATGTTTGATGCTCCAGTAGATGTGACCTGGGCAATGCTACAAGA
>JBCCXH010000290.1:0-6951 GCA_039192005.1 Bacteroidota bacterium
ATCTTTTCGTTGGTAATTCCAATGGACCGAGCCACGTCGCCGTTGCTGTTGATATCTGTTCGCTTCAGCTGCACGGGCATACTCGGGCTCAGTCATGGTGCCCTGTTTCAGCAAAGCACAAAGCTATCCAAAGCCCTGAATTTGGCGAGCTCAAGGCAGCTAGCATGAGCGCGATAACTGTCGAACTTGCAAAGCACTCTTTAGAAGAACTTCGTCCTGAGGTTATCAAGCAGCAGTCATTTACAAAATCCTGAATCGCGCGCGTTGCTTTTGTGGGTTCGTAGTCTTCATAAAAAGAAGTGACGTCCCGGATCAGGATCTGGAGTTCAGAGAGGATCCACCGATCAAATCTGGGCCTTTTTTCAAACGGCGTGATGTCCATTTCGTTTTGTTGGAATCCGTCCAGGTTGGCGTACAAGGCGAAAAAAGAATAGGTATTCGTCAGCGTACCAAAAAACTTGCGTTGTACCTCCGTCACCCCATCCAAATCGAATTTTAGATTATCCCACGGGTTGGCATTGGAGATCATGTACCATCGGGTAGGGTCAGCGCCAAATTTATCCAGTGTATCAAACGGGTTGATGGCGTTGCCCAGCCTTTTGGACATTTTGTTTCCTTTCTTGTCTAAAACAAGGCCATTGGCGATTACATTTTTAAACGCAACCTGATCGAACAACAACGTAGCGATGGCATGAAGCGTAAAGAACCATCCCCTGGTTTGGTCTACTCCCTCTGCAATGAAATCGGCCGGGAAATTTGCTTCGAAGGTGTCTTTGTTTTCAAAAGGGTAGTGCCATTGGGCATAAGGCATGGCACCGGAATCGAACCAGACGTCGATCAAATCGGGTTCTCTGGTCATCTTTTGTCCGGACTCACTAACGAGAAAGACTTCATCTACGTAGGGTCTGTGCAGGTCAAAATCTTCAGCAAGCGGCTCGTTCATAAAACCGGCGGCTACAGATTTGGCGACTTCGTCTTTTAGCTCCGAAATACTGCCGATGCATTTGAACTCTTTTCGGTCTTCCGTCACCCAAATAGGTAAGGGAGTGCCCCAGTACCGGGACCGGCTCAGGTTCCAGTCTACCAGATTTTCCAGCCAGTTTCCAAAACGTCCCGTACCGGTAGACTCCGGTTTCCAGTTGATCGTTTGGTTCAGTTCGACCAGCTTTTCTTTAAGTTTTGTGGTCTTGACAAACCAGGAATCCAGCGGGTAGTATAGCACCGGCTTGTCCGTTCGCCAGCAGTGCGGATAGGAGTGCTCGTATTTTTCAACCTTGAAAGCTTTGTTCTCTTCCTTTAGTTTGATAGCGATGAGTACGTCCGTAGGCTTGAATGCCGGATCGTTTCGTTCTTCATCGCCGTAATACTCCTCCTTCACATACTTTCCCGCAAAATCAGTGACTTCTTCTACAAATTTTCCTTGTTTGTTGACCAGCGGGGCCGGCTGCCCCAGCTCGTCTTTGACCACTACCGGAGGCACCCCGGCAGCTTCGGCGGCACGAAAGTCATCCGCGCCAAACAAAGAAGCAATGTGTACGATGCCTGTTCCGTCTTCAGTGGTCACATAGTCACCGGGGATGACTCGAAACGCTTTTTCCTGAAGGTGCGCATTGGTAACGTAAGGAAGCAACTGCTCGTACCTGATTTCAAGTAATTCCTTGCCTGACCACGCTCCGGCTACCTGATAAGGGATGAGTTTGTCTCCTTTTTTGTAGTCTTCCAGCTTAAGGTCTTTCGCTTTTTCTGAAAAGTACTTCCCGACAAGATCTTTAGCCAATACAACAGAGATTGACTCTCCGGAATATTGGTTGTAGGTTTTGACTTTAACGTACTGAATCTTTTCTCCTACCACTAAGGCACCATTAGATGGCAGCGTCCACGGAGTCGTGGTCCAGGCAATGATCCGAACATCTTCGTCTTCTGTTTCAAACAAAAAGGAAGACCGGTCATCTTTTCGAACCTTAAACTGCGCGACGATGGACGTATCTTTCACGTCCTGATAGGTGCCGGGTTGGTTGAGTTCATGTGAGCTTAGTCCGGTACCTGCAGCAGGAGAGAACGGCTGTACGGTATATCCTTTATAAAGTAGCCCTTTGTCAAACAGTTTTTTTAGAAGCTGCCAGACCGACTCAATGTATTCTTTCTCGAATGTGATGTAGGGATCGTCCAGGTCTACCCAGTAGCCCATCCTCCTGGTGAGGTCGTCCCATTGGTCCTTGAACTTCATGAACGCCTTTCTACAGTTGGCGTTGTATTCGGCAATCGAGATTTTCTTCCCGATGTCTTCTTTGGTGATGCCCAGCTCTTTTTCCACCTGTAGCTCAACGGGAAGTCCGTGTGTATCCCAGCCACCTTTTCTTTTTACCTGAAAGCCCTGTAGCGTTTTGTATCGGCAAAAAATGTCTTTGACTGTTCTGGCCATTACGTGGTGAATGCCTGGTGTACCATTAGCCGATGGGGGGCCTTCGTAAAACGTAAAGGTTTCCCGACCTTCCCGGCTGTTTACGGAACGCTCAAATACTTTTTCTTTTTCCCAGAAGTTTTGAATCTCTTCTGCGATTTTAGGGTAACTAACTTGTTTGAATTCAGGGTACATGCTAACAATTCGGAGACCAATTATTTATCTTCTTTATCAATTCCTTCTGCAAGTTCGGGAACACTTTCAATCAACGGATGTACTTTTTTATTGCGTCTGCCGGTATCAAATTGTAATAAGAGTGCCGGTAGTACGACCACGTTTGTTAACATAGCAAACAACAATGTGATGGAAGTTAGTTTCCCTAAGGCGATGGTTCCTCCAAACTCTGACAAGATGAAGATGATAAATCCAAAGAAAAGAATGATGGACGTATAAATCATACTCGAACCCGTTTCACGTAAGGAACGGCTCACCGCTCCTGAGACGTTGAACTTATTGGCAAATAATTCCTGGCGGTATTTGGCCAAAAAGTGGATGGAATCATCAATAGAGATCCCAAAAGCGATGCTGAAAATCAGCGCGGTGCTGGGTTTTAGCGGAATACCAAAATATCCCATGATGCCTGCTGTGATTAATAGTGGAATCATGTTAGGAATGAGTGAGATGATGATCATCTTCACGTTTCGGAACAGAATGGCCATGATAATCGCGATGATGATAAAGGCGATGACCATGGAAGTCAACAGGTTCTTGATGAGGAACTGATTGCCTTTGATAAACATCAGCGTGGTGCCCGTGAGGTTGACATCCATTTTAGAATCGGCAAACAACGAGTCGATTTTTGGTGAGATGATTTGAGAAACCAACGAGTCCATTCTATTGGAGCCGATGTCTGCTATTTTTAGCGAGACGCGGATGATCTGGCCGGTGGAGTCCACAAACGATCGTGAAAAATCCTGATTCTCTTCTTCACCGTCCAGGTATTTCATGATGAACCCTAAATCACGATTGTTAGGAAGGGAATAAAAAGCAGGGTTTTGGTTGTAAAAAGCTTGTCTGGCTGCTTTCGCAAAGCTCACCACAGAAACCGGTTGAGAGATGTAGTCGATGCTACTTAGAAACTGCTCAAGCTGATCAATTTTCTTAAGGTTTCGAAGGTTTTGAACGCCTTTTTTCGTGCCCGTGTCAATGATAAGTTCCAGGGGCATGATGCCACTGAAGTTTTTTTCGAAAAAGAGGAGGTCACTTTTTAGTGGACTGTTTTCCGGAATGTCGTCCACCATGTAGGAAACCGCTTTTATTTTGGTCAGTCCAAAGGCTGAAACGATAATCACTCCGATCGTCACGATAAAGATGACAGGCCGGATACGATGAACGGCGTAGTCCAACCCTCCGATCACCATATCTAACAACTTGAACTTGAGGTGCTTCAGGTGTTTTTGAGAAGGTGGCTTATAAAGCGAGAAGACACCTGGGATGAGGATGATACTGACAATAAAAGTAGCAAGGATATTTATTCCGGCCACGATCCCGAACTCAACCAATACATTGATCTGAGTGGAGATCAAAACGAAGAAACCTACAGCAGTCGTAATGTTGGTAATGAAGGTAACAACCCCAATTTTTCGTATGATCCGGCTGAGTGCTTTCATCTGGTCACCATGTGTTTGGAATTCATGGTGATATTTATTGAGCATGTAGACGCTGTTCGGGATTCCGATGACCACGATAATGGGAGGGATCAGACCAGTAAGTAACGTAATCTTGAATTTCAGCAAGGCCAGTGTGCCGAGCGCCCAGATGACCACGACCCCGATGATAATGAGTGGGAAAAGAACGGCTTTGAAAGACCGGAAGAACACAAAGAGGATAATGCCCGTCACGACAAGAGAGAGCACCAGAAACATGTTCAATTCGGCTTTTACTTTACCGGTGGTGATGGATCTGGAATAGGGCAGTCCGGCAAAGTGGACATCAATCCCTGTTTCTTTCTCAAACTTTTTGCCCTGATCAATCACGTAATTGACCAGTTGGTCCCTGTTTTTCGAATTAAGCACCTCTTTTCGAATGGTGACCAAAATAAGTGTAGCTCCATTTTCCGGGTTAATGAGCTGCCCACTGTAAAATTTTAGGTTAGTAACAAAGGTCAACAGGCTATCCAGTTTAGACTGATCTTTGGGGATGGCTTCAAAAACGGACTGAAATTGGAAAGCTCCTTTTTCACTGTTCTTTTTTAGCATTTGAAGGTTGGGTAGGCCCAGGACGTTCCTGATGCCTTCCTTTTCTGCCAATCCTAATGTGAGATCACTGAATTTTTTGAAATTGGCCGTTTCGTATACGGCACTATCTTGTATCCCGATTGCGAGGATGTTACCGTCTTCTCCAAATGTTTTTCGGAACTGACGAAAGTAGATCATGTCCGGATCTTTTTCCGGAACGATGTTCGCCAGGTCGTAGGACCATTTGATGTTTCTGGATTGATATCCCATAAACGCGGTAATGATGGCCAGAATGACCATTAGCGTAACGCGAAATCGAAGGATGATATGAGCGAGTTTAGACCACATGCTGAAAATAAGTGCGCAAAGGTAATTAGATACAACTTAGAGGCAAGATTTTCAAAGCTTTATGAAACCGAATGCCCAAGTTTCTTTTGGAATGTTTGGACTTTATTAGGTGGGCTAATGAGTAACTAATCCCCAAAAGATAGCATTGAAGTTAACGCTTTATTTATCCAGATGCTACAAGTCAACTGTATTTGGGAAAACGGAGGAAATACCAAACGTACGATGCTATCGTGCCTACTTGCTGATGTTCACTTTGGAAAGGATGGACCCGATGACATCCTGAGTAGAAACGCCATCCGCTTCTGCTTCGTAATTCAAAAGAATCCGGTGATTCATCACGTCCATTGCAATTTCCTTTACATCTTCCGGTAAGACATAATCGCGCTGATTAAAGAAAGCAATGGCTTTAGCTGCCAGGTTTAAATTGATGGAGGCCCTTGGTGAAGCTCCAAACTGAATGTACTGCGCTTCATGGTCCAGCTTATACTCCTTTGGGTTTCGGGTCGCAAATACCAACTCAATGATGTACCGTTCGATGGATTCGGAAACGGTGACCTGATTGATTTCATTCCGAATGGAGAAGATGTCTTCCTTAGTCAATACCGTTTGTAGCTCAGGGCTGAATGACATGTCGGAGATTCGCTTCATCACTTTCAGTTCATCTTCCTTGTTTAGGTACCCTACGTGTACTTTTAACATAAAGCGGTCTACCTGTGCTTCCGGTAACGGGTAGGTTCCTTCCTGGTCAATCGGGTTTTGAGTTGCCATAACCAAAAACGGTCGGTCCAGTTTGTAAGTGGTCTCTCCAATGGACACGGTCTTTTCCTGCATCGATTCTAATAGCGCAGACTGCACTTTTGCAGGAGACCTGTTTACCTCATCTGCGAGAATCAAATTGGCGAAGATCGGTCCTTTCTTCACTTCAAATTCTGCTTTTTGCTGGTTGTAGATCATGGTACCAACCAAATCAGCGGGTAATAGATCGGGCGTAAACTGTATGCGTTGGAAATCCAGATGGAGTACGTCTGCCAGGGCATTGACGGTTAAGGTCTTCGCCAAACCGGGTACGCCTTCCAATAGGATGTGTCCCTGAGTAAATAGTCCGACCAGTAGTCGGTTGACCATGTACTCCTGACCGATCACTACTTTTCCTACTTCGGATACGACCTTGCTGATTTTTTCCTGGTGTTCTTTCTGTAAGTCTTTATCTATTACTTGGCTTTCCATCTTTCATTCATTAACGAGGGTGCAAAAATATGCGATGAGCGCAAATAGAAAACAAGGATTTGAAGTTTGGAAGATACGTTGGATTTATGGTGTTAAATGTTGTTAATAAAAGAAAGGAGAAATTGGTATTTGATAGGTTCTGATTACCTGATAGAAACGCTTAAGATTTTATAACTTTAAAGCATCACGATGTTAACGAAATTAGTTTAGGCTAATGGTAATCGGTGATCTTAATAAATTTACATGTAATTGATTACAAATTTTATCAGGCTCTCCGAATTTATCTATCTCAAGAAAAGTAATCTAAACTAGCTTGTTGAACCAAAATTCAAGGTTTAGATTAAGTATATCTACATAATATGAACAATGAGAAGGAAGAAGGATTTGAAATTGAGATTGATGAATTAACAAATTCAATTAAAAATGTGATTTCTGGTGACAGTTTCCCCACTAACATTTTGAGATTAATAAATAAGGATCTAAAAACAACAACTAAGAAAAATGGTTGGCAGTTCAATTGGAGTCAAGAACTAAAACAGCCTGAAAGAGATGTTTACAAACTGACTATCATTAATAATTCACCGATCATTCAGGGATTAATAAGTTTAGAAGTTAAAGAAGATCATGTTTACATGCACTTAGTTGAAAGTGCTCCTTTTAATAAAGGGAAAAATAAAGTTTATTCTGGTGTGCCAGGTAATTTAGTTGCATTTGCATGTAAGCTTTCTTTTCAAAGAG
>JBCCXH010000291.1:0-6947 GCA_039192005.1 Bacteroidota bacterium
AAATTGGGATGCTGTCACCCCTACGGTGACGGGCGACATGCTTCAAGGAACCTATGATCCATCAGGTGTAGGAGGGAATGCCTTCAATATGAGTAACCACACGACGACCAGTGTAGCAACCACCGGCGATGTACTGACCTTTAATGGATCAAATTGGGATGCTGTCACCCCCACGGTAACGGGCGACATGCTTCAAGGAACCTATGATCCATCAGGTATAGGAGGGAATGCCTTCAATATGAGTAACCATACGACGACCAGTGTAGCAACTACCGGCGATGTATTGACTTTTAATGGATCAAATTGGGATGCGGTGACTCCTGCAGCATCTTTGGTAGCAGGAAATGGCATCACCCTAACAGGAAACAACATCGACCTGGGCGGTACGCTCACTGGACCAGTTACGATTACGACCACTGCGGCTACGGCAGATTTTGTGATCGACGGGACCGGAACATTGGATGTGAATTCCGCTGCTGACTTTAGTGCCAATGTAATTTTCGATGACATTGACGTGACAGGCGGGGCCATTGATGGAACAGAAATCACCGTGGAAGATGATGTTTTTCAGTTAGTAGATGAAGGAGACAATACCAAAGTCGCACAATTTGACGCATCAGGATTATCAACGGCTACTACCCGGACCTATGACCTACCGGATGCAGATGGAACCCTGGCTTTATTAAGTGACATCGCAGGAGGCCCGATTGACGAGCCTAACGCTACGTCCATCCGTGGAGGGACAGGATCCGGTCCTTCTTTCTCCGGTGCAGACAATACGATTTATGGTAGAAACGCAGCTGCGGTATTAGGTGTCGGAGCTCGAAATACATTGATTGGTGAAGGAGTAGGAAACCTGCTGACAAGCGGGTCAGGGAACACACTCATTGGAGATGGTGCCACTACTACAGGCGCCGGAGTAAATAACAGCCTGGCTTTAGGGCGTGCGTCAGAAACAGGAGGAGATGCGAGTATCTCTATTGGGTTTAACTCAGAAGCCACGTTTGACGATGCCATCGCCATTGGAAACGGAGCAAGTGCCACACAAATAAATGCTGTTGCCATTGGGGCAGGAACCACAGCAGGACAAGCAAACACCATTATCCTTGGGGACGGAAGTCAGAACATTGGTATTGGAACCAATACCCCCGCCGTTTCATTGGATGTACGAACCACAGATGCCATCCAGTTACCCGTAGGAAATGACGTGGCCAGGCCGGGAACTCCCGTAGATGGAATGATTCGCTACAGTAATGAACCGGGCTCAGAAGGATTTGAAGCCTATGACGGGGGATGGGTACCACTGGGAGCCTCCCTTTGGGACGAGGCAGGAAATATCATCTCCTACACCGCCGGTAATGTAGGGATTGATACCAATACCCCCGAAAATGCCTTGCAGGTAGGCACCATTGGAATGAATCACCTGATTAAAACCGCTCCTGCTGCTATTGATGCAGACGTGATTACGTCGAATATCGGAATTGATAAAACGATGCCAACTGAAAATACGATTTTCCGACTAAATGCAGACGGAGCCAGTGTCATTTCCATGAATGGCGGTAACATCAGCTTCTTAAGTGTTGTAAACGGGCCTGCCGGAATAGGCAATCCGGTAGATCCGGGAGCAGATATTATTGATTGGATGAACCTTGAAAGTAGCGGAGAAATTCGTTTAAAGGGAACAGGGACAAAAGTGGTAGGAAATGGAACCAATGCCAATACGCTGGAATTTGAAGACGGAGATGGAAATGAGGGTGTTTCCATCAAGGCGCCAGATGACATACTTGGTGGCAATGCGTATGGATTGACACTTCCCGATACGCAGGGAGCGGGTGCACTGACCAATGATGGGGCAGGTAACCTGACCTGGGCACCTGCTGGTGGAGGAGGTGACTTTACTGTTGATGGAAATAACAACTACATCGCGGGAACACTTGCACCTCCCCCTAACGAGTCAAATAACATTGTCATTGGACCAACCGCAGGCGCCGGGCTGGCAGGTAATGACGGAAGTGCTAACATTATCATAGGCAACACCGCCGATGTGTCTGATGAGACCGATAATAACATTGTGATCGGAAGCAATGCAGACGTAAACGATGTCTCCACTCCCTCAGGAAATTCCATTGCGATCGGAAATGGCGCAAGTGTACAAGAGTCCAATTCCATGGCCATTGGAAATGGCGCAAGGGTAGGTGATGGCGCGTTTGAGACGATTGCTATTGGAAACGGAACGGTAGCCAATAATTCCAATACCATCATTTTGGGCGATGGTACCAACTCCAATTACCGGGTGGGAATAGGTACGGCGAATCCAACTGGAAGATTAGATCTCAATATAGTGGGGCCTCAAGATGGATTAAGAGTGATTCATGGGGGCTCTTCCGGACACGGGATTGTGGCAACTTCTGTTGGAGCAGATGCAACCGTAGATCTTAACAATGGAGGGGTAGGGCCGGACCTGCTTCTACAAGGTGCCGAACCGATACAAATACCGAACGGAGCCGGTGCCGGTTTAGTCTTAACTTCAGATGCATCTGGTAACGGTACCTGGCAAGCACCTGCTGGTGGAGGTTTTGCGACCACCATATTTGATAATGCGAATACCTTTTCAATAGGATTTCAACCCGAGCCGCTGTTTGGTGGAAACAACCAACAATTGGCAGTCGTAGCCGATGGGGGCAAGGCTTTCTTATCCGCTCACTCTTTCTCAGGAGTTCCTGAGGTGAGACTCTCAAGGTCCAATGGCTCACACGGAGCACCTACTAATGTACAAGGTGGTGATCCACTTGGAGAGTTGGTATATGCCGGCCTGGAATCAGGAGGGACGTATCCGGTTACTGCCTCTATCAGTGCCCAAGCGACGGAGAACTTTGATTTAATAGGAAATTCTTTAGGAACATCTTTATCTTTTCGAACCACACTTAGCGGCTCCAATTCACCAACGGAGAACATACGAATAGACGAAGGAATCGTACGACTCGAAGGTACAGGTGCTTCGCTCCTGACAAGAGGTACCAATGGTCAGCGTCCGGGCACTCCGGAGGTAGGTATGATTAGATACAATACATCACAAGAAGTAGTTGAAGCCTACACGGGTACTACCCCAACATGGAAACCACTTTCTTTTTTGGAAGACTCGTATCAGGATGACAAGAACTTTACATTAGGATTTGATATGGAACCGATAATAGCACCAACCAATACAAATGACCTTCAGTTAAGTGTAGTTGCTGACAGTCAGGCGAAAGTAGGGGTTTTATCAAATAATGGAGCAGCGGAACTGATCATGTACCGAGGTAAAACAGGTGGTTCTGGCTTTCTGAATAATGGAAATGAGTTTTCACGTCTTCGATTTTATGGTCGAAATGGTGGCGGAGGAACAAGTGAGTCTGCCACAATCATAGCCAGGGCAGAAGAAGATTGGGTTACGACCAATAACTTTGGGTCATCAATCAGGTTTTCTGCTACACCGGTTGCTTCGCCAGGGGGGCCTGTAGAACAAATGGCAGTAACTGGTGATGGCGTAGAGCTATATGGTAATTTAGTCAGTGTACCACGTGATCAGGATCTTAATGTAAATGCCGCCATTGACCCGGTTTCACGAGTTATTTTACTGGAAGGTGGGCCTGATGTTTCGGGGATTAGCACAGGAGTAGTAGGCCAGGAACTTATCCTGATTTTAATATCAGGAAGTACAAACATACCTAGTGGACTCCCTGATATTAGACTAAATGCAGATGTCCCTTTTGCTATGAACGAAGGATCATCG
This sequence comes from Bacteroidota bacterium, assembly GCA_039192005.1. GTDB lineage: Bacteria > Bacteroidota > Bacteroidia > Cytophagales > Cyclobacteriaceae > Ekhidna. Next base: position 3,773 of record JBCCXH010000291.1, read on the forward strand.
ATTCATTTCGTCTACGTCTCAGCCGGCTCGGTGAATGCCTGGGTAGAAATCTCCCGTTCGAATTAATTTTTACTTATCGTTATTTGTAAATTTTATAACGTCGACAGGTTACTTTATTCGAGGTTTCATTATGTACATAAAATACGTGTTGGTCGAATCATTAGAAGGCTCGCTCTAAAATTTAGTGATTCAATCAAATTAAACAGATACTTTTAAAAATATTGGAAACCAGTCATATGAAACACCTGCTAAAACATATTATTATCGCGTTTCTTTGGGTAGGTAACGGATCGCTACTCGCACAGGAGTTTTCCGTAGGAGTGAATGTAGATAACCCCAATCCCAATGCCGTCTTACACCTATCTTCTCCAAATGGTAACCAGGGGTTGTTGATGCCAAGACTAACCACTGATCAACGAAATAACATGAACCTGACCGCCAATGACAACGGGTTGATGGTTTTTGACGAAACAGAAAGCACCTACTATTTCTGGGACGGTACAGCATGGGCCACCATTTCCAATGATGCCACGCCGTGGGAAGACGACCAGGGAGACCTCTTTTATGATAATGGAAACGTAGGAATCGGAACGGCTACTCCGGAGTCGTTGCTCCAGTTGGGTGGCTCCTTTGCGCTTTCCAGCTTTACGAATACTTCAGGTTCTAACAATCCCATTTCAGGCAATTTCATCGGAACAAACTTAGGCGTAGATTACACCGATCCCATCAACAACCAGCTGATCCGACTATCTGGAGATCCCGGAAGTATGGTTTTTATGCAGCAAGACAGTAAGATTACCTTTTTAAAGGTGGAACCCGGAACTCCCGGCTCCATCATTAACATCGGTGACGGAGGCGACGTGAAGTCAACCCTGGAGCTTGACGAGACCGGAAATGCCGAGTTTCGGTTTGGCGTTCGGTTTGGACAACCTGATGCAGGTACAGAGCAGGATGGCATGATCCGCTTTGATGATGGAGGCACCAACCGTCTCCAGTTATTTAATGCAGGTGCCTGGGAAAACATTGCAACTGAAGGACCGACGACACCAGGCTCGGCGGCAAATCTTACATTGGTCAATCCCAATCCTACGCTTTTGGGTGGCGACCCAATAGGTGGGGTGTTTATCGAAGGGACGCGTCCCAACGGCACACCGGAATTGGCCGGTTTTATAGAAATATTTGCCGCAGAGAACTGGACCAATACGTTCAATGGGTCTTCTTTGAGTTTGGGCGCCATACCATTAAATGGTAACATTCCAATAGACATAATGAAGGTCGAGCACAATGGAGCAGAGGGATTCGTTAGGGTAGATGGCACCGTAGAGCTAACCGGAAAGCTGGTTTCTATCCCCAATACCACCATCCTGCCAATCAGTGCGGCTGCTCAGGTATTGCCTCCCCCAATACAGCGGGTACATCTTTTAAGTGGAACCATACCAACGGCCAGTGTAGAAAGTATTGATGATGTGGATGCGATTCCCGGACAAGAATTAATCCTTATTTGTCAGGCAAATGGTGGCCCGGATGCATTTATCGTACAACATGCTTTGACTACTGGTAATATTCAGCTGGACGGAGGGGTGAATTTCAACATGGATCCGGGAGATACCTTGCATTTAATTTACATTGAAGATCCTTTGGGAACTGGAGTTAGTTATTGGATGGAAATAGGAAGAGCAGATAATTAAAAGAATGCGGATGAAAAAGATTTTTTTGCTGGTTATGACATCGCTGACAACTATGCTGGCCATCGCACAAAACATCACCTTCGGAGACGATACAAACCTGATCATAGGTTCCAGTGCTTCATTGTATTTAGGAGGTGATGCGACTTTTAACGGTACACTGTATAATTAAGGAACTTTTATATGATACCGCGACATGATTTTTGTGGAACACGACTCCGTCGGCAGCCTTCGCTTTGTAGGGGCAGGTGATCAGAATTTAATTGGTGATACCCTTTACATCCAGGACATTGAAGTCAACAAACAAGGAGATTTGAACATCGAAACACCACGCGCACTCGTCTCAGGTATGCTAGACGTGACCAATGGAGTGATCCAGGCTGAAGAAATTGATGACCTGGTTGTTACGGGTGAATCAGACAATACAGGCCAGGGTTACGTGGAAGGGAGCCTTATTGGCATCAGTACGGGCAGGCCTGTGACGTTCCCGATGGGCGTCAACGGATTTGCCAATTACATCACTTTTTCTTCTGCAGACCCCGACATTGTCTTTCAGGTAGAATGTGTTCAACCTGATCCCACGACGCTACTCCCAACAGAAGACATGGTCGGAATAGCCGGCCAGGTAGAGTGGAGAGTCTCTACTATCGAAGACTCTACGAACGTAGAAGTCACCGTCGATTTTTCCGGGCTGGACTTTGTCAACTTTTCCAATGGGGCCGCCATCAATTCCAATCTTTATGAACCGGCCATTGTTGTTTTTACAGAAAATGACACCATCTTCCAGGCATTGACCAGCGTAGCGGCCACCCCTCAAAACGGAGCTTCTACACAAACGTCTGGTAGAATAGAAAGTACAGATGCCATCCGCATCTCTACGACTCCGACGCGCATAGCGGTCGCGTGGATACCATTGGTTAGCGGGCCTCAGTTTTTTATCCCTAACACCTTTTCACCAAATGCCACGTATGAAGAAAATAGTCTTTTCAGGCCCTTCTTTTCAGGAGGGAGCCTAAACAGCATTAACATCACTGTTTACAATACTTATAACGAACCAGTATACACCTATACACAATCAGGTGCGGATCTGGATCTTACACTGGCAGGTTGGGACGGAAGACTCAACACAGGATCAAATGCAGAAGAAGGTGTTTATTATTATTCCATTCAATTAATTGCTGATGCTCAGATGTACAGGAAAAGTGGATCAGTATTATTACTCAACCAATGAAAAACGTATTACTCACTACTATATTGACGTTATTTTCCCTCCTGAGCTTTTCGCAGGAAGGGCAGTTTTCACAGTACTTCGCCAGTACGTCCATCCTGAATCCTGCTTTTGTCGGGACTACACCCAATTTATCCGTCAATTCCAATTTTAAACGCTCGGGAACACCTTCCTCTGAATCTTACCTGGAATTGATGCAAGCCAGCATCAGCTACCCTCTGAGAAGAACCACCAGTAGGGAATCACAAACGGGAGGCCTCGG
>JBCCXH010000292.1:0-6930 GCA_039192005.1 Bacteroidota bacterium
ATTTATTTGTAAAATACAATATGCTATCTCCAACTGTACAACAGGAGGTCAACGATTTTTTAGATTTTGTACTCACCAAACATAAAGGGGAAAAAGCGTTTGACATGAAAGTATGGAAGTCAAAAATCAAAAATGTATCTGTTTGGTCACCCGCAGACATTCAAATGATTGAAGAATCAAGGGATCAGTTTAAGGATTGGAAAACAGAGGAATGGTAGTTGATACCGGCGTATTCATTGAATACTTGAGAGCAAAAGATAAACCAAACACTATTCTTTCAAATCTTCCGGATGATACTGAACTATTCATTAGTTCCATTACCCTCTATGAGCTTTACATGGGAGCAACAACACCTCAGAAGTGGGTTGATGTCAAAACATTGACTGATGACATTCCTGCTCTTTCATTTACAAAATCTATTTCGGAAAGAGCAGCCATGATTTATCAGGAATTGAGGAAGTCAGGGCAGCTTATTGAGTTCAGGGATATTTTTATTGCAGCTACAGCATTAGTTCATGAACTTCCCGTTTTGACCCGAAATAAAAAGCATTTCACACGAGTTAAAGGGCTTGAAATAAAAGAAAAGTAGCTCAAAACTTTAACCCTTCTTCCGGTACGCATTACGCATTTTTACTTTTGACAGAAAGAAGAGAGTGTGTCCCTTTTAGCCCTCGCTGGTGTTATATGCGAGCTATCCGTTTGCTTGTTGGTCATAAAACACAACAAGGCCGAAAGGGCTTATCGACCTGAAATCACTCATTTCCTCAGCGCATAAATGTTTCCGTACCCAACCTGCCCGTCTTCTGTTGTAAAGTCAATCACCCTCCGTGTGTATTCATCGCCTTCAAATGCATCCAACTGCCCCCAATGACGTGGGAGTTGATCAGAAAACAGGATATGCACTTCAATGGGCTCGGGATGATCCGAGGTCACAAATCCCGGGTATCCGATGCTGGCTCCCCAACCGTCGTGCTCCAGGCGACCTAACACCGTGCCTTTTTTCCAGGTTCCTTTTATATGCGCGATCTGTGCGTGATTGGGTTGTTCAGGCGCCAATGAGCCATAGACGATTAGAGTACACTCGTGTGACTGTTTCATTCAACTTGTTAGGTTCAAAAAATGCTGGTGGGTTTGTTCACTCATTTACCCATACTTCAGTTAATCAATTGTGCTTTGCCTCCTTTTGTCAGATGCATAATGAGTTCACATCTCAGAAGCTTTTTAATGGTGCTATTATAACGAGTTCAATTATGAATTACTACGCTAAAGACTGATGTTCACTTTCATTTTATTAATATCGTACCCGGACCAAGAACAAAGCAACCGGCTATGGCTGAAGCAAAGCAGATTTTTTCTTTAGTTTTCAAGGAGGTAGACCACAATGAGCCAGGATATGTCACCTTCCAAAACCTTATTCGGGAAGAAAACCTGAACGATTTCTTTTTTGAGAGTGACCCCTTCCTCGAATATGGCTTTAAATTCAACTTTTCTTTGCAAGACACCGACACCAATCGTCTAAAAATCATACAAGAACATTTTACATCTGTTTCTGAAAACAGTTTGATCCTACTGGAATACCACGATAGCTATGCCTTTCGTGGAGGCATGAAATCCCAAAAAGTATTTCAGGAGTGCTCCCATCAGCTATTAAAGGCGTTTTTAAAGAAGAGTTCGATGCACCCGGAGTTATATAGTTACGACTTTAGATACAACCTTGCTCATGCCCTGATCTCGGAGCTTTTAGGAGAAGTGTCGATCTCCGATGCATTTGACGCTGATATGTATGAGGCAGTACATACAAACACCGGCTTTTTCACCAGAGCGGGTACAGAAAGTGACATCCCACATCCTGAACTGGATCATATCCTGGAAAAGACAAAAGATCACTACACCCAATTACGTGACGATTATCGTCTCTTCATGCCAACAAATTATAAGGGCAGTATGGATGATTTTATAAATTATCAGATGACTTCACTAATAATGGATCAACTCAAAATCTATGACGTAGCAGGCAGACGTAGTCTATTTCAAAAACAAAGGTGATGGATACGAAAGAAACAGTCAATCAGGCAATGGATATGATCTACGAGCACTTCAAAAGTGATTTCATACAAGGTAAACTGAGCCTGGCAGGGTCGATTTATTGGAAAGAGTTGGGCTTAGAGGTCTCAAGGTACCCCGGAGATATTGATCTCTTGATCATAAATGATGATGCGTACCAGCTTCAATTTCTTCAAGAAATTCGACGGTTATTTGGTGGCATCGCCAGCTACCATTTTACGGATAAAATCATTGTAAACGGTAAACCTAAAGACCCGATCATTTCCTACACCATCAACTTGCACAGTGGTGTAAGAATAGAGTTAATGCCAAGCGACCTGCACCAACTAGCCATTATTAAATTCGATCAATATGAAGTCGGACATTCAAATCCTGTAAAACAACTGCTAAACATGAGCACCCTATTCAAGATCTACCGGGATAGTATGGAGGATCATGTGACTGCGGGAAATATTGATCACTTAAAGCGACTTTTCAAAAAGACGAAAAAAGTCTACACGAGTATCTTGAAATACATTCACTACTTTGACCTTCCGATGGCTGTTTTACAAGAACAAGAACGATTCGTTGAGTATATGCAAATGGCCTATTTCATTCTTGATGCCGCCGGTTATCCCTATTGGAAAATTAAATTTGAATTGGACAAATGAAGGCTGAGTTATATCAATTCATTGAAAGTAAACGCCTGAAGAATGTTTCCATCATCCTTTCAGAAAATGGAAAAGAGGGCATAATCATCGCTGACAACGCTCCTTTCGAAGCCGCCAAAGTCATTTTACCAAACGGCTTTTCAGGACAGGTAGTTTCTTCCTTGTTTATAGAAGAACTGATTGCAAAACTTCATCAAACGGGACAACTCTTCCTGTCTGAAAACATCTTACTATCATGCCGCGCCATCAACCTTCCTGACCTGACCGAAGCAGATCTTAAAAAAGAAAAGATAAGGGACCTGATCTACTTACTGAAACACACCGAGGATGATTTATACCAAAAGGTTTTGCTATCTCAGGTATGCAACGAAACCATCAGGTATTATACCGGCAGCGTGGACGACTCAAGCATGGGCAGACTGAAAACCGAACATCGGGAAGTATACGATCACCTCTCGGGAGCAGCGCCATTGGTTTATATTACCTCGCTGTTTTCTTCCAAAAAAGCGGCATTCCCGGATGAGGTAAAAAAGAGGTTTAATCACACCTTACGACTCGCTAGCAATCAAGCAACACCCTCCACCAAAATCTCTTTATTGATTGATGACCAACTCCATGTTTTAAAACCGAATAAGGCAAGGGACTCCATTTGCGATGGTGTCTCCCTGGCTTTTTTACGAAAAGAGCTGATGTTTTTTAAAAGCTGGGACTTTGTCAATTTAGTCTACGATTACTGCGTCTTTTTATCTTCCACCTATCCATCTAAAAACCAGCGAGTAGCGATTATTTTTCATCACATGAAAGTGATGCTGAAGCGGTATAAAAGGTTTGACCTCTCCCAATACATGATGATCCTGTTAAAAGGAGTAAGTTTTATAGAAAACCAGAAGCTCCATAATGTCAATCTCGAATGGAAAATCAACAGACGTTTACTTAAAATGATCCACACGCAACCACTGGAGCTTCCTTCATTAGGAGCTGGTTTTGATGATTTTCTGGAAGGCTTTGAACAGGCGATACGAGCCAACCAACATCAAATGACGATTCAGGATCCTCATGTAATTTACCCGCGTTATACGTTCCTCTTTATCGATCGGTTGTTCCTATTTTTTAAGATCAGTACCAAAGAGCAGAGCAGAATTTTTAGTTCTTTATTTTTTCAGGATTTTCTGGAAATCCAACATTAAACGATCAACACGATGAGTCCAGTACATTTCGCATTCGCATCATTATTTTCTATATGGACAGCAATGGTGATCATTCGTCAGGTCCTGTTGAAAAAGCCACCAAAGATCCTTCGCTACCTGACAGTAAATGGATTTAGTTTCCTATGTCCGGTTTATTCGCTTTTTGCGCCCAATCCGGTATTCTATGACATACATGTTTTATACCGGATCTTGAAGCCAGGAGTCGAAGGCTTACCCGACTTCAAAGAACTATCCTTTTCAAAGGAAAGAACGGTGATGGGTACATTTTGGAACCCTTCGCTCAGGGTGCAAAAATTGATCGTTTCGGCCATTCGGGACATCTCTAAGATGCACGTGGACATGAAAAGAGAGGGCCGGGAAGAAGAGCTTCAAAAGTTGATTAAAATCTACCCTTCATGGAACATTGTTCGTACCTATGTATTGAACACCGTTAAAACGAATGAGCCCTTATCCACTGAAGGTCATATTCAGATTGCCTTTGTCAGGAGTCAATATCATGAAAAAAAACTGGCAGTAAAGCCTTATATGGTACACACATTTAAAATGTCCTCATGACGATAGCTAACCTATTGGAACTCACAAGGTACCTGATCCTTTCATCAGTCCTCATCGATAGCCTGGAAACCCTTGCTAAAAGAAAAATCTATAAAAAAGGAGGCGTTTTTTCGCATTACCTGGTACTGCCGAGACTAAGGTTTTCATCCCTTTTTGGCCGCACCCGCATTTTTATCTTTGACCAAGCCTTTATGCCACTGATATGGATAAAGACAACGGCGACATTCGTATCCTTGTTTTATCTATCCGCCCCGGTGCTTCTTTTCGTTTTATTGATCCAATGGCTCTCATTTGTCAGGCATAAGTCATCCAATTCTGCTGCGGATCAGATCCAATTAATCGTACTTTTTGGGTATGTGGTTGCTCAATTGAGCCCGGATTTGCTACTGCGTCAAATGGCGATGTCATTCATCGCCGTCAACTTACTCATTTCCTATGTTACTGCCGGATACTTTAAATTAACATCTGAAAAATGGAGAAGTGGTGATGCCATGAGGGTGGTATTAGCCACAGACACTTACGGCGACAGTAAGTTTTACTTCAAGCTATTAACTAAACCTTTTCTTTTCAAAGTGATGGCATGGTCTACCATTTGTTTTGATTTCTTTCTCCCCTTTGTTGCCATCATGCATCCCATGGGGAGTTTGCTGTTCATAGGATTGGGTGTAGCTTTTCACGCAGGCAATGCTTACTTTATGGGGTTAAACAACTTTTTATTGGCGTTTGCGGCAGGTTTCCCAAGCGTGTATTATTTATCGGTCCTTATCAACTCAGCACTTTTTCATGGATAATTCTGACTCCGGCTTTGAAGACAGAAAACTCGTGTTGCATGATGCAGATCGTCACCTATGGATCTACGTTGTTTTATCCGTCATTCTTGGGGTCATCATCCTTTTGACCATGACCCTAAAATCCCCGGATGTTATCAGCGCTCCCGTGATGATTTCTTTAACACCCCCCCCAACGGAAGTGGTACCAAATAGCTCAGGCCCGGTCGAGATATTGGTTCAAAACCACCAAATAGTCGCAAAAGACCAGCCTCTTTTCTATATCAAGTCCGACGGAGACCGGAAGGCCATTGAAGCATTTGACCAGGTTTTTAGTGCCATTGATAACATCTATGCAGAAGCAAATTATGACCGGTTATCAGATATGCTGGATGAGGATTTGGGACCTGTTTTACAGAAGACGATCAATTATCTTAATACCGTTCTTGAATATTCCTTGTTTCAGCAAGCAAACTACGAACAGGAAATAAACATACTAACCAGAAAACTCCAGCGAACAGAAGAACAAATCAGGAATTTAAAAAAAATAGCAAGCCTTACGGATACCAACCTCACGATAGAAGGTGAAATACTCTCGATTGATTCGGCACTCAACCTGGATAGTGTCATTGCGGATAATCAATTGAGGTTGAGTCTGAGAAACTTCAATGAAAGGAAGATTTCCCTCTATACCTTCCAAGAAGACATTTTGGAAAAAGAAGTGCAGGAGCTTAGCCTGAAAGATCAGCTTACAGAAAAAATAGATCTAAACAAAGAAGGCGAATCCAGGCATGAGTTTGCGGTACTTAAAAGTTACATCGAGTTAAAAAAAGAGATTGCTGCCTGGCGATTAAGAAGTTACATCTTCGCTCCCTTTGAGGGTAACGTCGAGTTTTTGGGGTTTTGGGAAAACGGGGAATTTTTCGAGGTAGGAAGGCGCCTGGCGAGCATCATTCCCGTGCGATATGAAATGACCGTGCTTGGTGAACTCCCATCGACCGGCTCCGGCAGAGTCGAAGTGGACCAGATCGCCAGAATCAAACTTGACAGCCATCCTTATCAGGAGTTTGGGTATTTGAATGGGACCATTGGCTCTATTTCTTCCATTCAAAAAGACAATGTATACCTAATAAGTATTGATCTCTCAGACGATTTAACTAGTAGCTCAGGGCATTTATTGACCATTGGTACAGAAGCAACGGGAACCGCTGAAATAATTGTCGAAAGAAAATCTCTTTTCAATAGAATTAAAGAAATGACTTTAAGTACATTTGGAAAGAATCTATAATTTCATTAAGAAACCATGAAGAAATTAGACCTTGAAAAATTAAGCTATGAGATCAATCAGGTTGACCTGACGAAAGCTTCTAAATTCGTAGGAGGATCCTCATCTTCGAGTTCTGCGGGATCGGGAATCTCGGACGTTGGAGGCAACGAAGCTGATGACGATGACGACGATAATGAAAACAATTATGTCTACAACGATAATGCACCAGGAGATTATTACGATGACTATGGCGCATGCGTTGATTATGCCTGTGCAGACCTTGTAGACTTCGAGGCGGCTCTGGCAGTTGAAAATTATGTAGATTTTAATGACGTCTATGAAATAGGGATCGACCACCTTATGGACGACGATTACGGTTCATTAGCTTAAATCAAACCTTAATTTTTGTTTCCTAATTA
>JBCCXH010000293.1:0-6926 GCA_039192005.1 Bacteroidota bacterium
GCTTCTTTGAAGGGATCATAGAATACGTCAGCTATTCAAAAATATTAATAACGGAATTAGAGGTACCCAAAGGGTCTTATGACAGCCATAATGAACCTGAAGAATACAATGATTGGAAAGTACATAGCGTAGGTTCGCTGGCAGGTATTTATGATACAGGACTAGAAGAAATCAGAGATTTAGCGGAGTTGATGAAACTCGCCGAGTCGATGTTCGATGAAAAGTTTTGGAATCAGGTCTTACAAAGTCTGAAAAACTTTAACATCGCAGATTTCGCCCAATCCCAGCTGGATCAAATAGAAGAATTCAAAAATGATCTGCTTGGTGAAAATGGGAAACCAATGCAATATTATCGTGGAGTGTACACTGCCATAAAAACAATTAAAACGGCAGTTACCATTTACAAAAGCCTGGGTAAAAAGTTTCTGGACACTTTTAATCCTGATTGCTCGGATCCTGACCTTAGTGTTACCATTGTTGACAATGTAGATAGTCATATTAATGGAATCTTACCCGATGGTTTGCACCGGTCAGATGCATTTACAAACCTCCAGAAGGCAGATAAAGATCGACTTATTGAGGACATAGCTTCTACAGATAATAATGTACTGGGAGCAGAGTTGGCGAATAATCCTCGGTTGGTCAATAGTTGGAAAGTGCTGGATGATGCGGGTTCCGATGTTGCCAAAAATGTTGATTTACTTAAGAAAATAGACGAAGGTGGTTTCGATTTGGACAAAGTCGGTGACTTGTACAAAAATCAAAAAGCACCAGCAGGGTTTAAAGGGAAGGTTGATTTTGAAGCTACCAAGAATATTGATGGCGTAGATGTAACCATAAAATATGATAAAGAAGGATTTCCAGATTTTAGAGATCATTCTCTTGGGGAAGGCTTTTCCGTAAATAGTAACACTTTGAATGGAACCGTTGATGATTTTAAAGCTGCTAATACAACATTGACTAATAAAATAGGAGCAGACAATATTAGAGTTTTGAACGAATCAGGTAGTCCAGTTTTGATAAAAGTAGATGGGAAGTTTGAGGGGCCTTTTACTTGGCATCACCATCAAGACGGAAAGACACTAATGCCAGTTAAACAAAGTGTTCATAGTTCGTTTAGTCATTCAGGTGGTAGAGCTGTTATCGATAGAGGCTTGCAGGGACTGTTTGAATCCCCATACTAATTTAGATTTTGACTTTAATTATGGAATATTCTGGATTTGATTGTTTGTTCCCTCAGGGAAATGATATGGACGCTGAAGTTAGTCGACTAGAAAATGAAAGTAATATTAAACTTCCTGAATCATATAAGAGGTTTATGCGGTGTTATAGACTTGGTAAGGGTAGTTTGAATAAGCAGAACTATTTGGACTCAGACATAAATATGCAACTTCCATTAATTAGTTACTCTTTTAATGGAGACTCTAGCTTTTTAGAGATGGATGCTTTTTTGGATGTTGAGACTGCATTGCAAGACAGGCCTTATGATGATAATCTGCTGGGTGAAAAAGCTTTAAACTTAATGCAGATTGCATATACTTCAGTGCCTTCTGGTGGTGGTGTTTATATAGGTCTCAATCCTGATAATCATGGAAAAGTTTATAAAGTTGATTGGGACGGTTCAAAAGATAATGGAGCAATTGTGATTGCTGATGATGTATTTGATTTTGTATCAAAACTAAAATCAAAGCAAATTACAGCAAATGGAGTTGACTTCTCTAAACTATATAAAAACTGGGGGGAAGATTTTTGGCGGGTTAAAAAATGATAAAACAGATACTTGAAAGCCTGATCTCTCGATCGGGCTTTTTAATTATAAGGTCAAACGAGTTAGCATCACAGAGCAACCCAATCGAGAGCAAATAGGATACCTTCACGTCTTTTGAGCATGTATTAGGATCTTTAAAGGTGTCAGCTTGTTCTGCTTCACTACAGATAAATCCATTGATATAATTTAGTTCAAACCAATAAAATACGTGAAATCACACTTGAAAAAACCCCTGTCCTATCGAGGTACTTCACCGGGCGACCTCTACCCTTTCGGTCATGTTTTCATTCATTTTTTTTAACAAAGAACTAAAGGACATCAATCCCGTATAGATTTCCTTTGCAATTATAAAAACACACTAAACAGACAAATGATTAAATTAAACAAGTTCACTATCGCCCTATTATGGGCCGCCGCTTTTATGATCTCATCATGTGATGATTCAAATGACGAAGTAGCTCTACCAGATCCCGAAGAAGAGGAAGCTCCTACTGATAAAGAATCAGAACAAGAAGAAGAGGATTTACTTGACCAAAACGTATTGATTGGTCCTAATTCTTTAAGAGAAAGACTCAGAGATCAGGGGTTATCTGGTCCGGGTAGAAATGCAGCTGCCGGTGCCAGGGCAAGAATGAACGGAACATCACCTTTATCCGCTATTTTGGCTTCAAAAGAAAGAAATGGAAGAACATCGGATTGTTACGAAGAGACTTCTGACATTTCTTTTGATGGAAGTTATGAGTTTACCATCGATTTTGGGGATGGCTGCACGTACGAAGGTGAGTTCCTAAAGGGTAAGTTGATTGAGAAAGGGAGCATCTCTGACGATGGACTTTCTTTCACTTCAAGTGTGGAGTACATCAACTTTGGTGGAGAAGACTGGCTCATCAACGGAACTTACAGTTACGATGGTACCTATTCCTTTGGGGACATAGATTTTGATGATGACTTCACAGGAGATGACTTCACAGGAGACGACTTCTCTGCATCATTTACGTTTGAAATGGACATCACAGAGCAACGAACAGAGCTTGAAGAAACGGATGATGCGGAAAAACCCTCAGAGAATGTGGTTGAGATTCGCTACACAGCCAGTGGAAAGGAGATCATGGACGATTCAGGATATACCATTGAATCCAAAGAGGAAGAAGCAAAAATCGGCGACGAAGCGTTCACTTCAACCGTAACATCAGAAAATCCGCTTCATTTTAATTTCGAGTGTGAAGGTGAAAATGAAGTATTGGTGTTTGTAACGGGAATCGAATCGGGAACCTATACGTTTGGTGAAAACTCAGGAACCTGGTCCATTGACTACGGTGATGGCACATGCGATAACCTGGTTACTATCACTGAAGATGGACAATCTGAAGAAATAGATATCAGCGAGGAGTTTGATGAAACGAATGAGTAGCATCAGGGAAACCGATAACAAAAAAGCTTTTTAAGCGTTTAGTTACTAGCCTCTTCCATTACGGTTGAGGCTTTTTTATTTTCGTTAAGTGCTCCTGCAAAATGATTTTCGACACGACGTATACCGACAAAGAAGTAACCAAATCGATCAATGATTTAGTTGGAAAATCATTTGGATTTTGGGATCGGATCAAACTCAATGGAATCGGTTCTCCGCGCATGATCGTCTTAAAAGTAACCCCAAAACTATCAGAATACATCAACCCCGGGGAGTCTACGAATTATACTAACATTGAACTCAGGCCCGAAGGCATCATCGTTCACCTGAAAAAACGAACCCAAACGTATGGGTGGGTCATTCCTTTTCAGTACCTCTCTTTTAATGATACCCTGAGCGAAATATCGGATGAAGCGCACACCATTCAACTAAATAATCCATCGCATGACAGCCTTTCTTTTCTCAATAAGATCATCAAACAAAAGCAATTGCTTTCCAAATAGCTGAAAAATAATTTTCCAGTTCATCCACCGCTGGGTTTTGTGAAAAGGGTTTTCTTCTTGTAGCTCCTGCTCCTTTTCAGGTGATATGTTCGTATTCTTGCAACGAAAAAACATTGATTGATACCATATGAAACTAGGATTTGGACTATATAAACACATGCTTACGGATGAAAATTTTCGCTTCGCCAGGCAATGTGGTGCGACCCATCTTGTCATTCATCTGGTAGATTATTTTGGTCATGAAAAAACGAATAAAGGCCATGCCGACCAACCGGTTGGGGACAGCCAGGGGTGGGGACACGCAGGCATCGGAACGTCTATCTGGTCAGAAGACTACCTGGTGGGCCTTAGAAAAAAGGTGAACAGCCATGGACTGGAACTGGAAGCGATTGAAAATTTTGATCCCGCTCACTGGCACGACATCCTATTAGATGGGCCAAAGAAAGAAGAGCAGATGGCCCAGATTAAGCAACTCATTCGAAATGTGGGAGCTGCCGGCATCCCGGTGTTTGGGTATAACTTTTCTCTGGCGGGTGTGAGTTCCCGTACTCAGGGAGCCTATGCGCGCGGAGGAGCGGTATCCGTAGGCATGGAAGGAACGCCGGACGCTACTCCCTTACCCAACGGCATGGTTTGGAACATGGTGTATGACCCGGATGCTCCGGAAGGAACGGTAGAAAATGTACCGCACGACATGCTATGGGAGCGCGTCCGTTACTTTCTGAATGAACTGTTGCCGGTAGCAGAGGAAGCCGGGGTAAAACTGGCTGCTCACCCGGACGACCCTCCCATGCCGACCGTTCGCAGCACTCCCCGTCTGGTTTTCCAGCCGGCTTTGTATCAAAAACTGATCGACCTCAACCCCAGTCCCTCAAACAATCTTGAGTTTTGCCTCGGGTCCATCGCTGAGATGACCGATGGCGACGTGTACGAGGCCACGGAGCAATACTGCAAGCAGAACAGGATTGGCTACATCCATTTTCGAAACGTGGTGGGTAAAGTGCCCAGTTACAAAGAAGTCTTTATCGATGAAGGAGACATCGACATGATCAGGGTGTTGAAAATTTTGAAGGAAAACAACTTTGATGGCGTATTGATCCCCGATCATACTCCTCAAATGACCTGTGATGCCCCCTGGCATGCAGGCATGGCCTATGCGATGGGGTACATGAAGTGTGCATTACAATCGCTGGAGGAAGGATGACGGCTGGCGCATTCCTGAAATGCTTTGCGTCATTGCCGTTGAGTTTGCCAATAACTAAAAGAGGATGCGTTCGTCCACGATTCATTGATGATCCTACTCCAAGGCTTGCATCAACTCGTTGACTTCATTGCTTTTGTAGGTATTACCGGACGCAATCAGCTTTTCAAACGCTTCGATGGCTAGTGCCCGCTCTCCATTTTTCAGGTGAGCCAAACCCAAATACCAGTAGCCCCTGGGGGCATCCAACGATGGGCATCGTGCATACTGATTCAACGTCACGATTGCCTCCCCGATTTGGTTGGTGGCTAATTGAGAAATGCCCTTATAAAACACCATATCCGGAGATGCTTTCAATACATCCACCTTGTCAATAACCTGCTGGTACTTACCTTCTTTGTACCATTGTTCGATCTGAAAGTGATCATTAGACCCAACACCTGGAACGCCTCGTTCAGTCGATGAAAGGATTTCTTCGGGAGCAAAGTAGGCAGCAAAGAGTTGCTCATTCGTAGGAGCAGGCCGATTCGTATAAAGCGCTATTCCTGTAACAAAAAAAGCGGCAAGGCAGGCAGCCGCAACACCTCGGTATAGCAAACGGCTTTTCGCTCGTTTTCGGACTACACGTTCGATCTTTTCGGGTATTCCTCTCTCCTGCAACCGTTCCAGTGCTTTCACATAGTTTTCTTTGGTGTGATTCGTTGGCTCTTGCCAATTACGTTCCCCCAGAAATGCTTCTACCTCACGGTATGATTCCACTTCTTTTTGCAACTCCTCATCCAAAGCCATCTTCTTTTCAAAGGCGATGAGCGCTTCACCGGACAACTCGTTCATCAGGTAGGCCGCTATTTCTTCTTCATTTATCATCATACAATTCTTTGTATCTCACATCTCGTTGTACGTATTCTTTCAATTTTTTCTTACACTTAAATATTCGTTGACGGACTACGTTTTCCGATGCGTAAAAAAGTTCTTTTGCAATGTCGGCATAAGGTTGCTGATCAAATACGCGTCGGAGGAGGTCTTGACAGTTTTCTGATAAAAGCGCTAACTTTTCCTGAAACAAATCCCACTTCTCCTGCTCGATGGCATCTTCAATCAGTTCGGCTTCTTTTGAAAGAAGAGTCTTTTGTGATTCTTCTGTTACCCATTCACCGGATTTTTTTTTGTAGTTACGCCAAAGGTTTCTGGCTATGGTAAATGCATAGGCTTCGATCGAGCTTTTTACATCAAGTTTATTTGCTTCTTTGCGTAAGGCCAGCTGGAGCATCGTCTTCTGCAGCATGTCTTTTGCGTCGTCTTCCGTCCCATTATTGGCCGTAATGTATTTGGTGATTTTTGGAGCCAGCAGGTCATACAATGCTTCAATTCCTTTTTCATCACCTTCCAGCAGCGCATTTAACAGCTCATGATCATTGTGGGTATCCATTAAGGCATCTTTTCCTCTCTCATATTTTTTAGACGTAATAAAAGCAGGATTTTAAAAGGAGTTTCGGGTATATCATGACGTTGGACATAGGTATTTACACGGTATTTGTGATCAAAATAAACATGAATTAAAAATAAAATTATTCCCAAAATCTGGGTAACATCGTCTAAGATATACACTCATTAGGATGAGAAAAAGTTTTAAACAAGCACTTTAATATAACCTGAATGAAGGATTACCGTCGAAAAATTTTATTGATTACTGTGAGCTTCCTGGCCGCCTGTAGCTCTGAACCGATTACGCCACTTGAAGTGCCTCACGCTGCTTCAAGTTCATCTGCCAATAGCTATGTAGACAATGTTGGGAATCAAATAATCGTACACTATACAAATAAACAACTGACCACAGTTGATAAGGATTCGCTTAAGTATGCATTAGAAGGTCAATTCCACTTTGATGTGTTGAACGTGGAGTATTGTGATTGCGAAAGCAGAGACCTGGAACTTTGGACCATTGGCAGTGAAGACCCTAAGTTTATAGGGGTTGAAGGAATTTTAGGAGAGTTATCAACAAGAGGGGAAGACGACATGGATGGCGATCAGCAATTTACCTTCCCC
>JBCCXH010000294.1:0-6921 GCA_039192005.1 Bacteroidota bacterium
CCAGTGACGACATGATCTATGAGTTTGATTACGAAGGAAAATTCGTCTTTGCTAACAAAGCCACACTCAAAAGGACCGGATACGAAAAAGAAGAGTTGGAGAAGATGACTTGCTGGGATTTAATGGATCCTGACTACAAGCAAGAAGTTAAAAAATATTACCTGGAGCAAATTGGAACAGGTAGACGTGCCATCAACAGTGAGTTTCCCATTGTCAATAAATCCGGGGAGCGCATATGGCTCAACCAAAGCGTGGGCTGTACGATCAGCAACGGCCGCCCGATAAAGCTGCACGCCATCTCACGGGATATAACGGAGTTGATAGAAACCAGGGTAAAACTGAAAGAGAGTGAGGAGCGCATCCGGGCAGAGAAAAACCTGTTGAAGACGATGGTTTCGTCTTCACCTGCAGCCATTGCCATGTTCAGTAAAGACTTCAACTACCTGGCTTATAGTGGGAAATGGAGTACTGATAAAGACATTAATGAAAAGCTGATCAATGAAAAACTGATTGGACTGGATGTAGACGTTGAAGGAGAAAATAGTGGGCTTGACTCTACGTTCGACCGCATTTTAAATGGGGAGGTGATTAAACAGGAAAACGATTTGATTCTCACAGAAAATGGCGAAGAACGATGGGTAAAATGGGTTGCGACACCGTGGAAAAATACCGCGGACGATTCCATTGGTGGAGTCATTGTCTACACGGATGATGTCACGCAAATCATGCATCATAAAAAGGAGCTTCAACAAGCGAAAGAAGAAGCCGAAAAGTCTGGAAAGATCAAAGAAGATTTTCTTTCAAGCATGAGTCATGAGATTCGCACACCTTTAAATGCCATCATCGGAACAACGAATTTGTTAATGGAGGAGAACAAGGAGTTGGCGGAAAATGAAAAATTTAAACTGCTTAAGTTCAGTAGCAACAACCTGCTTGCACTAATTAATAACGTCCTGGACTTTAGCAAAATCGAATCAGGTAAGATCCATCTAGAAAATAAAGATTTTGAAATCCGGGAGCTGGCAAATAGCCTGGTCAATTCCTGGATACCAGTAGCACAGCAAAAAGACATTGCGCTCAAACTAAAAATAGACGATCAGATTGCCGAAGTGGTGAATGGCGATGCAGTACGGTTGAGTCAGGTCATGAATAACCTGATCAATAACGCCATCAAGTTTACTACAGAGGGGATGGTGCAGGTGAAGCTGGAAAAGAAAGAAGGAGACATGGTGTATTTCGAGGTTCGAGACACGGGAATTGGTATCCCGGAATCTAAGCTCGACCTGGTCTTTGAAAGTTTTGAGCAGGTCACTAGTCAGGAAACGTTTAATGTTGGTGGAACAGGATTGGGACTGCCCATCTGTAAGAAACTGGTGGACATGATGGGGGCACAACTCCACTTATCCAGTCAGGAAGGATTTGGGTCGGTCTTTAGTTTTTCGATCCCTCTTAAAGAAGGGACGCCACTCAATACGTCTGAGAGCAGCACAGGATCTTCCCAAAAACAATTGGAAATAGAAGTCCTGCTCGTAGAAGACAATCAAGCCAATCAATTTATTGCTAAAAGCTTCCTGGATAAGTGGGGCGTTAAGTTGAAAATCGCCAATAATGGAAAAGAAGCCATCGAGGCAGTAAAATCCAAGACGTTCGACGTCGTGTTGATGGACATGAGGATGCCGGTGATGGATGGGTTTACGGCCGCCAAGCACATACGCGCCATGGAGGATGCGTACTTCCAAAAGGTACCGATCATTGCGCTGACGGCCTCCACCATGTTGGATATCCGAAAAAGCGGTTCAGGACAGCAGTTTGACGGTTATTTGGGTAAGCCGTTTAACCCGAAAGAGCTTTACAATTTGTTAGCCAACTACTCAAAGACGTCTAACGAAGTCGTAGCGGTTGAGGAAAGCCTGTCAACGGAAGAAGTCTCACAAAAAGAAGTACTTCATGAGGCTGCCAACGCCTGCGATGAGCTGATCAAAAGGCTCGAAGAATACACCGAAGGAGACCCGGATTTTCTTGTGCAGTTTTCTCAAAACATTCTAAATAACCTTGAAATGACGAAGAAGAGCGTGATTGGGTTTTTCGAGGGAAATGAAGTGGACCTGGATGACCTTACTCATACCATCAAGCCGTCACTGGAAATCATAGGAGATACCGGACTACTCAAGAAAATGAACGAGATCCGTTCGGGACTCCCACAAAAGGAGCCGGATGCAAACGATCGGGAAGAGGTACTCGAACTGATCGGTGATCACATAAAAAGACTAAACGGGGTCATCGAAAAATCTTCGGAACCCGAATTAATGAACTAAGAATCAATAGAACTAAACAACTAAAATCATGGAAAATAGAATACTTATTTGCGAAGATGATGAAGTGCTCAGCAGCATGATTCAATTCAAACTCAATAAAGACAAGCTTGGAAACATCGAGCGTGTGACCAACGGTAAAGATGCGCGGGAAAAGCTTTTGGCGGGTGATTTTGATCTTGTCATATCGGACATCCACATGCCATTCTTTTCAGGGATGCAACTTTTGGAAATGGTCCGAAAGGAGATGAACAAAGACACGGCATTTATTATCCTGTCTGCTGAAGGCCTGGAGTCTACGGTTTTGGAAGCTTTTGATCTGGGTGTAACGGACTTTTTGACTAAGCCTTTCAGCCCTGGCGAATTGTCGATGAGGGTAAAAAGACTACTAGCGGCATGATGGCGTCTATCTACGATATGATCAAGGACGAAGATGCGATGATTGTGGCTTTTGCCCTCTTCTCCATTTTGTTCTGCCTGCTGTCATTAGCTCTGCTGAGCTTAATCATTATCAGCAAGATCAAGAGAAATAAGAACGAGTCGGTCAAAAACGAATTTTGGCCGAAATCGCAGAAGGCGCTTGCCTTGATTACGATTGCTCCCATGGACAGTATGGAGTATAAGAAAAGCATTTTCTTTTTGAAAAAGATGATGGAGCAGTCGCGTAAGGTGGTGCAGTGGGTATTGGATGAAATTGTGAAACAACAAGCCAACCTTTCTGGTGAGTCCAAGACCAATTTACTACAGGCCTACAAGGTGTTGAAGCTAAAGGAGTATAGCTTAAAGAAGCTAAAAAGTAGAAGATGGAACGTAGTAGCGTCCGGCATTCAGGAACTGGAGCGGATGGAGCAGCATGATTGTGAGCAGCGTATCCGTAAATTTTTACATGCTAAAAACAAAGACTTGCGAAAGACTGCCCGTTTGGCGCTGGCGAGTCTTGCGGAGAAGCCATTGGACTTCCTGGAGCACGTAAGGGAAGAAGTGAACGAATGGGAACAAATGTCCATCAAATACAGGCTTCGAGGGAAAAGAAAGGATAATCTTCCTGATTTTTCAGGGTATTACCTTCACTCAGAACCCTCTGTTGTCAGGTTTAGCATCAGTATGTCGGTCTATTTCAACTGTTTCGAACACATCCCTCAGCTGATCGATTTGCTCGCTACCGGAGCAGAGGACCTTCAGGTAACTGTCATCGAGGCATTGAGTAAGTTGGAAGCGTTTCAGGCGATAGAGGCAATCGAAACGCTGGCTTCCGAAACCGACCATCAACCGATTGTCTGTGCAGCGTTAAAATTTTTAGGGAACGTAGGGTGCTCTGAGGGACATCACGTCATCGAACGGTTCATCCATGATGAGGACGTAGAGGTCCGTATGGAGGCAGTAAATGCAGCCATCCGGCTAGATCTTGATTTTAGCGATGAGAATAATGACCTGAGGCGCATGTATGCACATCATCAAAACCACTTAATATCATGAATAATGAAATCATACATAGCATCGGAGAGGTATTCTTTATCTTTTTCTCATTTGGTATCGTCTCCAGCTATCTGACATTGGTATTTGTGTCTTTTTTCTCAGTGAAGAAGTACATGAAGAAAGACCGGTTGACGAACTACAAAGATCTTTTAGGTAGTGAAATGGCCCCATCCATCTCGCTCATTGCTCCGGCATATAATGAGGGGATGACGATTGTGGAAAACATCAAGTCGATGCTATCTCTGGAGTACAACAACTACGATGTGATTGTAGTAAATGACGGCAGCAAAGACGACACACTTCCCAAGGTAATCAAGGCTTATGATTTGGAAGAAGTACCTTTTTATGTGAATGGAAAAGTAAAGACTGCCTCGATTCGAGGCATTTACAAATCACGAAACAAGGCATTTCGAAAGCTGACTTTTATTGACAAGAAAAACGGAGGCAAGGCAGATGCGCTTAATGCGGGCATTAACGTTTCGTCCAGCCGTCTGGTTACCTGTATCGATGTGGATTGTATCATTGAGAATGATGCACTTCAGCGCATGGTAAAACCTTTCATGGAAGATGCCGAAACCATTGCCTCTGGCGGGGTGGTTCGCATTGCCAATTCTTGTGTCGTAGAGCATGGAAAGCTGGTCAAGGTAAACCTGCCCACCAACAGACTGGCAAGGTTTCAGGTATTGGAATACCTGCGGGCCTTTTTGATGAGTCGCATGGCCTGGGCTAAGATGAACGGGCTGCTGTTAATATCTGGTGCGTTCGGGATGTTTGATCGGAAGTTAGTCTTACGAGCAGGAGGATATAACACTGACACAGTAGGGGAGGATATGGAGTTGGTCGTGCGGATGAGGAGTCTGCTGGATAAAGAAAACAAGAAGTATAAAGTTAATTTAATTCCCGACCCCTTGTGCTGGACGGAGGGCCCGACAACGAATAAGGTACTGGGCAAGCAACGAAACCGATGGGCCAGGGGAACATTTGAAGTGCTGAAGGAACATAGAAAAGTTTTCCTGAATCCAAAGTATAAAGTGATGGGTATTTTGAGCTATCCGTTCTGGTTATTTTTCGAATGGCTGGCGCCTTTTGTAGAGGGATTTGGGTTGATCTACACATTTTCTCACTTGTTTTTCGGCACCATCTCCTGGAAATACTTTTTAGGGTTTACCATTTTGGTTTACTTCTTTTCGCTGTTCATTTCCACGTTTACGTTGTATACAGAGGAGATCTCCTTCCATAAATACAAAGGTGTCAAGAGCCAGCTCAAGCTTTTCCTTGCTGCTGTTCTGGAGCCTTTTATCTTCCACCCAAGAAATACCTGGTGGTCACTGAAAGGACACTGGGACCTGCTAAAAGGGATCAAAAGCTGGGGAGAAATGACCCGTGAAGGGTTCGCGCAAAACACAAAATCAGTACCAACTTATCAACCGCAATCATGAAAAAACTTATTTACATCATATGCTTAGTAGCCAGTGTCGGCGTGTCGGCACAAGAAGCGATGGACTATCTAAATCAGGCAAAAGAACACGCTTCAAATGGTCAGCTGAATGAGTCGCTTGAAGCCATACGAAACGGGCTGGCCGTGTATCCGAAAGACCACGACCTGCTCGCCTATAAAACGCGAATTCACCTGTGGAGGAAAGAATACGCGATGGCGGACGTAGAACTGGACGTACTCTTTGGCCACTATCCAAACGACTACGAAGGGTTTGAGCTACAGACCACCAGGGACCTTTGGAATGAGGATTGGGTACAGTTGGAAGAAAGCACGGCTACAGCGTTAGCATCTTACCCGGATGATGCGGGCTTTCAGGAAAAAAGACTGCTGTCGTTGATGAAACAGGAAAAGTATGCGTTAGCAGAAGACTACTACACTCAACTTCCTCAAAAGAATGCAAAAATCAACGAGTTGGGAAGGCAAGTAAAATTGTACTACCATGACCAGGTGGGCGTAGCGGCGAGTTACTCTCAGTTTGATCAGGTGTTGTCGCCCTGGACGGAGGGAAAGGTGCAGTATCAACATGTAGCTAAGAATTCATGGAACGTATCTGCTACCTACGCGAACATGTTTGACGAAGCCGGAGTTCGGTTTAATGGCGAGTATTACCCGAAACTAGGAAAGAACCTTTACGGGTTTGTTGAGGCAGGGGTGAGTCAGGCTTCCATCTTTCCGGAATATCAGGCGGGAACGGCACTGACCTATGTTTTGAAGGCTTTTGAAGTTTCGGCGGGCGCCAGGGCACTGAAATTTCAGGCTCAGGATAACCTGATTCATATCTATACGGCCGCCGCAGGTTATTATTTTAGTCGGTATTATGCCAACTACAAAGCGTACTTTTCCATGATTGAATCGACCGGGGAGCTGACTCATACGTTTTTACTCCGACGCTTTTTGACCAACCGGTTTCATTACATTCAGCTAAACGCGACAAACGGTTCCATGCCGCTTCAAATAAGTAATTTCAGCGAAGTATCCCGGTTGGATGCGAGTTCGGTTTTGTTGACTTACAGCCACTTGTTTGGGCATCAGTTCATTGTCAATGGGTCCATTGGTGGGCAAATGGAAGAATACCGCAACGGGGCCATTCGCAACCGTATGACAGTAGGTGTGGGCGTTTTTAAGCTGTTTTGATGGTTGATTTCAGGCGACATTTTTGATCTTTTATCGGATAGGTTTTATTAATAGCTCAATTGTGTTCTTTCGGAGTAGTTACGTTGATGGGGTAGGTATTTTGTCGGCATTGCCGCTGTAGTCATCACAAAGCTCTGTTTTTGTCTTCAAAACGGTTTTGTGTCTTGGTTGGGACAAGGTTGTACAAGTGAAGAGTGGTGTTTTGAAAAGCTTAAGTCAACGACAAACCCAATCCCGCAATTTCATTTTTCCAGAAACTACTTCTCGAATAAATGGAAAAATGCTAGAGTGTAAATCCCATGAAAAGAGATATTTTAAGTAATCGATGGCATAAGTAATGGATTGTTTTGATAAGTATTTACTTTCTTCCAAAACTTCTTCTGTAATATCCCCAAGCTCTTTTATACTCGATGCCTCATTGTGTTTCAATGATCTGGGAAGCAAACGGTCTAAATCATTTCTTTTCTTTTTCAGCTCTTCTGTTTCAAATCGATTATACGC
>JBCCXH010000295.1:0-6815 GCA_039192005.1 Bacteroidota bacterium
GGACGGGTTTTCCACCTTTCATGAACCCAAACCCACTGTTCGGGGTACTCCTTAATAAATGATTCGGTCGCATTAGACATGCGTTGCGTGTTTTCCTGAAGGTCTTTTTCTTCGTCTCCGGTCACGGCTATTTCGACTTCCGGCTTGATGGTCAGCACTTGTTTGCCGTTTTGCATCGATAGCGCCAGCGGCACCACAGCCGCGCCGGTCTTTTGAGCAAGGATGGCTGCACCGATGGGGGTCGCAGCCTTTTTGCCATAAAAATCCACAAAAACATTTTTGACCTTGTCCGTATCCTGGTCGATGAGCATCATCACGACCTTTCCCTGCTTCAGTGAACGCAGCATCTTCAACGTACCTTCTCCCCGGTGGCTAAAATCGATGCCTCTACTTGTCCTGTTTTCTACTAACAACCGATCCAACGCCTCGTTCTTAAGCTTTGCTCCCACTCCTACCGTAGGGTAATGCAGCCCACTGTAGGTACCCCCCAACTCAAAGGCCCCTCGGTGGCAATTCAGCGCCAGGACCCCATTTCCTCGATCAAAGGCCTTCTGAAAATGTTCTTCTCCCTCAATTCGCACCACCTTACGAAACTGCTCTTTGGTCTTGATCGACAATCCCTTCGCCAGATCCGCGTAGTTTTTTCCCAGATTCACAAAAACCCGTCTCACAAAGGCTTTTGCTTCTTCCTCTGTTTTATCAGGATAGGCAATTCGTACGTTTTTGATGGCCTTATTTCGCTCTCCTTTTACGATATAGAAAGATAGCTTCGCCAAACCGGAAAAAATCCAATGAAGCCATTTTCTCGGCATCCATGAACTGATCCAGATGAGTGTTTTCACAAGAAAAACCAGTAGGGAATATTTTAACTTTTTACGCCAGGTAGACATCGCAGCGAAGATAATTGAATGTCTGCATTCCTCATTCAAACATATTCACTTCAAGTCCAGGAACAATGCGACACGCATTTTTATAATACACTTTTTTTAATACCTCGTCTGATAAGCCTAAACCGTACATTCTCCAAAAGGCATGGTACTTTTTGTAATAAGGGAAGTACTCGTCTTCGGTTTCCAGTACTCTGAAGTAGGTATAAAACTCCTCCGGGTTATACGAATCCTTTCCAAATACCACGCGATCCTGGTACTTTTCAAAAAACGCTCTGGCTCGTTTGGGCTGCCTTCCAAACTCTGCAATCACGGCACCGATACCAAAATTCACATTCGGGTAGGTATCTAAATGTGCACTTGCTTTATCCAGGTTATTGGCCATCCACCCCATGTGCGCGTTGATAAAGGTGGTGTTTGGATGCTTTTTGAAAACGTGGTGCTGCTCCTCAATGATCTGCTCAAAAGGAGCCGGATTGTCTGCCCCTCTCTTTCTTCCCGGTCTGAGTTTTAGTTCCAGCCACCTTTCGTTTTTGGCATCCATGGGTTCCCAAAACGGAGCCGGATCAGCAGAATGTATTAAAACCGGGATGCCCAGCTCCCCGCATTTCGCCCAGACCGGATCAATCCTGGGGTCATCAACCGGAATGCGATTGCCCTGACTGTCGGTATTTCTCAACCCCAGGCTTTTGTAGATTTTCAGTCCTCTGGCCCCATTTTTATAATCTTCTTCGAGTTGTCTTACCGCTTCTTCTGTCCACCCCGGACGGTCGATGTTACGAAAGGAGACATTCGTAAATACCACGATTTTACCTGGAGCCTCACCTTTAACCCTCCTCACCATACCCGCCAGGTATTCTTGTGAACCAATGTCACCGGCACCTCGATCAAACCCTCTTCCACTTAAATTGATCATCGCGCCCATGTTCAGCTTCTCCATTTCACCTACCAAAGAAGCAATCCGGTCTTTGGTCAGGTTCCACTGATGGCTGTGAATGTCTACAAATGGAAATCTGGCCCGCTTTATCGGATTTTCAGGTACCACTAAGGTAGACTCAGGATTGTAATCTTCGAAGCTGACATTTTCAGACACACCTTGTGCTAAGGATATGAATGTCATGAATACGAAAAGAAAGGTCGTTAATCTGGCCATAAGGTTGTTCTTTTGCTTGCTATGTTACGATTTGAGTGACATAAAGATTTAAACAAAAAGGTAATTTGTCAAGAATCATCACCTCATGAGCATTTTGTTATCGTTTGTTTTCATCTGATTAAACTTCTATTCATACTCCTCGCTTACTTTAGTAACTATGAAAAAACCTTTCTTTGGTGTTACCCTACTCTTTTGTGTCATGCTTCTTTCTGCTCAGGAAACGGAAGGACTCAAATCAAACAAAATCCAATCCATCGCCTTCGGTTCTTGCAGTAAAGAAGAACTTGTAGATAAACAGCTTTGGAACGAAGTCAATAGCGAAAGTCCCGACTTATGGATATGGCTAGGGGATAACATTTACGGAGATAGTGAAGATACAACCGTATTAAGAAGTAAGTATGACAAACAAAAGTCCCATCCCGGATACCAACAACTGATCAAAAAATCTGAAATTATCGGCATATGGGATGACCACGACTATGGAGCCAACGATGCCGGAAAGGAGTTTCCAATGAAAGACGCATCAAGGGATTTGATGTTTGAATTCATGGATTTGGAGAAAAAGCATCCAGCCTGGGAAAGAAAAGGTGGCTATCAGGCACATGCCTATGATTTCGATGGTAAACGAGTTAAAGTACTGCTTTTGGATGCCCGATACTTTAGAGATCCTTTGAAGAAAAACAAGGAAGATAAAAACATCCCTAACTACGAAGGTGAAATCCTGGGTGACGAACAGTGGATATGGCTTTCGCAAGAACTCAGTGACGACAAAACAGACTTATTCATCCTTGGCTCCGGCATTCAGGTGCTGGCCAAAGATCATCGGTTTGAGAAATGGGCCAATTTTCCAAATGAACGAAACAGGCTTTTTAGCCTGATCCGTGAAAAGGTCAACGTTCCGCTGATTTTCATATCCGGGGATCGCCACATTTCCGAACTCTCAACGTATCAAATAGAAGATCACGATTTTCCGGTGTATGACATCACGTCCAGCAGCCTGACGCATGGATGGAGTGATCGAAGACCTGAGACCAATGAATACCGAATCGGAGACCTCGTTTATGAAGAAAATTTTGCGTTATTGACAATCGATTGGAAAGGGAAAAAACCGAAACTTCGATTGAAGTATATAACAGCAAAGAACGAAATACTTCAGGAATTTGACCTTCCATTCTAAAATTTTTCCATTACTTCTACTTTACGAAGCTAACCGGTAACCAAGTCTAGTAGATGGGTTTGATTTTTTTGAATCCCCCCTTCGCCCCCTTACCAAAAAAGGGGAATATTGGCATCAAACCTTCGTACTTCCATAGGATTAAACTCAACTTCGTAAAGATAGAATTACATAAAACCAGTTAACTCCCACATATAAAATTATCAAATGTCAATAGGGGAAATAATGATGGGTGTGTACTAGAGGCACGTCAACGATATCTTATTTTATGCCCATTTTGAGGTTTTTTAAATCACTAGTAGAATTAATCTTATTTTTCACATTTACACTGCTAATGTGGGTTGCCCTGAAGCTGAGCAAGCGCCCCACCTATCATCGGTTAAAAGCATGGATCAATGGAAAGTAAAAGCTCAAACTCGATGAAAAATCAAATGAGGTTGACTTCCCTCTCCAGTTCAATACCAAACATCCCGTCGACGGATTTTTGAATGTCTTTAGAAAGTTTTAGAAGGTCTTTTCCCCTGGCATCGCCATGGTTTACCAATACCAGCGCTTGTTTGTCATGCACACCAACGTCACCATTTCTGTAGCCTTTCCAGCCGGCCGTCTCAATCAGCCACCCGGCTGGCACCTTTACTTCATCATCGCTTACAGGAAACCCCTTCGCTCCGGGAAACTGTGCTTCCAGCGCCTCAAAGTGAGGTTTTTCAATGATCGGGTTTTTGAAGAAACTCCCTGCATTGCCAATTTCAATTGGGTCCGGCAATTTAGATTGACGGATCGTAATCACAGCCTGGCTTAATGATTTTAACGTAGGCGTAGTCACTCCCATAGCGTCAAGTGTTGCTTCTATCGCTCCGTATGATGTATTAAAAGAGGGGTGTTTAGCAAGTAGAAAAAACACTTTTGTAATGATGAACTGATCTTTTAGTTCTCCTTTAAAAATGCTGTAGCGATAGTCAAAACAACAGTCTTCCTTATAAAAAGTAGTCGTCTTTCCCGACTTTATTTCGTACGCTTCCAGAGAATAAAATACGTCTTTCAACTCCACCCCATAGGCACCAATGTTTTGCATCGGTGCCGCACCAACTGTTCCCGGAATCAACGAAAGGTTCTCTACCCCTCCATATCCTCTCTCCACGCACCACAAAACAAATTGATGCCAGCTCTCCCCTGCCCCAACGCTCACCAAAACATCCTCGTTTGTTTCTTTTTGCACCGATATGCCAGAGATCTCCATCTTGCCAACAATACCGGTAAACCCTCGCGTAAATAAAACATTGGACCCACCACCCAAAACCATTTTTCTTTGACTGCTAAACCTACCGGAACGGTAAATTTCGTGCAGGTCATCTACCGAATCTATGATGGCGATAAACCCAGCGTTTTCGTTTAACCCAAAGGTATTGTAAGGTTTTAAAGAGACGTTTCGTTGTACTAGCAAAGCTTTGTGATTTCGGCAAAGAAAGGAATGAATAGGGAGATTCAAACATTTTCATACCAATCCTTTATCATGCTTGTCTTCCTTACCTAAAATCTATGATCAGTCTCCAAATACAGTGCGCCCCTGTCGATCATCCTTAGAAAGGATGGAAAATAATAATCAATTTAGCTCCCTTAAAGTACTGTTAGGTAGGCGAGGATTCCAATAGGTACGCATTCGGGTAAAAAAATTGATTTTCTAAGGTATCAAAGAATTAAAAGCCATTTCCCTAAATGCTTCCTACCGACAGCGAAATGAGACACTAGCTTCATTCAGCCATCTTATCAAATACTACCTCCCCACCGATGATCGTCATCACTACTTCTGTGTTCAGAATTTCTTCCTCATCAATCGTCATGATGTCCTTATTTAATACGGTAAAGTCCGCCCACTTGCCCACTTCTATACTTCCTGTTTGATCTTCAAGGAAAGCGCCATAAGCGGCATCCAACGTGAACGAACGAAGCGCCTGTTCTCGTGTCATCTTTTGATCCGGTTCGTATCCCCCCTTTGGCTTCCCTTTCAAGGTTCTTCTACTAACCGATGCATAAAAACCTGCCAGCAGGTTAAGCGGCTCGACGGGTGCGTCCGTTCCGTTGACGATTTTTGCCCCTGACTGTAAAAGGTCCTGCCACATGTAGGCACCTCCGTTTATTCGTTTTCTTCCCAATCTGAAAATCGCCCATGGACGATCCGATGACATGTGGATGGCCTGCATGGAAGGGATGACCCCGAGTTTTGCGAACCTGGGCAGGTCATTTGGATGGAAATGTTGCGCGTGTTCGATTCGAAAACGAGGTTCTTTCGGCGCATTTTCCGGGTACAACTTAAACGTACGCTCATAGAGGTCAAGCACCTCCCGATTTGCTCGATCCCCAATGGCATGAACACATACCTGAAACCCTGCTTTATATGCCTTGGCCGTTACTTCTTCAATGGTACTTACAGGCGTAACGTTATGTCCACGAACTCCTGGTGCATCGGAATATTCCTTCAACAACCAGGCACCCCTGGAACCAAGAGCTCCATCCGCATAGAGTTTAACTGCCCGAATGGTCAACTGATTGTCATACAGGTTTTCTTCCCTTCCTTTTCTAAAATACGCGTTCAATAACGTACTATCTCGTCCATTTAACATGACATAAAGGCGCAACTTCAACTCATTTTTAGCTGCAAATTCCTTGTACAAACTGATATGATCAGGTCCTGATCCAGCCTGATGTAACCCAACGATCCCATTTTCGAAGCACGCTTTTAGTGCCAGCTTTAACGCCTGGACATCACTTTCTTTGCTAGCTTCAGGAATGATCCTGCTAACTAGCGATTGAGCAGTTTCATTAAAAATTCCGGTCGGTTCATTGTTAAGGTCCATAAACACCTCGCCTCCGTCCGGCTGCTGAACGTCTCCGTCAATTCCGGCCATCTCCATCGCTTTTTTGTTTCCTAAAGCCAGGTGACCACTCGTATGATCTAACCATACAGGATGATCAGGGACTCGCTCACTCAGCAAATCATGGGTAGGAAACCCTTTCATCCTGCTCTCGGGTTGTGTATCCCACTTATCCTGATGCCATCCCCTACCCAGGATCCACTGTCCTTTAGGTGTGTCTTTGGCTCGCTCTGCTACCATTTCCACCACTTCTTCATAGCTCCTGGCAGCGCGTAAATCGACATTTAGCAAATTATATCCTACGCCCATGATGTGCGCATGACCTTCAATCATACCTGGTACCAGCGTATTTCCCTTGAGCTCAATCACTCGTGTCTCACTGCCCAAAAACTGTTCTGATTCTTTTAAGGAACCCACAAAAAGAATGGTATCTGATTTTATCGCTACGGCCTCCGGTTGAACAACTTCAGGATTAAGCGTATAAATAGACGCTCCCCTGATGAGCAAATCTGCTTGTATAGACTGCTCTTTTTCCCCGGTGTCACACCCCAACATCAACGAAAGAATCGCCGATATTCTAAGAATTAGTTTCATAAAACGAAATTGAATGTAGTTAAGTAATTAATTACCTCACAATTTAGATTCATTTTATTTAAATTTGCGCTCCGTTCAAAAATGGACGGTCTCTATTGAGAATTGTAAAATTTTAAAAGACCCTGGAATCAGAC
>JBCCXH010000296.1:0-6799 GCA_039192005.1 Bacteroidota bacterium
AAAACACACAAGTGCAAATGAGAAAAGGAATATTGGAGTTTTGTATCCTGCACATCATATCTCGTGGAGAAGTATATGCTTCGGATATGCTGGAAGAACTTACTTCTGCGAAAATAATGGTGGTAGAAGGAACTTTGTATCCACTGCTGACCCGGTTGAGAAAAGCGGGCCTAGTGGACTATAAATGGGTTGAGTCCAGCTCCGGGCCTCCCAGAAAATACTACACGCTGACAGAAGAAGGAGGTGCCTTCTTAAATGGGCTGGACCAGACCTGGGATGAGTTGGTCTCATCCACAAAAAAAATCATCGCTAACAACAAGAAATCAAGCAAAAAGTCATGAAGAAGAACATAAGCATAAACATAGGTGGAATCATATTCCATATCGAAGAAGATGGTTATGAAAAGCTTAAAAACTACCTGGACTCGGTCAATAACTATTTCTCTTCATTTGAAGATAGTAAAGAGATTATCGATGACATCGAGGGAAGAATTGCAGAGATTTTTCTGGCGAGGTTGGAAGACGGGAAGCAGGTAATTAGCCAGGAAGACGTCGATGACCTCATCGCGATTATGGGTACCACCAAGGACTTTGATGCGACGATTGAGTCCGAGGAACAGGAAGGCAAGCAGGCACAGGACTCGGAAAATAAAGAAGAGCCCATTCCTCCTAAACCCGAAACGAAGCGATTGTTTCGAGATTTAAAAAGGCGAGTAGTGGGAGGCGTGGCTGCCGGTATCGCGCATTACTTTAAAATCGACCCAATTTGGGTACGGTTAATCATTCTGGCTTTTTTCTTTACGATCGTTCTGACTCCAGCCAGCGGATTTGTGGCCATCACCTACATCATATTTTGGATTGCCATCCCCGGAAGTGATAAACTTGAAGAGGATAAAGCGATTAAAAAACTCTTCAGGGATCCGGAAGACCGGGTGTTGGGAGGCGTCTGTGGTGGATTGGCCAGGTACTTCGGAGTAGATAAAGGAGTCATCCGAATCATTTTTGTGGTCGCCATCTTTTTTGGAGCTGGAATATTGGCGTACATCATCTTGTGGATCATCGTTCCCGAGGCAAAAACCATTACGGAAAAGATGCAAATGCAGGGCGAGCCGGTGACGATTTCTAATATCGAAGAGACCATCAAGAAAAATCTGAACGTAAAAGAAGGGGAAGAAAGCGGGTTAGTGAAAATATTACTCTTTCCATTTCGCCTGATCGCGCTGGTATTTAAAGCACTTGGTGAGCTCCTGGGACCCTTTTTAAAGTTTGCAGTGGAGGCCTTAAGGATCGTGTTAGGTGTTTTCTTATTGTTGCTGGGCTTTGCATTATTTATGGGCTTTACCGTCGCTTTTCTAGTGCTGTTAGGAGTGGGTGGAACACTTGCAGAGTGGGCACAATTCGGACCGTTTCCGGCAGAATACCTCATCAGTATACTGAGTACCATAACGATCATTTCTGCTTATCTGGTTACCACTGTCCCTGTTGTCGGGCTGTCTATATTGGGCATTTCGATCATCGTCAAAAAACCAGTAGCGAAAGCAGTTGTGGGTTGGTCCATGCTTGGTTTATGGTTATTTGGATTGCTGGGACTGGCCTTTACCGTACCTTCTGTTGTTCACAAATTGAGAGTAGAAAATAGCTACAAGGAGAGAAGAACATTTGACTGGAGCCAGGAGCGCATTCCGCTTTTGACCTTAAATGAGGATGAGTACACCGAGCGGTTTTTTAGCAACGAAGATGTCAAGTTACGCTTAAGAGGTCATGAAGATTCCGTTTACCTTCTGGTCCTTGATTTTGAGTCCAGGGGGTCCAGCCGGGCGGATGCAAAGCGCAATGCAAGATCCGTATCCTATTCAGTCGTGAAAACAGAAAATGGGTTTGAGTTCGACTCACATCTGGATTACGAAAATGAAGTCCCGTTCAGGTTTCAAAATGTACGCGCGACTTTTTACATTCCTTACGGTCAGGTATTTGAAATGGAAGAAAACCTCGCCGAAATACTTATCAATACTTTACACCTGAACGGATACCGGGCCTATCAAATGGATGGAAACAGCTGGGTGTTTGATAACGATGGCATCAGGTGCCTCTCTTGTAAAAATAGGAGAGGGAACACTTCCTCTAGAAGGTCGCTCTCCGGTAAGACACAGTATTACGATTTTGAAGAATTTGACGAGGTAAAGCTCAATTCGCTTTTTGACTTTGAAATAGAAAAAGGAGCGGAATACAGTGTCGAAGTAGAAGGAAACAAAGAGCATATCGAGGCATTATCTCTCGTTCAAAGCGGTGATGAACTGGAGGTAAAGTATGACAAGAACTGGAAATGGTGGAAACAAAAGCGTTGGAAAAGGAAATTGAAGTTGTACATCACCATGCCCGAATTGGATCAACTTACAGTAGCTGGTGCATGCGAAGGTGAGGTGAGAGGGTTTAATCAGGAGGAAATGAGTTTTGAGCTGGAAGGTGCCTCTGAAGTGGACGTAAACATACGGGTTGAAACGGTCTATGTAGACATGGCCGGGGCCTCAGAATTCAGGATTTCGGGTGCTGCGACGGACTTTGAGGCCGATGTTGTCGGCGCGTCCAAATTAAGGGCTTTTGACTTTCGGGCGGAAGAAGTAGACGTAACCGTTTTGGGGGCTTCAAGTGCGAGGGTCTATGCAGGCAAAGAACTACAGGCGACAGCATCCGGAGCAAGTACGATCAGGTACCGGGGCAATCCACTCGTTACTTCAAAAAGCAATGGGTTGAGCACCATAAAAAGAGATTGATGCCTAAAAAGACATCCTGCTGTCCATTGGGGTAGTCACCCAACAGTTAGGTTTTGGTTTCCCCCTGTCCTGGTCGGCAGGGGTTTTTTTATTGAAATAGTATCGTAGAGTTATAGCATTATTTTTTATTGACGTCGAACAGACGTTTAT
The DNA here is from genome assembly GCA_039192005.1 of Bacteroidota bacterium. Classification (GTDB taxonomy): domain Bacteria; phylum Bacteroidota; class Bacteroidia; order Cytophagales; family Cyclobacteriaceae; genus Ekhidna. Next base: position 2,921 of record JBCCXH010000296.1, read on the forward strand.
TGACAAGGTTTGATCGTTAATAATTGTCAATAAGGATTGCTTTATTGAGTTGATTTACACTCATGAAGTGTGGATCAACTCAAATTAGCGAATACGCCCGGGGCTTCCCATTAAACAGTACTTTAGTCTTTGCCCAAGTCGCTTCGAATAGTTCGGAGTTACGGTACGCTTCAAGAAACTTTTCTTCTTTCCACAAACTAAAGGTGTAGTAAACATAAGGGAACGAAGCATCCTGACATAGTTCCAGATGAGTGCATCCTTCCTGATTCGCTATTTTATCTTTTACCTCTTCAAAAAGAGAGAGAAAGTCGGTTACTTTTTCGGGATGGAACTCCATCCTAACAATTCGTTTTAGCATATTTTAGGTCGTTTGAAATTCTACATGAACAGGCGCATCGATGCCTAACCCCAACAATTGGGAAGCATTTCCTTTATTGATTCCTATTTGCAAAAAACCGATGGAGTTGAAAAAAACATAACAATCTCCGGATTCAACATCTGTAAAGTAATGATGAAGTGACTCGAAAGATTCGCGTCCAAATCGAATCACATAGTTCGTTCCCGCTCCATTAAGTTCTAATATTTTATAAAAGTCCTGCTTGGGAATGTTGGTGATCAGGTTACCGAAATAATCCACATTCACTACGTTGCCCACGATTTCTTTTTTTGTGGCTTTAAGTTGCCGCGCAAAAAGTGTTTCCATTTGGTCGATTTTTCTGCCAAAAGTAGCGGGAGCTTCTCCCTGTATCATGCGGGAAATAATGGTTGGAAAAATATCACGAGCTGGAAACGTACTATTCGAGACCTCAAGGGAGGTCATGAAATCCGGTTTTTGTTGGGAAATCATGCTAAGCAGTCCACAATCAAAACCGATGAAATAATGACCTTCCAGTTCCATTAGGATTCCTTTTGGGCTTTTTCTTATCGAGTCTACCGCGACCAGATGGATGGTTCCTTGAGGAAAATCCCGAAAAACCCCGGCCAGTACAGTTGCTCCATGAGAAATATCAAAAGGTTTGATGTGGTGAGAAATGTCTATAATTTGCTGATCCGGAGCTTTAGAAAGTAGTTTCCCTTTTACAGCAGCCACATAGTGGTCTTCTGTCCCAAAATCAGACATGAACGTGATGACAGGCATTTCAGAGAATAAACTTCTAAATTTGTCGGCAAAACTATAAATTTTAACTACGTCGATTAAAAACTAAAATACCGGTTGCTAGAAAAAATAATCACACTCGAAAATGTATCTCTGGTTGATTTTTTAGGAATTGAAAACCAAAACATCAAAGCGCTTTCCAGCGCATTCCCTGATAGTAAAATTGTTAGTAGGGGAAACGAGATCAGAATTAAGGGAACTGCTCCGCAAATAATTAAGATCAATGAAATCCTGAACTCTTTATTGGCACACTACCATGAGTACGGCAAGGTAACGGATGAGAACGTAAAGGACTTTGTGGTAAATGAAGAAAACGGAGCCGATATTTTGGGAAAAATATCCGTTCTGGTACATGGTACACGTGGGTTTCGCATCGCACCTAAAACGGCCAATCAGAAGAAATTGGTCCAGACAGCAGAGAAAAATGACCTAACGTTTGCTATGGGGCCGGCAGGAACCGGTAAAACGTACATCTCCGTAGCTATGGCTGTGAGGGCCTTGAAAAACAAGGAAGTAAAGAAAATCATTATCACGCGTCCAGCAGTAGAAGCGGGTGAGAATTTAGGTTTTTTGCCTGGTGACCTCAAAGAAAAAATTGATCCGTATTTGAGGCCTATTTACGACGCGTTACACGACATGGTTCCGGCAGAAAAACTTAAACACTACAATGAAGATGGAATCATTGAAATCGCCCCACTTGCTTACATGCGGGGGCGCACGCTGAATCACGCATTTGTTTTGTTGGATGAAGCACAAAATACCACTCCCATGCAAATTAAGATGTTCCTTACACGCATGGGCCCCGAGTCAAAAGTGATCATCACAGGAGACCTGTCACAAGTAGATTTGCCAAGAAATCAAGCTTCGGGTTTTGTAGAAGCCATTCGAATCCTTCGGGGTGTGGAGGGAATCGGGTTTGTAGAACTGGACGACCGGGATGTTGTAAGACATAAATTGGTCAAATCGATTATAAAAGCATACAAGAGACATGAAGTTCGAGGTAAAACCGGCGAATAAGGACGTACTAAAACAGAAAGCTTTTTCGATTCGAAAGGAAGTGTTTGTAATCGAACAAAAAGTGGCCGAAGAGGAAGAGTTTGATGAATACGAAGAAGCAGCACATCATTTTGTGGCGTTAGACGAAGAAGGGCTTCCTTTAGGCGCTTCACGATGGCGTGTCACTGACAAAGGCGTTAAGTTGGAGCGTTTTGCAGTCAGGCAAGACGCGCGAGGAAAAGGAGTCGGGTCTGTGTTGTTGAAAACCACATTGGAAGACATCGACGTACACCTTCCGAAAGGTACTTACCTGTACCTGCATTCTCAGTTAGGAGCCGTATCGCTTTATGAAAAGTTTGGGTTTACAAAAAAGGGAGCGCAATTTGATGAGTGTGGCATTCAGCACTATATGATGTGGAAGACAAGCTAAGTCCACGACTTTTTAAAACTATTTTTTCTTAGCAAATCCGGGTGACATAAGGCTGTCACTCGTTCGGGTTTCTTTGGGTCATGAACAGATTACTAATCGTTATAGCGGTGTCTCTTGCATGTCTTTTGGAAAAGAGAGTCGCTATGATCATCAAATCAATGACGGAGAGACTATGGAAACAATCATCAGAAAACTGAATATTGAAAAAGCAGACCCTAACTATTACAAAGTTGGTTTACTGCCTGAAATACGAGACCTGGACCCGTACTATTACCTGACCGTATCAGGTAGGTGTAGTCCGTCCTCACCGGAATTTTTGCTTGCTGTGCAACAACTCTACGCGGTGGGATATGCCATAAAGTTCTTCTGTAAAGAAGAAGAAATGGATTTTGTCGTTCCAAAAATGGAAGGTTTCTGGTGGATTGATGGAGGTTTGGAAGCACAACATAAATTTACCCAAACGCCGGAGGAAGAATGGAATTGGAAACTGGTCATCAGGATGCCTGACTTTGTAGAAGGGGACCACTACTATAAAGCCATTCAAAAGATAAAGACGGGAAAACCAGGATTTCTGGAAGATGAAGTGGTGAAGTATGAACTGATCAATGAAGGCAGGTGTGTGCAGATACTCCATATCGGTAGCTACCAAAAGGAGGAGCCCTCTGTGTTGAAGATGATGGATTTCATACAATCAAACGGGTTATCCATTTCGGGTTATCATCATGAAATATATTTGAGTGACCCGAGAAAAACAGACGAAAATAGGTTGAAGACCATTTTAAGGTACGCCGTTCAGCAACGATAAGTGGGAATAATTGAAGACTTTATTTTAGGACTCGATGGTCAGCAAAAGGCCATCGTATCCTATTTACACGACCAACTTAGTGAGAAACATGGCCTGGAAGGCCGTATCCGTTACAACATTCCTTTTTACTACCACAGGAAACCAATATGCTATTTAAACCCGATAAAGAAAGAGGGAGTGGAACTGGTTTTTTCCAAAGGAGCCCTTTTGTCCAACATACAGGGACTTCTGGAGGTAAAGAATAGAAAATACGTGGCAGGTATTTCCTGCTATCAATTAGAGGAAATCCCACTTATTGTGATAGATGAAATTGTGCAAGAAGCGATTCTTTTGGAAAATATTAGCTAAAGATATCCACAATCAATTCACAATTAAGCATAATGCTTATTTTTCACATCAGGGATGCTCCTAGAATTTCGTTTAAATATAATCATCTGATAATAATTATTTTAAATAACGTGGTTTTACTTCTAACTTCCATAGAGAAACTTG
>JBCCXH010000297.1:0-6777 GCA_039192005.1 Bacteroidota bacterium
AAGCAAATGATCGGTCAGGGTTATTCCTTAGTAGCGTACCAAACCTTGCTTTTGAGGCAATTGATCAGCAACAACTCCTATGGGTTGGTAAACTATTTCAATTTATCATTTATAAAAAAGAGAATAACGATGATGAAAATACAAAAATCAGGAAGCGTGGGAAAAGCCAAAGTTTTTGCCGCCGTCGTAACCGTTGCCATTTTTAGCCTGCTCGTGATGCAGTGCAATTCGAAAATGGATGCACAGGAGGTTTCAATGATGGAACCTGCTGAAAATAATAAGGCAGAAGAGGAGGTTTCATTTCCGGTGTTGACGGAAATCGGAGCGTATCGGGTGAAGGTAGACTTGTCTGACGCAATGAACCTACGAATCGTAAACGATGTGTTGACGATTGATGGGAAGGAAACGGACATTGAAGAAGTTGCTTCCGTATTGGAGCAATCAGGAGTGTCCGGGGCTACCGTTATGGTTTTAACGATCGATAAAGATCAGAAGATGGGTTTTGTTCGTGAAGTACAGGATGCGTTGCGGTGGAGCGACACCAGGAGGGTCCTTTATCGGGCGGTATCTTCAGAAAATGAGCAGGTACAGTTGCCAATCATGTTGCCCCCCGACCCAGACAAAATCACGGGACGCAAGTGGCCTAAAGTCACGGATGAATTTGCCAGATCAAATGGGTTAAAGATCATGAAAGTTCGGGTAGGAGAAGATCTGGGAGTTGACTATCAACAAAAAGTCTATTCGCTACTCAATACGTATGCTTCCGAAGGGTATAAAAGTTACGTCGTCTCGGTAAAATTTGAAGACGATGATACGTTTCAGGACTACCTATCCGGTCTTTTCTATGTCAGCATGGGTTTTGACCAGCTTTACGACGAACGAGCCAGATCCATGTTTGGAAAAAGTTTTTACGACCTGGATAAAAGTGACCCGGAAGGGAAAAAACAGTACCATGCCGTTCGGGAAAACACTCCGAAGGCGATTTCTATTGCAGAGAAAGGTTAACCCAGATTTAAATCGGAAACAAGGAAGAGCGTACTGGAGATAGGTACGCTCTTGGTTTTTAGACATGTAGCGACTATTCTGGTTTCATCCAATGGGAAGCACACACTGGAGAGCAACTTTAATGATGACTTTGGTAAAGCAAGGGAGTTAATTATTTCCTGTTCTTCTTTTGAAGTCATCACTTCATGATGGTTATCCAACCATTGAATGAATTTTCAAGGATGGCATTTCCCTGAATGCACATGACCTCAACGGTGTAATAATAGATGCCTGCCGGCAGTTCATTCCGGTTTGAATACCCATCCCAATATGCGTCCAGTTGGTTGGACTGATATACGTTCACACCCGCTCTGTTGAAAACCTTTAAATTATAACGAGCGATGTCAGATGTTCCGGTAATTTCAAACACATCATTAAGTCCGTCTCCATTCGGGGTGAAGACATTTGGAGCAGAGATGTTACAAGCGCATTCGACTGTCTCAATTAAAAAATCGAATGTTTTTGATTCACAGCTGTTGGAGACTTCAACGCTATACAATCCGGGATTTTTTACGGGTAATGTGGGATCATTTGATCCGGTATTCCAGACATAGGAGCCTCCGGGAGTGGTCGCGTCTAAGGTGATTTCAACCTGCCGACACTTTGTGGAATCAAAAGGTACGGTCTGAATAGGTGTGGCAGTATCACACAAACAATTTCGCGTTGCTACCTCCAGTTCAAACTTTTCGGTTGCGCAGCCATTTGAAACAACTACACTGTAGTTTCCTGCATTTTGAATCGTATAAAGAGGGCTTACCGTTCCATCCTGCCACTCATACGTTCCGTTAGGAATCGTGACGTCAAGGACAAGCGGTTCGTTTTCACAAATTACGGTATCGGAAACCCATTCAACTTCAAAAGAGCATGGCCTGATGTGATCAAGCTGGATGTTGCCAAATTCGGGTGACCCGGTACTAAAGTCGGCTTGAAAGATGAGAAATGCGACATCGGTAGTTTGTGGGGTGATGGAAATCAGGTACGTTTTCCATTCGGTATGCTCAATCACTGGCGATTCCCAAAGAAGTTCGGTTTTTTCACACGAATTTAACCCACCAAAGACTTTGAGTTTAGCCGGAGTGTCGTAATTCAAAAAATCAGAGCCAAAACCGATAAAATGGCCCCAGTTTTCAGAAAAAGAAAGATCCATATCGAAGGTAAAGGTCTCACCGACCACCACCGGACGTACCAACTCTGTCTGGATGTCTTCATTTTCATTTGCGAAAGGCCCCTGGTTTCCACGCGTCACCAAGCTAATGAACGTACTGCCGTCAGATGCAATTTTGGTTACCTCCCAGAATCCGGGTTGCGTGTCAGGAGTACTAAATCTATGGCAGGGTGTCCAGTGATCGGGCGGTACATTTTGTTGTGGTGTGCCTTCAAAAGAAGGGTTCAATATCCTTTGCGCGAGCGCAGCATTCCCACAGGTTAGGAGGGCTAGAAGTAGTAGTTTTCTGATTAGAAATCGTTCGGTTGAATTCGCTATTATCACGTTCTGTTTAACTGGTGAACAACTTGTTTTGGCAATACGGATGACAAATATACATTCAGTATTTTATCATATGAAAATGAGAAGTTGAGTTAGGTATTCCTCTCTATAGTTATGAAATAGGGGGTGACCCGTAGAAAAGAGGTATTTCAAAAAAAACCACTCCCCCTTTTCGTTTGAATTCTTACCCTGTCAGCGCCCCAATCTTCTTTTATTTTCGAGGCTAAATTTTAACCTAAAATGAAGAAAACAGGAACGGTACTATTGGCTTGCCTTATGCTGATGGAGGTTTGGGCCCAAATGGATCAAGCCTATTTTAAAAAGATCAATACGCAGCGCGTTGAATCCTCCGACCTGATCACCTGGCGTCAGGTTGGCCCCGGCATGTCCGGCTATTGCGAAGAGTTCTGGTGTCATCCGACAGACCCCAAGGTGATCATGATGTCGCCTGACATGTTCAATACCTATGGCTCCTGGGATGCGGCCAAATCATGGAAGACGGTAAAGGACCCGGATGGTACAGGCAGGGACTTACCACGCATCAGAAAGTTCGAGTTTTCCAGACAAAACCCAGCTTTTGGCCTCTGTATCACCGGGGGTGGCGGCAAAGTATATCGAACCACCGATACCGGTAGAAGCTGGGAACAAATAGCCACGCTCAAAGGCCGTCATTCGGAGCTAACTGTAGACCCCAAGAATGATAAAATCTGGTACATCGGACCCGGAGAATTTTGGAATGTAAAAGCGGTACAAAGGCACAAAGACGGCCAAACCAGGACCTTTAAAAATAACAGCATCCTAAAAAGTACCAATGGCGGTAAGTCTTGGACGAAGATCAGGGTTACCGATGAAGAAGACCTGGACGTTGGCCGGATCGTGGTAGACCCTACAGATCCTAAAGTGCTCATCATGGCCAGCAATAAAGGAGTGCTGCGCAGCACTAATCGGGGTGCAACGTGGAAACCAAGCGGCAAGGGGCTGGAAGTAAACCGACCCAGAGACATCGATGCCTATTTCGATGAGAAAACGAATGAGTTCATCCTGTATTTGATAGACCAAACCGCATTTCAGCCGGTTGGCAAAACAGTTTCCGTAAAGGGGGGCGTGTATAAAAGCGTAGACCATGGGCAGAGTTGGGAAAAGATCACGGGTAATCTTGCCGTTGACATGAACCAGGTAACGAGTAAAGTAATTAGAGGCAAGTACTGGAAGGCGCTTGCATTTTGGTTTCAAACAGACATCCAAACCATTAAATCGACCTACCCTCAACTACCAACCGAAGTTTACGACGTCTTTCATCGGATACAGGTCAACCCACTCAACAAGAATGAAATTTGGCTTTCTCATAACAACAAGCACGACCGGGCGTTCCTTCCGGGCGGCGTCTGGAAATCTGCGGATGGTGGAAAGACCTGGATTGCTGCTGCGCGCGACGGGCGGTATTGGGTGCAGGGTGCCGATAAAGCGTACTGGCAATCCCGCAACAACCCGGTAGACATGAATTGTACCTTTGCCCACTTGCAGCCGGACATGGAGCGAAGGGAGGACTCCTGGGGCAACCGTTTTCTGGAGATCAGTCAGGACGGCACGGTGTACATCTGTCTGGATCAGCAGGTAGTACAATCCAGGAACGGAGGGAAGGCCTGGCAACAGGTAGATGATGATGAAACGGCAGCTGGGAGCAATTTTTGGGTAGGACGCGGCGGAAGTAACCTACCAGGACGCTACCTGCAACTGGAAACAGGGATTAAGGACAGGTACCTGTTGGGCAGCGGGGAGCACGGACTTTGGCAGACGGCCCCACTGGGAGAGCACCCTGACCAAATGGATGTGGCAGTACAGCAAATAGAAGGGCAGTTGTACCATGGAGGCGCGCATTCCGTGGGGCCGATCGCTGTGCATCCTAAAGACCCAAATACCATCTACTTCCTGGTTTACAGACAAAGTAACCGGGGTAAGCTGAGAAGGTCTACAGACGGAGGGAAAACCTGGGAAAACATCGCTACCATTTTTGCAGCTAACACACCCTTACATGAACGGTTGGTGTTTCAAAACTCACTCATTATTGATCCGGTGATCCCGGAAAACATGTACTTCTGTGGGACGAGAACGCCTATTTCTCAGGTAGCCGGACCCTACGCTAAAAAGTTATCCAAGGGTGATTATGGATTCTACCGATCTACCGACGGGGGCTACAACTGGCAGTTGAGCAACAAAGGGTTTCATGCTAACGCCAGCGTGAGACGGGTGATTTTGGATCCGAAAAATCCGGAAGTACTTTATGCTGCGTTAAACGACGATCAGGGCGGATTGTATCAATCGACTGACAGCGGATTGAGCTGGAACAAACAAACCATTCCTTCGGAGATCCAAAACGTAAACAATGTTTTCATCGACCGAAACAATGGCCACCTGTTCCTTTCCTGTGGCAACCAAACGGCAACTGACGAAGGGGGAGGCGTGTGGCGCAGCACCGATAGGGGGGCATCCTGGGAGAAAATCTTTGACTTGCCTTACGTCTGGCAGTGTGAAACGTCCCCGGTCAACCCCGATATACTTACCGTAAGTGCGCCGCTTCCTTACAAAGCCAAAGGAAACGCTACCCTTAACCCGGGCGTCTACGTTTCATTTGACGGAGGAAAAAGTTGGGATAAGGTCAACAGGGGCCTGGGGCAGCATGACCGCATCGTGGATCTAAAGCCGGACCCTTACCGAGAAGACATCTTCTGGTGCTCGCAGAAAGGGAGTGGCTGGGCCATCGGTTATTTAAAGGGGACCAAAAAAGGGTGGTCAGAAAAGTAGTCGCGGGTCGATTTTGAGTTGCCCAGGTTCTGATCTTAGGCCAGTCAGGTTTCATTAAGATAACCAGGCTCTACTGAGAACCCTCAGTAGAGCCTAACTAGGAAACCTGACTGGTTTTGTGGTCTTACTGTGATACACAGTTTATGGCCAGATCATTCGGGTTTTACCCATGGCTACCTAAGATTTTGCCAATGCTTTTTCATTTAATTTCTTTTTCCGCTCATGTAGCTCTCCGGTTTCGGCATAGATTTTCAGCTCTTCCAGATTTTCCCGGAGAATCTTACTCATTTTCTTTTTCAGGGGGCCTTTCATCATGGTACCCATCAACCCTTGCAGTTCCATGTTTACCTGCATGGTAAGCCGGGTCCCTGAACCCTCTTGCTCATGCACCCAGGTATTGGTAGCGTATTTCACCATGCCTGGAAGACCTTCGGCAATTTGATAGGTGAAATAATCTTTTTCCGGTTGAAAATCGATGATTCGTTCGGTTGTTTTCCTGAACCCCTTATATCCCGGGACACACACTCGTTCTGTGTAAATATCACCGTTAAACCCACTAATGCTTCCACCTTCTGAGGATTTGACGCCGGCACTCCAAAGGCCAATTTTCTCGTATTGGAGTGCGGTAAGTTTCCAAAGGGAGTCTTTGGAAACCTCAATATACATCGACTGTTCTATTTGTATTTTTTTTTGAGCCATCGTTTTAACGTTTGTCAGGAACCCCGCTGTGATTAAGAGGAGACCCATGTTTACAATTTTCATTTCTTTGAAATTTTAATTCGATACAAAGGTCATTTTTGATCCGGCCCCATGTTTTGCAATAAGGGTCAAAGATTTGATCCGGGAGGTCATCTAGTCTTTCCTGAAGCCTGAAGGAGAGGTTCCAAATTTTTTGGTAAAGGACCTGGAAAATGTGCTTAAGTCTTTGAAGCCACAATCGAAACAGATCTCCGTAATTCTTAGATTGGTTTTTTTGAGAAGTTGAGAAGCTCTTTCCAGTCTTTTGTCGATGATAAAACGGGAGGGAGTTTGGTTGAACGTTTGTTTGAATTTTCGCTTAAAAGTAGATACGCTGGAACTGGTCAGTGCTGCATAATCAGCAATTTCCAGTTCTTCATAGAGGTGGGCTTCAACAATGGACCTAAAGGTGAGATTGACAGGTGTAAATAAAGATTGAAGAAGCACTCGGATGTTTTCGTAGTTAATGTTGTATAGCAACAAAATCAACTCTTTCGTTTTAAGTCGTATCAATTCTTCATTGATAAGCTCAGGATTGTCAAAGTAAAAAACAAGCCCTTTGATGAATTCATCTATAACCACCTGACCGGGGATGTTTTGAAGTATTTTTGAAGATCGCTTTCCTTCACTTTTTAAGAAGTCAGGTAGCCCGTTATCATAAATTTGATAGAGAATTTTAGGCGTTACATGAATGGCGATTATTTCGC
>JBCCXH010000298.1:0-6758 GCA_039192005.1 Bacteroidota bacterium
CGCCGAACAGGGCCTCGTTCATGAATTAAAGCAGCATGAGCAACAGGAATCCTTCGCAAAGACGAATACGATTAATATGATCATCTTAGTTTTCGTACTAACAGTATGCCTTTTCCTGGCAAGGATCGCGTTTCGGGCTTCCAGAAAATTAGGCACCATCATGGAAGGGTTCGTTTTCCTGAGAGAGAGGTATCGTTATTTGATTTACCTAGGTAACAAATACAACATCGATGTAGATCACCCGGAGAGAGATCCCGGTTTTAAGCCAATGAAATGGGACTAGGACTAGTCCCCTATTTTTTCTGATTCAGTTTGTTTTCTAACAGGTCAATGCACTTTGCTTTGACCTCCATGTTTTCTTTAATGACGAGTTCACGGGATTTGAACAAATCAATGTACATTTCCTTTAGTTCCTGTACAGATAGTTGATCGAGGTAATGGAATCGTCGATCATCTTCCGTGTGTTTTCTTACCAGTTCATCGTATTGCAGGTCTTTTTCCTGTGCCTCTTTTTCCTCTTCGCTCAGATCTACATCACGTGATACGGAGTGCTTCTCCATATCAAGTTGAATAAACTTGCTTGGATCAAAACGAAAAAAGTCCATCATCTGGATAAACATCTCAATTTTAGGCATCGCTCCATTCTCATAGGAGTTGATATTGGATTTGCTCAACCCAAAAAAGGCGGCCAATTGTTCTTGGGAAAGGCTCCTTTCTTTACGTAGGAACTTAAGGTTTTTTTGAAAATAATTCAATCGTAACGTTGTTGGAATGATCAGAAAGGATTAATATTGAGCAATATTATTGGTATCGAAAATAATATTGCTCATATGTCCTTACTGGGCTAAAGCTATAAAAATTTATTGATGCTTTTAATAGTGATATGGTTAATTAATGTGTAATCAGACGGCCCTGAAAGTAGGGCCGTTTAGGGGGGGCAGCATGGTAGCAATACGAGTAGACTAGCTTCATAAAGTGACGGTAGCACTTTATGCCCCCCTTATTAGCATATTGATGTGATAAAATGGTCTTGATGAGATCTTTTAAAGAGAATCCTCGCTAAAGAGCAGACTCATCCATAGGAGTCCGGTTCCTGGCGTTGATTAGTTTCCAATAAAAGTGCGTCCTGGGGGCGCACTTTATTTTAAATCACAACCAGCCTTCACCATAGTTACATCATGCTGTTGAAGAAAAGTGATTGACCTAAAAGCGTGTATTTGATTTGAATGAACTTGATTCTTCCAGTACTTATTAAAGGTGCGCCCCGCTTGATGGACGCACTTTTTATTCCTTCTTTCCTTTTTCAAAATGAATTGAACCATGAAAATTATTCAACCCACTTTAGAAAGCTTTTTAGAGGAAACCAACCGGGTCTACTTACAAATAAAGCGAGAGGACGATGCACCGGTCATTGTGGCGGGAGGGTTTCGTAATGATGGGGTATGGACGGAATTCCATTCCAAACTGGAACCGGCCCCCTCGCACCGTTCCATCATTACCCATTTACAACTCCTTGCCCTCATCATCAACAAAGAAAAAAAGCGATGCGAATTCCAGTTTGAACGCCCACCGATTAAAAATGCTCACAATCAACCTTTTCGGGCGTTGACTATTAACATGTGTACGAAAAACGAAGATGACTCTGCTTTTGGAATCAATCTGGGACTGAATTAAATCCGAGATGACGATCTTAAAAAATTTTGAAGACTTGTTGGAGACCTACGACGCTATCCATCTCCGCTTGCAAAGAAACGGTACGCAAAGGTCCATCATCGCGGAAGTGACAGACCAGAAAGAAATAGAGGCCGAATACAGCTACGTGACCGACCCTGATTACCATTGGGCGGAGACGATTTTGTATTTAGAGGTCATCTTTCGGATGGTGGAAGAAGAGGCCAGACGATGGAGCCTCCAAAAGACCTTGGGGGTAAGGATCCACAATAAAAACGATGAGGTAAGTTTAATTCCTCTCCTAAACAGTTTACTTCTGTGGTACGTGCTGGTACCTTATTAAAAAATACCCAAAAGTGGGTATAGGGATTGGCCGAAAGGCTTTTTAATATTGTTTGATTGTTGTTGATAATGGTTTAATTAAGAAAGACCATTTCAGTTAAAAACTGCCCCAAGCCCACCCTTGCTACGCCTATCGTTTTAGAAAAAAAGTGAATTAATGATGTGAAATGAAAGCGACTGGTGTCTTACTTTTCCTCTCCTTATCTTTTTCTGTGCATGCTCAGGTCACTCCGACGGCGGATATGAAAAAAGCGGCAAAAGTCACTTATAAAACCTTACCCGCTCCGGTTATTCCTTACCCTTATCGCGAACTCAGGAAGTATACCAGCGTTCCGGTTTATGGCTCTCCGGCTCCTGTTTCCCGTCACGGAGGGCAGTCAAAAGAGAATAAAAGACAAATTGCCCAATACGAGCGCGACTTAGCCGAATACAGAAGCAGACAACAACATGCGCAGGGTGTACTTGCTGAGTTTGACCGTGACGTGGCCGCGATGAACCGCCTACGTGTCGCTTACGATTACCCGATGCCCCATACACGGTTACAACAGAAATTCGAAGCGTCATTTGTGGAGCTTCAGGCCATGTTGGGCGGTGATGTACCCGTTGAGTTGACCAGGGCGCAGTATTTGGTTGAAAGTACCTATGATCATCGCCTCACGTATGAGCTCCTCAAACAATCTGTATTGGATCTGGCCTATGTCAGTCAGGTATTTATGAAAAAGGAAGGACTACCCGAAGGGGCTAACCTTTCTAAAATCATGGCCATTTTTCAAGTCATGGCAGATACCACGACCACCAAAGTGCCCTGGATGGAAGGGGCATTGACTACTTATCCCTTACTGTATGATTTCGATGACCCTTGGGGCGTAAAGGATTTCACCAAAATGTTTGTCATCAAGCTACTCAGTACGGGTACGGGCAACTGTACCAGCTTGCCCCGCCTCTTTTTGATGATTGCAGAGGCGTTGGGAGCCGAAGCCTACCTATCGTTTGCCCCGCAACATTCCTACGTGAAGTTTCAGGATGGTTTTGGAGAGTGGCACAATGTAGAACTGACCAACCAAATGTTTACCACTGACGACCACATCATGGAATACGGTTGGGTAAAATCGGAAGCGGTACGGAGCGGCATCTACATGAATCCAATCACTAAAACGGAACTCATTGCCCACTTGGTCAACGAACTGGCGATGTCGCATCAGCGAATTTTCGGAAATACCCCGTTCATGACGAAATGTACCCAACTTGCACTCACGCACTACCCTGAAAGCATTTTCGCCCGTCAAATCAACGCAAACTATTACACGGAACTCGTGGATTACATTGTCAAACAATATCAGGAAAAAGGGTTATCACAAGACCAATTTGATCAAGACCAAAAAGTAGCTGCATTGATAGAGAAAGTAAACACGAGCTATTTGACTATTGACGAGCTTGGCTATTCAGATGTGCCGGAAGACCTTTACAATCAATGGATTAAAGCCATGAACAACGAGGAAAACAGGGAAAAGAGTAGAAATACCATGCGCCAAATGATACAATCCATTAACCGATAAACACCAGTTATGAAGTTTCTTTTTTCAGGAATAGTATTTTTTGTGCTACGATGCGGATTTACGCAAGGGTACGGTTTATATGATCGCTATCAAGACAAACCGACAAGAGATTCCTACGAACAGGCTTTTCACTACCTCAATCAAATGTTGATTGGAGATACGGTGGTAAGTTTCAAGAACGCCGTATATACGGTTGAAAATACTTACCTCAATGGAAAGTTGGATTATGACACCTTCAATGTTTTCATTAGCCATTATGCGCATACTGCAGCGAAGTTTGCGGCGAAATCCAACCTTTTGTATGAGGGACCGGACAAAACCAACATGCAGAAATTGGGGTCAGTATTCATGGTCATGACCGCTACAGAACCTTTATTTCTGGATAGTACACACTATCTAAGGCCTAACCCTTTTACGTATGATTTTGATGACTTTTGGGGCGACAGGGATTGGACAAAGATGTTTGTGAGTAAATTATTGGCAACTCAAAAGGGAAATTGTCATTCGTTGCCTTATTTGTATAAGATCATCGCGGATGAAATTGATGCCAAGTGTTATTTGTCCTTTGCTCCTAACCATACTTACATCAAAGTAAGGTCGATGAACCCAAAAGTCGGCTGGTTTAATACCGAGTTGACCAATGCCACTTTTCCCATTGATGCATGGATAAAGAGTTCGGGGTACGTCCACCTGGATGCCATCAGGAACGGGCTGTACATGGATACCCTTTCTGCCAAACAGGAAATAGCTGTTTGTATGATTGACTTGGCCAAAGGTCACGAAAGGCTTTTCAGGTCAAAGCAAGACACGGAGTTTATACTCAGGTGTGCCAATACCGCGCTGCTCTACTATCCTAATTATGTGAACGCGCTGCTATTGAAAGCGGAAACACTCAAAAAACAGTTTGAGCATAAGATGAAGGAATTACAGGTAGCTTACCCCAAACAAGCCTTTAAAGATCCGGTGGCGAAATCCATCTTTGACGATATGGAGCCACTTTATGCCAGAATATTTCGATTGGGTTACCGAACCATGCCGAAAGAAATGTATGTGAAATGGCTGGCCGACCTGAAAGAACACAAAGAAAAATACCTGAACAAAGATTTGATCCATAACTTAACACAACCAAACCAAACCAGATGAAAAAGCACCTGTTCACCCCACTTTTGGGGCTATTAATCAGCTTAAGCTGTTTCGCCCAACAACCCTTCAAAGACTATGGGTACGAGGTGAAAATCAGTACCCTTAGTAAAGGAAAATACATAGAAGATTTCACCACGGATTCACTGGTTCAGGTCGGGACAATCATCATGAACCGGGTGACGGGAAAAATTGTCTCATTCGTTGAATACGATACCACCCACAGTGAGGCGACGCTAGATCCGCAACTCATTAGTCGGTGGATGTCGCCGGACCCACTGGCAGAAGAGTTTTACAGTTGGTCGCCTTACAATTTTGTATTCAATAATCCTATAAGGTATAACGATCCTGATGGAAGAGCGCCAAACGACCCATTAAAACCCTTTACGAGAGCGGATTTATCAAGACTAGGCGATAACGCTGGCTTGATGGGGGGTAGCCTCATTCAAAGAAATCGTATCATTGGTCAGAATTTTGAGCAAGATGTGCTGCATGCGGGTAATCTTGGTAAGAACGGCCAACAATTTGGATCCCTTCGTAGACAGCGAGAATACGGTATAAGTACTGTTATTCCTGATCATGTTAGTAGTAGCTACAATACCAAAGGTGAAACATTTGCAAATAGCACCTTCGTCGAAGTAAAAGCTACCGGTAGGGTTTCAAGATCATCTTCAAAAGGTCAAACATTAGGCTTGATAAATGCATTAACTCAATCCCCTGCTGCGCTTGCGGGCGCTGTACCAGCTCTCGTTTTGATAACTACCGCCGACACAAAAGTTGGTAATAGTACTATTTCAGAGGCCAATAACAGTAAGGTTGCTGTATTTCAAATAAAAACTTTTACAGATAAAGACGGAAATCTTACTTTTGGTAATCCTTCTTTACTAACCAATCCAACTGTAGTCAATGATGATGGCTCAGAGGTCATCGTTCCCACAACGTTTCTTTTTCCAGGAGGAAATGATGTTCAACCTAGTGTTACGATAGATAGAGGAACTAGCATTAATCCGGCTGATCCTGATCAAATTAATTTTAATATGAGATAATTCCGAATAACGAATAAAATGATACTAGTAATTTTAAGTGTTACATTAAGCCTCTGTGATCCAATGTTCGATATTGAGCCTAAAGAGAAAATAATTCTAAATGAACAAAAAATAGACCTACTTTTTAAAAAGTGTAAACCTGAAAAACGAGAAGATCTTACTGAATTTCTGAATTGGTCTTCAGAAGTAGTATTCATACTCGAAGATGGAAAGGTTTTGTCTGCTTCATTATCAAGAGGTACAAAAACAAAGAAATTCTATCATGGTGCATTGTATGGTTCAGAGGAGTACTTTATCGAAGAAGTAAACCAGTTTAGGATTGACATAAACCTAGCCAATTCCTTTAAACCCTTCACATGTGAGATAATGAACAAAGATTTTATATCGGCAATACCAGAAAGCATTAACAAGTTACAGGCCACCTTCAATATCTCTTCAGACTCATTAGATTATTCACTGCAAAGCCTGAAAAAAATTGATTCGATCCTCAGTAAAAAAGACATGGAAACTCAGGCTAAAACCTACCTGGATGCTATTTCTTACCTGGGTGAAGTCGTTCGAAAAAATGTGGAAGGCTCAGAATGGAAAATGAATAAGGTTAGCGAAGGAGATTGCCGACCATTGATTGTTAAGGGCAATAAACAGTATGATCCTTTTTTTCTCTATTATGAATCTATCTCAGAAAAAAGGCCAAGCCTTTGGGAATCCGCTTATATCGAAATTGAAAGGAATAAATTGAGATAAGGCTTTCTCTTGTTAAAAAGATGTTAGAAGCTGCGAATAATATTTTAGACCAATGTAAACTTCTCCAAAAATAGGACAGTTCAAAAATGAATTAATTTTTAAACTGTTAGAGATGAAAAAGAGTAGATTTAGTTCTAGTCAAATCGTTAAGATTTTTAACGAATGAAATTAGCTTGAGAAATACTTCATTATTAATATTTATTTCCATTATTCTAATCTCCTGTAAGGCTGGCAAAGAAGTTACAATGCCTTTTAAAAA
>JBCCXH010000299.1:0-6752 GCA_039192005.1 Bacteroidota bacterium
CTTCTCAGTGACTTCGTTTAGCTCGGAATTGATATTTTCCTGAACAATAGCTGCGAGTTCATACACCGTATAATTTTTGAGTGTTTCTTTGGGTCGGGCGCAAATCTCTAATGCAATGGTAAGCATACGGCTTATTCTGGCATTAGCTCTTCCAGCGTTTGTAAACTCTTTGGTAACTTTCTCAGCACTAACATCCCATTGATTTAGTGTAAGGTGGTAATTGGTTGGGATGTATTTCTTTTTTGATTTATGTGAGATTCTTACCACCAAAGGAAAGGCAGATTGATCTTCTTTCTTTCCGGCTTGGGTATAATCTGTATCGAGCATCAATTTAGCTGTAGCCATAAAAATAATTTGGTTGTAAAACATTCTGGCTAACGATGCAAAGGGATAAAAGTTCAGATGTTTTTCGGATGCTTTATGGCGTATTTAATAAAATTAAAGAAACCTCATGAGAGAATAAATAGTAAAAAAAACCTCATTTAAACAATATTAATGAGGTTTTTAGGGCTTTTTAGGTTTCTTTGGGTGTCAAATGATGAAGAATTCATCATTCTTCAAAATTCTCAAAACAAACCTGCCATAAATATGATTTGCTGAGGTTAAGATTTTTAATCGAGTTCAGGTTTTTAACAAATATCAAGTGAGTAAAATAAGAATTGGAATCATCAATGTATCAGATAGAGCGAGTCGGGGAGAATACGAAGACCTGCCCGGTCGGGAGGTTCAACGACTCCTGAACATGTGGTTGTCTTGTGAATGGGACCCTGTTTACTCCATCGTTCCGGATGAGCAACCGTTGCTGGAGGAACAATTGATAAACATGTCAGATAAGGAATCCTGTTGTCTCATCATAACGACAGGGGGAACGGGGCCTGCCATGCGAGACGTAACCCCAGAAGCCACCATCGCCGTATGTGAAAAAATCCTTCCTGGTTTCGGTGAGCAAATGCGACAGGTTAGTTTGAACTATGTGCCTACGGCCATTCTTTCTCGCCAGACAGCTGGGATCAGAGGGAGTTCATTAATTGTCAATTTGCCCGGTAAGCCAAAATCTATTCTGGAGTGTTTAGAAGTAGTTTTTCCAGCCATCCCCTATTGCATCGACCTGATCGGAGGACCTTATTTGGAAACAAACGAAGAAGTGATGAAGGTGTTTCGGCCCAAACAGCAGTAGAAGTGGTCGTATTTTCAAGTTTGTCAGCGCTCAAAACAGGTACTTTCACAAGTACCTACCGAACTATTGTTGATCTAGTGCGAAGAACCCTAAATTCATTTACTATTTTCATCACCCTTTTCCCTTTCTACTTTGTTAAAACATAAGGCCGTAACGCTGCTATGCCCTGAAATTTTGTCGTGTATAAAGAAAAAATAGCAGCAAAAAGCAGTAAACCAATTTAAGATGCTTCACACTAGCGAAAAGTAAATCATGAAAAAGGTACTCTCCTCAATGCTATTTTATTTATCGATTTTGGATTTTTCAATGGCGCAGCATATGGAAATCCTTCGACAAAAAATTGATCAGGTAATAGCAGGTAAATCAGCGACGGTTGGGGTAGCCATAAGAGGTTATGATATGAAAGACACGCTTTCGATCAACGGAAACAAACACCTTCCGATGCAGAGCATTTTTAAATTTCACTTAGCACTAGCAGTCCTACATCAAGTCGATCAGGGAAAGGTTAGCCTGAATGAAGTCATTTCAATCGACAAAGAATTGGTTGAATCATACAATCATCTATGGAGTCCTATTGGCAAAGCGTATCCAAATGGTGGAAAGGTAGCCCTATCTGAAATACTCGAATATACGGTCGCATGGAGTGATAATCTAGGGTGCGATTTACTTTTCCAACTTGTTGGGGGAACCGATTCGGTACAGTCCTATTTACATGATGTTGGAATTAAAGATATTGCCATCTCTCATAATGAAATGGAAATGCAGGCGAAATGGGAACATCAATATGAAAACTGGACGACCGCAAAAGCAGCAAATCTGGCTTTGCAACTGTTTCTTGAAAATGTTAATGATCTTTTAAGCACTGAAAGCCATGACTTTTTATTGGAGGTTTTAAAAGGGACCAAAACAGGAAAAAAAAGCATTAGGGGACTACTTCCAGAAGAAACGGTTGTAGCTCATAAAACAGGTCGTTCTGGAAAAAACGATAAAGGGTTAACCGGGGCTTTAAACAATATTGGGATTATTTTTTTGCCTAATGGTTCTTATTTCTATCTAAGTGTTCTGGTGACCGATTCTATGGAAAATGATGAAACCAATCAGAAGATAATAGCCGGAATAACCAAATTGGCTTGGGAACATTTTACAAAAAAATAAACTACCAACATCGAAAGGAACGACCTAAAAAGGATCAATTCAATTGCTTTCATTTTCAGTCAAAGAAATCGAACTAGATCATCCTGATATAGCTGAACCGCTGCCCCCTCTTCTATACAAAGCGATTTATTGCCTTGCACTCTCCTGCTTAATTAAACTCGTAGGTCGTTTTTTCTTTACTATCGTTCATCTTAATCCCAAGGGTAGCCAATCGCTCCCGAATGTAATCAGAAAGCTCAAAGTCCCTTTTGGCGCGCGCTTCTTGCCTGAGTTCGGAAAGAATGTCCATGACTTCCGGTAGTAAACCCGCTTCGGAAGTGACGGTAGAGTGAATGCCCAGAACATCATTAAGAAAGCCACTGTACGTTTTCTTAAGTTCATCTAATGCTTCCTCCGAAACATTCCTTTCACTTTGATCAAGCTTATGGGCCAGAGACAATAAATTGAACAAGCAGGCGATCGCCTCCGCCGTGTTGAAGTCATCGTTCATTTTGCTAAAGCAGTCTTGACACGCTTTCGATATCTCCTCAGACAGATTATCATCGGTCGTGCCCACTTCATTCACCTGAAGGTTGTCAATAAACTTCAATCCTTTAAGCAGTTTGGTACAGGCTACTTCCGCAGACTTAAGTGCCTGATTTGAGAAATCAATCGGGCTTCCATAATGTGCCTGGAGCATGAGAAAGCGTACGGTCATAGGGTCGTAGGCTTTATCAAGTAATGGATGCTCCCCACTAAACATTTGACCGAGAGAGATGAAATTTCCTTTCGACTTCGCCATCTTTTGTCCTTCCAGGGTCATCATGTTATTATGCAGCCAATAATTGACTGGCGGACAGCCAAAAGCGGCATAACTTTGGGCGATTTCTGCTTCATGATGAGGAAATTTCAGGTCCATACCGCCTCCATGGATATCAAAAGGCATGCCCAGGTATTTACTACTCATGGCGGTACATTCTACATGCCAACCAGGGAAACCCATTCCCCATGGGGACGGCCACTGCATGATGTGCGTGGACTCTGCTTTTTTCCACAAAGCAAAATCAGCCGGATGCTTTTTCTGTTCTTGTCCTTCCAGAGAACGGCTACCTGATAGCAGGTATTCCAGTACTTTTCCTGAGAGTTCGCCATAATGGTAGGTTTGAGCATAGCCCGAAACATCAAAGTAAACCGACCCCTCTTTTTCGTACGCCATCCCGTTAGTGATAATCTGATTGATCACCTCTATTTGCTCTATAATGTGACCTGAGGCTGTTGGTTCGATGGAAGGAGGCAATACATTTAGTTTGGCCATCATTTCGCGATACAGATTGGTGTAGTACTGAGCTACTTCCATGGGTTCTAGTTGCTCAATACGGGCTTTCTTGGCAACCTTATCTTCTCCCTGACCACTTAATTCATCTTCCAGGTGGCCTACATCCGTAATGTTTCGAACATATCGTACCTTATATCCCAGGTAGCTAAAGTAGCGGTAGACGATATCAAAAGTTATGGCCGAACGCGCGTGTCCCAGGTGTGGCTCGCCATAAACCGTCGGGCCACAAACGTACATTCCTACCTTCCCTTTCGCTATGGGCGTAAACAACTCTTTTTCACCTGTAAGTGTGTTTTTTACGTAAATTTTTGACTCCACAAATTCCAAATCAGATTTCTTTAGTACGTTAAAATAAGCGCATTTCTACTGCTTATACATTATTTAGTTTGAATATCTCTTATGTTAGCTCGCAAGTGGAGAACCTATGAATGGGCCAGTGGTCCTTATATCCATCCACCCAGAAATTAGTTGCCAACTCGTCTTCTGTACTTAGACAGCTTTCCAGGTCAGACTTAATGGATAACTCATTCATATTCCGCCCGATGAAGACGATTTCATTCTTCCTATCACCAAACTTTTTATCCCAACCTGACATAATACGTTGTTGATTTTCAGTGAATGCCTCATACTTTTTACGCGCTCCGATAGGCATACTACTCCACCAAACACCAGCACTATCCGCCCTCACTGATTGGCCTGCTTGTCCCCAAACCAATGCTTGTTCAGGACGTGACGCCATCCAAAAGATCCCTTTACTTCGAATGATGGCATCAGGAAATTTTTCATGGACATAGGTCCAAAACCTTATCGGGTCGAATGGCTTTCGGCTTCTGTAGACGAATGAGCTTATTCCATATTCTTCCGTCTCAGGAGTGTGTTTCTCTTTCTTTAACTCCTCCATCCAACCAGCACTTTGTTCTGCTACTTCAAAATCAAACAGGCCGGTATTCAAAATTTCGCCAGGCTTTACGTTACTAAATGACGATTCAATAATTTTCGCCGCCGGATTAAGCTTTTTTATCATAGACCGAAGCGCACCTATGGTCTCCGCTGTTACCAGATCTGTTTTATTTAGTATAATCACATTGGCAAACTCTATCTGGTCAGTTAAAAGGTTTACAATGGTACGATCGTCGCCTTCTATGTCTGTTAATTCCCTATCTATTAACTGCTCGGGACTTTCAAAGTCTTTGAAAAAATTGAAGGCATCGACCACTGTCACCATGGTGTCAATGTAACTAAATTCAGAAAGGTCTATCTTGTTTTCCTCGTCGACAAAACTGAATGTTTGTGCTACTGGAACCGGTTCACTTATGCCCGTACTTTCAATTAGCAGATAGTCAAACTTATTTTCTTTTGCCAACTTCTCTACTTCAACCATCAGGTCCTCCCTTAATGTACAGCAGATGCAACCGTTACTCATCTCTACCAGCTTTTCTTCCGTTCTGGAAAGGACGTTTTCACTTTTTACCAGATTCGCATCGACATTTACTTCACTCATGTCGTTTACGATGACTGCTACTTTCAGCCCTTCTTTGTTATGTAGCACATGATTTAAAAGCGTGGTCTTTCCTGCCCCAAGGAACCCACTGAGAACGGTTACCGGTAATTTCTTTGTCTTGAGCATATTTATAAAGAATTTATTCTGACAAGATTAGTTGAGAAACATTATTAACAACTGCTTTGCATTGCAATGAAACAGTGGGTATACCGCTATTTCCTACTGCTATCTCATGCCTCCAATGAATCGAAGATCTTTCTTCTCCATATTCAGTTCTCGATAAAAACAGGCCTTACGGTGCTTCCCTTGCTCATCAAACGTGTGACAAACACCATTCCCCAGTAAGGTCACTTGATAAACAAATGCATCTTGATCACAGTCTATCAATATATTATCTACCCTCAAAACATCTCCTGAAGTTTCCCCTTTTGTCCAAAGTTGATTGCGAGATGTACTCCAAAAAGTAGCGAGGCCAGTTTTTATGGTCTCCTCAAGGGCTTCTTCATTAATAGAAGCCAGCATCAGAAGTTGACCAGTACCTGTTTCCTGAACGGCTACCGGGAGAAGACCTCCTCGCTTCTCAAATTGAGGAGTAAATTCAACTCCCTCCTCCAGTTCTATGACTTTATCACGATTCATTTTATTTATCTTTTACCTTTTTGGGAACAGGATCATATCCATGTATACTCCGGGGATGGCACTTGCAAAGTCGCAATGTCCCCAGATTCATTTCACCACACCCCTGGACAGCTTCTTCCATGTACCCGTAGAAGCTCGGAACATGTCTATATAAAGTAGAAAAGTAAGGGGAGATCCATAGCTTGTAAAAGCGTACGCTGCCAAAAACCATGTATTCAACTACCTTTTCCACGATGTACCGACTAAGTCTGATGTGCTTCTACTTACCTCGCCACACAACTGAAGAAGGCAACCTACCTCTCCTATTTCAACCCTATTTTCATGTGATACATTTTCGGCACCGCAGCAGCTGACCACTTCTACTCCATGGATATCTTGCCTTAACCGAGACAAATTCATAGTAGTCAGTTGAATGGTGGAATTCCTACCGGTCTTGAAAATGTAAGCGACATTCATAGTTATTTTATCAAAAACTTATTGTTGCGCAGTTTTAGTTTTTCTCAATGAAATATTTCCAGGGTATCTTTTCCGCGATTGCTTCATTAATCTCCAATTCATTAAATGAGCGATGGCTATGGTAATACCTCCTAAAGAAGTAAACAAGGCTTCCTTCCACTCGTGTTCCACTACCCGGCCTAAACCAATAAGGACAAATCCTACAGCAGCGATGGCTATTGCTGAAAACTTGTGATGATACTTACGATAGCTATATATAAGTGCATTAGAGGCGATGAAAAAGCTAAACAGGATAATCGCGTACTCTATTGAGGGATTATCCAAAAATTGAAGTCCGGCCAATGGTGCAAAAGTGATCAGCAACGGTAATGCTGCACAATGTAAAGCACAGAGCAGAGAAGCACCAAACCCAATAAAATCTAAGTGTAACCCAATAAATTGATTCTTCATTCTAATTTTTACAATTGCAACACTGTTGCAAATTTACTAACTGAATTTTTAAATGCATC
>JBCCXH010000300.1:0-6749 GCA_039192005.1 Bacteroidota bacterium
AAATCATGAATTTTTGAAGTATGAAAAAATCAAAAGATACAAGAACCAAATTAGCGAAGATCGTATCCATTGTCCAATGGGCAATGCTTGTTGCCATTTACGTATGGGCACTCGTAGATGTGATCCCAACTACCTAAAAGTAGGTCTTGTCAACAACTAAAATTTAAACACAATGAAAACAATTAATATCAACGTATCTGACAACCTGATGAGTTTACTGATGATCCTTGGCATCATTTGCTTCACGCTTCTGGTTTAAGAAAAACGTTTTTAAGCTTATCACAAACCGGTTCACTTAGCACTAACAAAAGGAATTGATTTAGTTGGTTAGTTAATTAGAAAAGCCTTGATGACACATCAGGGCTTTCTTTTTGCCAACATACCCCTGATTTCTAACGCCTCGTATGTCACTCTTTCTTTTCTGGCGTATTGCTCACAAGAATTCACAATGTACCATGAGTCGCCGTAGCATCACCCTTTTTTGTACCACTTTGAGACGAACTGAGCTTGTGTCCAATG
Source organism: Bacteroidota bacterium (assembly GCA_039192005.1). Classification (GTDB taxonomy): domain Bacteria; phylum Bacteroidota; class Bacteroidia; order Cytophagales; family Cyclobacteriaceae; genus Ekhidna. Next base: position 520 of record JBCCXH010000300.1, read on the forward strand.
ACCAGTAATGACTACGATTGTTGGTTAGTTAATTATCAACCGCTCTTTCATTGTCCAGGTTACTGTCGCTGACAATGTAATGATCCGTATTCGTGCTATTTTTATGAGTTTCTTTCTTTTGATCAGCCCTACTTTTATGTCGTATTAAAAAAATCATTGATTTACCTAGTATGGGCCACCCCCGCCAAACGTCGGTGTGACCTACGCGGTCCGACCTCAATGCTCTTAACTTAAGCTTTTATGATTTCCCTCTCCTAGAGAGGGGCAGGGAGAGGAAGAAAGACAAACATGACAAGTAGGATGAGTCCATTCTTATCAAAAATACCTTTTGCGAAGGCCTGCAAATCAGTTCCTTTTGGAGGTTGTCCTCAAGAAGAAGCCAGGTCATGACTAACAAAAGATAAAACGAGTGTGGATAAATGTGAAAAGATTTGTGGCGCTAAAGTGATGGGGTAATGTTCACTCGATACGATTGAGATAAAGAACGTGTCATTTAAATGGCTTTAAACTAACGTTCAACAGATAATTTAATCGGGCCGAAATAATGCAGCTTTTTAGCCCTTATGGCAAACGACTGCCGCAATCAATGGTTAGAGACGCTTTGCTTTAAACCTGCAATAACTGATGAGATGCGTAGCGTAGTGGTCCTCACGTAAGAAGGTACGTAGTACATGGTTTTTAAGATGGAGGCAAAAACTCTTCTTCGTGTAGCAATCCTGACTGTAGTGTTCATTTTAGGGTAATTTTTGAAAGTTGTAGGAAATAAAATTGTCTTTTAGCGAGTTCAGCTGATGTTTTAAAACCTCCTAAAGTTTAGCGATTCGGAGGTCATTCATTTCTTCATCCGTCAACGTTTTCTTAGGGACAATTTCTTTGATTTGAATGTCTAAATACTCATCATAAACGCTGATGGTGTACGTATATAGCGAAGCCATTTTTGTGTACGTCTTATTTTTCCATCGGTCGTCTTCTACCCATACATTAGATGTGTCCTCAAACGTATACACATTGCCATCTTCACTGACCGACTTCAATTGTTTGCCCTCTCTTACAAATTGTGCACTTAGCTGCGCCAATAGTTGCTCGTTCTCGTCGTATTTAAAAATGATGCCTGCGTCAATGTTTCTCAGGTATCCTAAATCTACCGATCTGAAATACGCCCAACGTTCTTTTTCATTGTTGACCATGACCAAGCTGTCAGCCGTGCTATTTTTAGGAATGTCTTTTGTGACTGACTTCGTGACCGACAACTCAAGGGATGCCAGCTTATTCACGCACGTATTATTATCCTTTGCCTTGTAAGACTCATAAGCGTCATAGATGGTGTGAATGATTTGATGGCTTTTCTTAAGTTCTTCTGCGTTTGCATTTGGATCTGAATCGATTGATGCTCCGAAAACTGAGGATGCGAATAATAGTAGGGCTAAACTTTTCATTTTTTCTTTTTTGTTTAATACAAAAGTGATGATAGCAAGGATCTATTTTCTATGTGTATTGATGAAAGAGGAGAATGCGTATTTTACGTATGTGGCTGGCTAAGTCTTCCACCTCCGGGCTTTGCTATCAACGATCTGATGCGATAAAGTAGTTTTCAACCGCTTTTCCCTACCAAATAACCCTGGATTTTTTTCATTCAACGATATCAACGGCATTAACCTACCCAGACTCCACACCTTTGAATCATAATTAAACAATAAAAGACATGAACACTTCCAAATATCTCTTAGTCTATGCACGTAAAGCAAAAAAATATGTACTAGTAAAAAGTAACATGACCGAAATCATCGCACAAACAGCAGATGTCATCTGGACGTTTGATTCAAACAAACTAAGCGTTGCCAAAAAGTTACTAAAGAACATGAATCTTGCTTCAAAGATGGGAGATCAGGCTATGACCTATTCCATGTCTTAAACAGGTTGAGGCATTAAGTTTGATAAAGTTATAAAAGCGTTTCCCACATCAAAACCCAAAATACGTCGGTAACCACAAGCTGATTTGAGGAAAGATCATCACCAATATCAGTACCGTTAGCATGGCTACATAAAACGGCAACAACGGTCTCAGAATCTTTTGAATGGAAATGTTTGAAATACTGGCACCAACAAACAGCAGATTTCCAACAGGTGGCGTACACAGCCCAATGTTTAAGTTAAGGACCATGATGATCCCGAAGTGGATGGGATCGATGCCAAATGATTTTACCACCGGCAAAAAGATGGGAGTAAAAATAAGAATCGCTGGGGTTATGTCCATAAATATCCCTACCAGCAGCAATAAGATATTAATCAAAACCAACAGCACAATAGGATTATCTGTTAATGACAGGAGTGCTTCTGAAATGGATTGGGGCAAGTTGCCGTAACTCATGATCCAACTCATCGCCGAAGAAGTCGCCACCAGAAGTAGCACAATGGAAGTGGTGAGGCTGCTTTCTATCAAAATCTTTTTGAATTTCTCTCTATTAAGTTCCTTGTACAGCAACGACAGCACAAAACTGTAAAATACGGCGATGGCACTGGCCTCAGTCGCGGTGAAGAACCCGCTGATGATGCCGCCCATAACGATGACGAGTAGCATCAGGCTGGGAAAGGCTCGTACAAAACTGGTCCAAAGTTGTTTCAATTGTCGTTTTTCTCCCCTGGCATATCCTTTCTTAACTGCATAGAGGTAACTGACGATGGCAATGGCCAGACTTGTCAATATACCGGGCAGGTAGCCCGCAATAAACAGGGACCCGATGGATAGGCCTCCTGCTGCCAGTGAATAAACGATGAGTACGTTACTTGGTGGGATGATCAGGCCCGTAGTAGCAGAGGTAACGTTGGCAGCCGTGGTCAGGCCTTTATCGTACCCCTCTTTTTCCATTTTATTTGTAAGCGTGGTGCCTATGGCTGATGCGGCCGCAGCGGCAGAGCCTGAGATTGCCCCAAAAAGGGTACAGGCTAAGATATTGACAAAAAGCAGCCCACCTCTTATTGGACCAATGAGGGCCTTTGCGAATTCAATCAGGCGAGTGGCGATGCCACCGCTATTCATGATCTGACCTGCCAAAATAAAAAAGGGGATGGCCAGGAGCGTGAAGCTATCCAGGCCGTTGATCATCCGCTGCGCAATGGTCGTCACTGATGGTACGAACAGCACGTCTGAAAACAGCGTAAAAAGCGCAGAAAGCGTGATGCTAACAATAATGGGTACGCCCAGGCTGAGCAGGATTAAGAATGAAAAAACCAGGATACCTATTTCAATGATACTCATCTGTTATTCCTCTTTTTAAGTGTATCAAGAATGTTTAGGGCATTGTAGCATAAGATAAAGATGCCGCTTATCGGGAGCGAAAGGTAGATCCATCCTTTAGGTACCTGCATGATAGAAGAAACCTGACCCAGCTTAAACGTGATGTAGACCAGGCGTATCCCTCCAATGATTAATACCAATATTGCAAATACAGATATGACTAATTCTACCAAGATGGAGTGCTTCCATTTACTGGAATCATCTAAAGACGAAGAGAGCAGGTCAATGGCTATGTGCTTCTTTAAGCCAAAGGCATAGGCCGATCCAAAAATGGCCAACCACATCATGGCATAGATGGTCAGCTCTTCTGTAAACTGAACGTTGAGGTCAATGTACCTGGCAACTACTTGCAACAAGGTGCTGGATACCATCACTATGGTTAGTATCACCAGTAAATAACTTAATGCACGATCAAATAGCTTTCTCACCGGCAGCTTTTATTTTGTTAATAATGGGTAAGAGGAGTTCATCTTCGCTGAACTCATTCACAATGTTTCTTGTCGCATCCTGAAAACTCGTCAAATCGGGCTCGATGACTTCTACACCGGCTTCTTTGATGATCTTTAAACTTTCGGCTTCGGCCTCTCGCCAAAAAGCACGTTGCGCAACGACTGATTCAAGGGCTGATGTTTCAATCCAATCTTGTTCTTGAGGAGAAAGCCGGTCCCAGACGATGGTACTCATGATGAGGACATCCGGGATCGCGGTATGCTTATCCAAACTATAATATTTACATATTTCGTAGTGCCTGGACAACTGAAAGGAGGGTGGGTTATTTTCTGCTCCGTCTACGACACCCTGTTGAAGGGCGGTATACAATTCTCCCCATGAAATGGGTACGGGGCTGCCTTCCATTTCCTTGATCATTTTATTGGCGGTAATGCTCTTCATTACCCGAATCTTAAGACCTTCAACATCTTTTGCCGACTGAATAGGCCTATTTCTTGTGTAAAAACTTCTACTGCCTGCATCGTAAAAGCAAAGCCCCCTCAACCAATAAGGCTGTCCCGATTCCAAAATATCTCTCCCTACCGGACCATCGTAGATTTGGAAACGATGTGCGTCATTTTGAAAGATATACGGGATGCTTAGCACTTTGTACTTTGGAGCAAAACTTTCCATCACGGCCGCAGAGACTTTGGTAATTCCAAGGCTCCCAATTTGAAGTAGTTCCAGGCACTGGCTTTCTGAACCAAGCTGCCCGTTCGGATAGATTTTGATCTTTAATGACCCGCCCGACTTTTCTTTTACGCGCTCTGCAAACTTCAGCATGCCCTTATGGACCGAATGGTCTTCCGTCAGCCCATGAGCCAGTTTTATTTCACGAACTTCCTCAAGTTGGCAAGATAAAACGACCAACGCCAGCATAACGATTGGCACTGTTTTCAGTAACCGACGCCCCATGGGTAGGTATGTTTCACGTTTCGAAGTTGAAATATTCTCTCGCATTGTAATAACAGATGTTGTTTACGATTTCACCCACATAACTAAGATCAGCAGGTATCAACCCCCTGTCCATCTCTTTACCAATCATTCCACAGAGTAACCTCCTAAAGTATTCATGCCGAGGAAAAGACAGGAAACTTCGGGAATCTGTGAGCATACCGACGAAACAGCTTAAGAGTCCCATGTTAGAAAGTGCGTTAAGCTGCTTTTCCATCCCGTCGAGCTGATCTAAAAACCACCAGCCGGATCCAAATTGCATTTTACCTCTTACTGAGCCATCGTTAAAGTTGCCCAACATGGTAGCAAATGACTCGTTGTCTTTTGGGTTTAAGTTATAAATGATGGTCCTGGCTAGTTGTCCCGATTGGTCTAATGTACTTAAAAACCGTCGAAGCCCCTTTATCTGGTCAAAGTCTCCAATCGAATCAAAACCCGTATCTCGGCCGATTGCCTGCATCATCCGGTCATTGTTGTTTCTTATCGCCCCCAGGTGAAATTGTTGTGCCCAGCCTCTTTGATGGTACATTTTGGACAACTCGACCAAAACAGTCATTTTAAAAACCTGACTTTCTTCATCCGTTGGTTTTTTTCCTGCTAAGACTTCCGCAAATAGCTTTTTCGATCGATTGATGGAATAATCCACATCGTACAGCTGTCTGAAACTATGATCGGAAAGCCTGCCACCCACGGTGTGAAAGGCATCCATTCTTTTTTGTGCTGCCTCTAAGAGGTCGTCCAGGGAGTTGATGTTGAAACCGACAAGCTGCGCTAACGAATCCAGGTATTTCTTATAATCTTCTGATCCGATCTCGTATATCTTATCCGGCCTGAACGTAGGGAATGCATGTATGCTTTGTCCTGTCTGATTTATTTGTTCATGATCGGCCAAAGAATCTGCAGGATCATCTGTGGTACATACTACCTCTACCTTCATTTGACTGAGTAAGCCATTACAACTGTGAGAGGGCTCGGAAAGTACTTCGTTGCACCGGTGGTAAATACTTACTGCATTTTCCGGCTTCAGCAGGTCATCGATTTCAAAATACCTGCGAAGCTCCAGGTGCGTCCAGTGAAATAACGGGTTTCTGATCGTGTAAGGTACAACCTCTGCCCACTTAAGGAATTTTTCTTCGTCTGAAGCAGCACCAGTAATGTAGGCTTCATCAATGCCGAACGCACGCATGGCTCTCCATTTGTAGTGGTCTCCTTCCAGCCATGCTTCTGTGATCGTATCAAATTTTCTGTTGGCAGCGATGTCCTGAGGAGGCAAGTGATTGTGATAATCAATGATCGGCATCTTTGAGGCGTAATCATAAAACAGCCTTTTGGAGTACTCCGATTCCAATAAAAAATTTTCCGATAGAAACTGAGTCATTACTTATCCATTGTTAATCCCCATGAAACTTTACAGCCTTCATGCGTCAGACCTATTTGATTGAGCGGGCCAACGTGTTAAAAATTATTTTCTGCGTAATATATACGCAAAAAA
>JBCCXH010000301.1:0-6742 GCA_039192005.1 Bacteroidota bacterium
ACCAATTTCGTCTAAAATAGTAAGTTTGGACTTTCTTTATAAAAACACTCTAATGAATCAGTTATTGAAGCAATCAAGCTTGGTTCTTCTCATTGTTTTATCATTCCAATCGTTTGGTCAAACATTATCAGGACAAAATGATGAAAGCAATCCAATTACCGTTGCCGTCCCATTTTTAAGCTTCGCTCCGGATAGCCGAGCTTCGGCCATGGGAGACGTCGGGGTAGCTACCAGCCCCGATGCAAACAGTGTACATTGGAACAACGCCAAATTGGCCTTTATCGACTCAGATTTAGGTTTTTCCTTTTCTTATTCTCCATGGTTGGGCAACATCGTGGACGACATGTCTCTCAACTACCTGACGTTTTACAAAAAACTAGATCAAACGCAGGCGATTGGTGCATCCATGCGCTATTTTGACTTAGGGGAAATTGCCCTTTTTGATGAGCTAGCCAACCCTAATGGAATCGAGAATCCGAATGAACTTGCTTTTGACGGTACCTACTCCAGAAAGCTATCCAATAACATGAGTCTTGGCGTCTCGCTACGATTTATCTGGTCCAATCTAGCTGGAAATATTTCAGGGGCACCAGATGCAAAAGCCGGCACCAGCGTTGCCGTAGACTTTGGATGGTACTATAGAAAACCTTTGCGACTAAGTGGTAAAGATGCGGAGTGGTCATTGGGTGCGCACATCTCAAATATTGGTCAAAAAGTAACTTACAGTACGGAAAGTAGTGAAAACTTTATTCCTGGAAATTTAAGATTAGGTACCGCATTGAAAACGAATTTAGATCCTTACAATACGGTCACATTTGCTTTTGATGTTAACAAACTCTTAGTCCCTACCCCTCCCATCTTTCAAACAGACGATAATGGCAACATCGATTTAGATGCTAACGGTGACCCGATAATTAGCTCAGGACAAGATCCTAACAGGTCGTTACTAGCGGGTACCTTCGGGTCTTTTGGTGATGCTCCAAGAGGATTTGAAGAAGAACTTGAAGAACTGATGTTTTCTGTAGGTGCCGAATATTGGTACAGAGATGTTTTTTCTGTCAGAGCGGGCTATTTCTCCGAAAATCAAAATAAAGGAGACCGTAAGTACTTAACATTAGGTGCCGGTTTCAGGTATCAGATATTTGGCTTTGATTTCTCCTATCTCATTCCTACAGCAGGGCAAAATGATCCACTTGCAGATACCCTTAGAATATCCCTTTTGTTTGATTTGGACAAAGGAGAAAACGGAGAAGGCTAGGCATCATCACAACTCAACTGCTATTTTGAAGACTTTGGCACTCACTGTGTGAGTGCTTCTTTCTATTTTTGGCTCCCTAAATTTTACGCAACCAATGGATCATTTATCTAAAAGAATCTCAAGTATTCCCGAATCTGCCACTATCGCTATGGCTGCCAAAGCCAGAGAGATGAAAGAAAAAGGAGTAGATGTTATTAGCCTTAGCCTTGGGGAACCCGATTTTAAGACTCCCGAACACATACAAAAAGGAGCCATCGAAGCCATCGAATCAGGGAATTATTTTGCTTATCCTCCAGTCAATGGCTATTTGGATCTAAGAAAGGCGATCTGCGAAAAATTTGAAAGAGATAACGGCCTGCACTTTACACCAGACCAAATCGTCGTGTCAAATGGTGCCAAACAATCTATTGCCAACGTATTCATGGCCATTTTGGACCCAGGAGATGAAGTTATTGTTTTCGCTCCTTACTGGGTAAGCTACACTGCTATGGTCCTCCTGGCTGAAGGAACGCCGGTAATCGTAAAAGGATCTTTTGAGAATGATTTTAAAGCGACGGCAGATCAACTGGCTGAAGCAATCACCCCAAAAACAAAGGCGGTTATTTTTTCCTCCCCATGTAATCCTACCGGCTCCGTATTCAAGCAGGAAGAACTCACAGCTATTGCCGGTATACTCGAAAAGCACCCTGACATCACCGTGATTTCAGATGAGATCTACGAATACATAAATTTTGAGGGCAAACATGTAAGCATCGGAGCCATTGAAGGAATGCAAGACAGGACCGTAACTGTTAATGGCTTTTCTAAAGGGTTTGCCATGACAGGTTGGAGAGTCGGGTACATCGGAGCACCTTTGAAGATTGCAAAAGCTGCGAACAAGATGCAGGGGCAATATACCTCCGGGAATAGTTCCATCTCACAACGAGCAGCGTATACTGCACTTAATAGCTCTTTGGAACCTACCTATGAGATGGCCAAAGCGTATAAAAAACGGCGTTCTTTGGTGTATGATCTGCTTAATGATATTCCGGAGTTAGGAGTAAATATGCCAGAGGGAGCTTTTTATTTCTTTCCCAATGTCAGTCACTACGTAGGTAAGTCTTACGGCGACTTAACGATTAATTCAGTTGGAGATTTATGCATCTACCTACTAGAAGATGCACACGTCTCTTTGGTTACCGGAGAAGCGTTTGGAGACCCTGATTGCCTCCGATTATCTTATGCTGCTTCTGAAGATGACTTAAAAACTGCTCTTGCAAAAGTAAAAGCTTCTTTGGCCAAGTTGAGCTAATGAAAATCTCTTCGATCAAAGAAATATTCGAAGCTTTCAGGAATAAGACCGTTTTGGTCATCGGAGACGTGATGATTGATTCATACGTGTATGGAAATGTCAAACGAATCTCGCCTGAGGCTCCCGTCCCTGTACTGAGCGTAAGTAAGAGAGAAAGAAGGCTGGGAGGAGCGGCTAACGTAGCAATGAATGTACGAGCGCTGGGAGCCACTCCTATTCTATGCTCCGTAGTCGGTGATGATAGTGATGGGGCCGCGTTTGAAGAGTTACTGGCCGATGAAAAAATGTCTTCCAAAGGGATCATTAAAAGTCAGAACCGCGTAACTACCATTAAACACAGGATTTTATCCGGCTCACAACACTTGTTACGTGTAGATTCTGAAGATACGCATTCCCTTGTCGACCTTGACAGAAAATCATTAACTGAACATATCAAAGACCTGATAAAGGAATGCGACCTTGTCATCTTTGAGGATTATGATAAAGGAACATTGGATTCGTTTGTCATCAAAGAAACCATCAAGCTCGCTAACGAACTGAACGTTCCTACTGTCGTGGATCCGAAAAAAAGAAACTTTCTCGACTATGAGCATGCGACTTTATTCAAACCAAACCTTAAAGAACTCAAAGAAGGGCTGGGGGTAGAATTTGATGTGCAAAATAGAAGTGAACTGGAAGAGGCTGTTAAAGAATTGAACACTAAAATTAAAGCTAAAAATGAGTTGGTAACGCTGTCTGAATATGGCATATTTTACCAATCAGATGAAGAAAGTGGCCAACACCCTGCCCACTTACGAAGCATATCGGATGTATCCGGTGCAGGTGATACCGTAGTGAGTATTGCCGGCTTGGGTTTGACGCTTGGATTGCCCCTCCCATTTATCGCTGAGTTATCAAACCTGGGAGGTGGGATTGTTTGTGAGTCTCCCGGTGTCGTACCAATTGACAAAGACCGATTATTTAAAGAAGCCGAAACCAATCCTATCCTCGGAAAATATCTTTAAATTGGTCTTTGACCATGATCAAGTATTTTTTTTCGACCACCTTTCTGTGTCAGGTAGTTCTGGTTTTTGGGCAAAAAGCAGAAAAGGGAGTACTGGATTTATCTCAAGTAGACCTAAATAATTCCTATCATGAACTCACCGGAGAGTGGGAAATCTATTGGGGTGAGCTACTTCCTCCTAATAGGTTAGACCAGCAGGTAAAAGACTATTATCAGTTTCCTTTGCTTTGGAATAATGGCATGACAAAGGGCGGGGTAAAACTCGATAACTTCGGGTATGCCACCTACCGCCTTAGGGTAATCATGCCTCCCGCTTCCATGACTCCTAGTCTCGCCTTGTCGATCAGTGAGATGTACACGTCGTATCGCCTGTTTTACAACGGGTTTGAAATATCAAAAAATGGATTGGTAGGAACAAGTCCCAAAACGATCATCGAAGATTGGCAACCTCATACGCTTACCCTCGGAAGGTTTACAGATACCCTGGAATTCGTCATTCAAATTGCAAACTTCAAACATGCAAAAGGTGGAGCAAGGGAACCCATCATCTTGGGTGATCGAAAGATCATGACCTCTCAACGAGACTTCAACTTCAGTTATGACTTCCTACTTGCTGGCAGCTTGATTATGGGAGGACTGTTTTTCCTTGGTTTGTTTCTATTCGGACAACACGAGCGGTCGGTGTTGTACTTTGCCTTGTTTTGCATCACGTTTAGCTATCGAATGGTTGGAAGTGGAGACTATGCACTTCATGCATTGTACCCCGATATGTCCTGGCAATTTCTCATCAGGTCTGAATACGTTTCGTTGTTTATCCCAACGGGAGTTTTCGTCATTTACTCCTACCTATTGTATCCCAAAGACGCTCACAAAGGGATATTGTTTAGTGTGGTGGGCATCGCTGCTCTTTTTACACTATTCGCACTGTTCACGCCGGCCTCCTTTTTCACCGGCCTGGTGGAGCCTTACCTGATGGTCATCGCACTAACCATTTTTTATCTTATCTACTTGTACTGGGTGGCATTTAAGAGGAGACGGTTAGGAGCAGAATATGCGCTTGGCAGCACAGGAATTGTTTTTGTCATTGCCATGTATCTCATCTTAATCTACTTAACTCCTACCAGAGAAAATACACTGCTTACGTTTTGTGGGTTCATTTTATTTTTCTTTTTCCAGTCTCTTATTTTATCCTTTAGGTTCGCTGCTTCATTAAAACAAGCCAAAGAAGAAGCTGAAACAGCAGCAAAAGCAAAAACAGATTTTTTAAGCACGATCTCACACGAAATAAGGACCCCTTTAAATGCTGTTGTTGGCATTTCACATTACTTAATCAATGATAAACCCAAGAAAAATCAAGTTGAGAGTTTGGAGTCTTTAAAGTTTTCTGCGGAAAACCTGACGACCATCATCAATGACATTCTGGATTATAACAAATTAGAGTCAGGATCGATAGAATTCGAGATGTCTGAAGTAAACCTTAAGGATTTAATTAGAAAAATCATTAACGTCAATCAAGCCACTGCCACCGAAAAAGGACTTGATCTGATACTGGATTTTGACGAGGAAATATATGAGGTGGTCTCTGCGGATTCCACTCGCCTGTACCAGGTGATAAACAACCTCATTCACAACGCCTTGAAGTTTACTTCAAAGGGATTCGTAAAGCTAAAGGTAGAACTGCTGGATGATTATGAAGATACTGAGCGAATACTTTTTAAAGTGGCGGACTCAGGCATCGGAATCTCACGAGAAAAACAGACCATGATTTTTGACCGGTTTACCCAGGCAGGCTCATCCACTACGAGGGAATATGGAGGAACCGGACTGGGACTGGCAATTATTAAGCGAATACTTAACCTCGTTGGAAGTGACATTAAAGTCATCAGTGAGGAGGGCAAAGGAGCTGTCTTTTCTTTCATTTTAACCTTCAGAAAGTTGACCGAATCCATCAAACCAGAGATTTATGAAGAAGAAAATGAAGACGAGGTACTAAAAGATAAGCGGATACTCCTGGTTGAGGATAACCAGATGAATATCATGGTAGCCTGTAAATTCTTACATAAATGGGAGTTGAATGTCGAAGTGGCTAACAATGGGTTGGAAGGAGTGGAAATGGCTTCTAAACATGACTACGACCTTATTTTGATGGATCTACAAATGCCTCAGCTGGATGGTTACCAGGCCACCCGTCAGATTCGTGAGAAAGATAAAGAGATCCCGATCATAGCACTCACTGCATCCGCATTACTAAAAGTAAAACAAGAAGTCCAGGCCGCAGGCATGAACGATTACATCACCAAGCCTTTTGACCCAAAAGAATTGAAAAAGAAAATTGTTTCACATCTACCTATTGAGCAGTGAATTCTTTTACGCATTTAATAAAAAACTTCACGTTTTCAGGATCCGTATCCGGGTAAACACCATGCCCCAGGTTTGCAATGTGCGGATGCCCGTCAAACTCACTAAGCATGCCCTTTACTGCTTTTTCTATTTCATCAGAGGACCCGTACAACGAGCAGGGATCGAGGTTACCCTGTAAGGTTTTGTCCTGTAGGATTTCCCTTGTCTTTGTGATGTTCATATTCCAGTCCAGCCCTACCGTATTACAACTCAGTTCCTTCATCTCTTCCAGTGCAAACCAGGCACCTTTTGCAAAAACCGTAACCGGTACTTCTGTAATTGCTTCGCAGATTTTTGAAATGTACGTTAGCGAAAACTCAGCATAGTGATTCGGTGGAAGCACCCCCGCCCATGAATCAAAAATCTGAACCAAATCAGCACCTGCGCTGATTTGTGCCTGGAGGTACGCAATGGTCGTATCTGCAATCATGTCCAGCAGCTCATGAGCAAACTTCGGATCGGTATATAATTTTCCTCTGGCTTTCGAAAATGTCTTACTGCCTTCTCCTTCGACCATGTAAGCAAATATGGTCCAGGGAGCCCCTGCAAAACCGATCAGTGGCACACGGTGATCAAGTTCTTTTTTTGTGATGGAAATAGCATCTAGCACATACTGGAGATTGGACGGGTCTGCTACTTTCAATTTTCTTAAATCTTCGGAAGATTGGACGGTAGCAGGGAAATAAGGCCCTTTTTTCTCTATCATTTCGTAAGCCAGCCCCATCGCCTCAGGGACAACCAAAATATCAGAAAAAATAATAGCGGCGTCAACATCAAGGATGTCCACAGG
>JBCCXH010000302.1:0-6738 GCA_039192005.1 Bacteroidota bacterium
AAAGTGGTCTGGTATAATCTAGCTTAATGGTGTTTCTGGCTTCCTTAAAATTGGTACGGGTTTCCTGGAATTCATCGACTTCAGCCCCGAAAATGGTCGTATTGATGAATTCAGAAGATTGGTCTTTACCAAAGAAAGAGCCAATGGCACTGAATAAAAGATCGTGGTCTTTGTTGTCCTTAAAATCTCGCTTGTACTGCAGCTCATACTGCCATTTTGGGTTGGTTGCATCCGTCGCTTCAACCCTGTTCCATTGAGAGGTAAGTTCGTTTGCAGCATTAAAAAATTGAAAATTGGTTTCGGAAGGCTGATCTTCAATCTCATAGGTAAAGTTCCCGGAGAGCGTGATTACGTTATTGTTGTCTATGTAATAGTCCGTACCCAATATCACATTAAAAAAGGTTTCATTTCGGTAAGATCTTCCGCTACTTTCTATTAAGGTATTGTTGACCAGGTCCTGGTTTCTATTTTCCGTATCTCTGGGCAACGAGCGATGACCCGCTCCCAACTGCGTAAACAAGTTAAACTTCTCGGTGCGCTTGTTTAAACTCAGTCCCACGTTGTGGTTATCCGGAATGCCCGTGTTGACAGACAATGAACCGTTCAGCCCTTTCTTTTCCTCTTTTTTAAGGACAATATTTAAAATACCGGCGGTCCCTTCGGCATCGTACTTTGCAGAAGGGTTCGTGATCACCTCTACTTTTTCAATCATATCAGCAGTAATGGACCCCAGTGCATTACTTTGATCATCAGCCAGTATGGACGGCTTTCCATCAATGAGGATTTGCACCCCTGCACTTCCTCTTAGGCTTACCTCCCCTTCTATATTGACTGTGACAGATGGCACGCGATCTAATACTTCCAGTGCGCCCATCCCCTGGGAACTAATGTCATTACCCACATTAAAAACCCGTTTATCAATCTGAAACTCGGTACGGGATTTTTCTCCTTCAACCACGACCTCATCCAGCAACTGAGTGTCTTCAGATAAGGAGACGGTGCCTACATCAACCACTCCATATTTTACGGTTACTTCATCGATACGTTTAGTGGTAAAACCCAGAAAACTCACTTCGACGTAGAAGTCCGCTGATGATGCAAATGAAAGGCTAAACTTTCCATCTACATCGGTAGTGACCCCGGTAATCGGTCGGTCACTTTCAAGATCCCGCACGGCTATCGTTGCAAATGGTATCCCCTCACTACTTTTCTCTTCTACAACCTTTCCTACTACCTGAACCTTTTTCTGGGCATGTAACGCTCCGGCAACAAGGACGAGCAGCAGGGTATAAATGGTTTTTTTACTATTCATTTGATTGGTTAGCTTTCTTTAATTTCCTTGTGGGAACCAATTAATGGTTTAGATGGTTTCGCCGGATCGTCTTAAAGTCAAATTTTCTTTTAAAAAAGATAAAAAGGCTTGGTGAATTCATGAAATGTGGACTCATTTATCTGAACAAGATTAACATAACTTAATCTTAAGGAAATATCTCAGGCCAGTATCTTTAGCTTCATTAATTTGGTGGATTATGCCAGAAAACAAAAAGATCCTGCTTGAAGGATACCGAGATCTCAAACGTAAAATAGCCAGTGAATCGTCTCAATCGCTACGGAATACGCTTGATAAATTAGGAGATACGATCATATTCAGGTACCGGTACTGTCCTGACGTTGAAGCGCACCCTACTTCTCTTCTGGCAGCTAAGGCGGTAGTAGCCGCAGAAAATCAGGGAAAATCGGAAGAGGTTTACCAAACCATCGCGGGTTTGGATTCGGAATATACAGAGGCTTATATACTACAAGTAGCTGAGCAACTTCAGCTGGACATTCCTCTTTTCCAAGCAAATCTGGAAAGCAAAGAGACAGAAGAACGCATTAAACAAGACATTGAAGATGCGAAGAATAGCGGGTTGTCGGTTTTTCCCGGCCTCACCATCGATGGACTACCTTACAGAGGTGCCTGGGACGATGATTCGGTGATTTCTACCATCGAAAAACGAGGAGGCAGGCACATCAAAATGGCCATCGAAGGCTTTTTTCACTGGGGAGCATCCGCAGCTGCGGTATTGATTGTTGCCACCCTGGCTGCACTGTTTTTAGTCAATTTTGGGTTTCAGGAAACGTATGAGCACGTTCGGCACATGAAACTGGGGTTCTCATTTGGAGACGCCAAACTTTTGCTCCCACTGGAAATATGGATCAATGATTTTCTTATGGCCATCTTCTTCCTGATGATCGGGCTGGAAATAAAGAAAGAGGTCGTAGACGGTGAGCTTTCGGATATGAAACGTGCAGCAATGCCCGTCATTGGGGCAATTGGAGGCATGTTCATACCTGCGCTTATCTATGTGGTGATCAATGTTGGATCGGAAACGTCGAATGGCTGGGGGATTCCGATGGCTACCGATATCGCTTTTACACTGGGGTTGATGGCGCTACTTGGTAAAAGGGTGCCTATTTCACTAAAAATCTTCATCTCCGCCCTGGCGGTAGCCGATGACCTTGGGGCCATTGTCGTCATCGCCCTGTTTTATGGTCACGGGTTTCACATTATTCCATTCTTTATCGCTCTGGTGATTATTGGAGTGATGTTCTTCCTCAACCGCAGAAAGGTTTTTAACATCTCCGTGTACGTAATACTGGGGATCGCACTCTGGTTTTGTGTTTTTGAAAGTGGGCTTCATGCCACGCTTGCAGGAGTCATTACCGCTATACTCATACCCGTAAGAAGTAGCGCAAACCTGACACTCATCGCAGAACAAACGACCATCATTTTTGATCGTGAGGTGAATAAAGTAAAGGACGCGGACAACCCTCAAACGAAAATTGGTCACGAATCGCTGGAAATCATACGTAACGCTATTGAACGCTTGCGAGAGCCGAGCGAATACCTGATGCACTCTTTGGAAAAGGTCGTGAATTATTTCATCCTGCCTGTTTTTGCTTTCTTCAATACCGGCATTTTAATCTCCGGGATGGAACTCAACCTATTGGCTCCCGGCAACTTGGGCATCTTGCTTGGATTGGTTGTTGGGAAACCGCTTGGAATCGTGGGAGCATGCTGGATTGCCTCTCGTGCTAAGATAGCTCAGCTGTCGTCAGAAATAAAGTGGCCTCAGCTGATCGGTGCATCCTGTATGGCCGGGGTAGGATTTACCATGTCAATCGTGGTGGCATCCAGTGCGTTTCATGGGGACTTTCTTACCGCATCCAAGATCAGCATTCTCATCGCTTCAACGTTATCAGCAGTGATTGGGCTGGTTATTTTGAGTCGAGTCACCAAAGAAAGCTAGCAAAAGCTTGATTTGGTAGCATGATTGTTTCGGCTGAAGGTTTCGTAAGAAATGAGGCAGTACTGACTTTTAGCCACGCTATCATGCTACACAACTAAACTTCGTTTTTAATTTTACACCCATGCAGGACATCATAATTATTGGAGGAAGCTACGCCGGGTTATCGGCAGCGATGGCACTGGGACGTTCACTTAGAAATACATTGGTTATAGATAGTGGATTGCCCTGCAACATTCAAACTCCTTATTCGCACAATTTTCTTACTCAGGATGGAAAAAAACCCGCCGAAATTGCCAACGCAGCAAAGGAACAAGTTCTTCAATACGGTACCGTTTCCATTTTAAATGATCGGGTCATAGAGGTATCCGGAAGCAATGGTGAGTTCAACGTAACCACTCTGGAGAACCGCTCTTTTTCGACCCAGAAGCTATTGTTCGCTACCGGGATAAAAGACATACTTCCCGAGATTCCGGGGTTCTCATCTTGCTGGGGGATCTCTGCCATCCACTGCCCCTACTGCCATGGATATGAGGTGCGAAACGAAAAGACGGGGATTTTGGTAAATGATGCATCCGTTTATGAGTTTGTCCAGCTTATCCATCATTGGGCTGCCATGCCCACTGTATTCACCAATGGCGAGGTACAATTCGATCGGGATTTACTGGATCGGCAAGGGATCGAAATCGTGACGGATGAATTAGCAAGCATTCAACACGAGGATGGACACTTATCTTCACTTGTCCTTGCTTCAGGCAGTGAATACAGCTTAAACGTTTTATATCATCGCCCTGCTTTTGAGCAGCATTGCCCCATTCCAGAAACGCTGGGCTGTAGATTGACAGAAACCGGACATATTGAAGTGACGAATTTTCAAGAGACTACCCTTCCGGGTATCTACGCTGCGGGAGATTGTACTACCTTGTTTCGATCGGTATCTGGTGCCGTAGCTCAAGGTAATATTGCAGGAGCCATGCTGAACAAAGAATTAATCAAGGAAGCTGCGCTTATAGAGGTGATCTAACCTCCCTTTTGATGGACTTGAGGCATTAATAAAACGCGCTAAACTTACACAGATGAACTATCCTCATTCAGTCAAATCCATTCTGCACTTCGTGTAACGCGACACCAAGTAAGATCCGACTTAGTTCGTTTAGTTCATTCAGTGGTCCTTCAAAATGAAACGTGCGATGAATGTGCGTGATGGATTGCCCTGTCTTCAGTTCGCGGGCAGGAGCGGCACTCTCCAATTCAAAAAAAGTAGGCTGTCCCTTTACCGGTGTATGATTGTATGCATTGACAACGTCTCCTCCGAAAAGGTCTGGGGATTCCGTCTCCGTACTGCTCAAAAATGATCCGTTTTCGTCAAAGGAAAAGGTGACAATGGTGAGTACCTGATTCTCCACATCAACATTCCCTAAGACAGGAACCGTATTTTGAGGTTTCAACCCAACCTTACTTCTAAACGCTCCATCTGTTTTGAAACAAACGACGTTTTCCAAGACCTGTACCCGGTCCTCTGCAAAATCACCTAAGTATTTCCGTAACTGAAACGGGCGACTTACTTCTTTTTTATAAGGAAAAACAGCCACTGATTTGGACGATCCCGGAAACTTACCCAGCACCCACGGCGCGATCAAACCGGCCTCTTTTTTCCAGTCATCTCCCCTATTTGTGATCCGGTTGATGGACTCAAAACCAACAAAGCGCACAGGCTTTGGTAACGAAACACCTAATAATGATGAGGTTTCGGACCTGGAAAGAAGCGTAATCTCCCGATCGATGGCGATGGAAAAAGTAGTCTGAATGTTGTTTTGAATCGTAGCCTCTTTGTATAATGCGACGGAACGTTCTGTTTGGTTCCGTATTTGAAAGGGTGCTGTACTAAGTAATGCAGGTACTCTCCAGTTGTTTTGAGCGATTTCTTTCCCTCCATAGTAGAGGGTGTAGCGGCTCCCTAAAGGGCCTAACCACAAACGATCTTCGCCTCCGATGGGCTTTTTGGTTTTGCTCTGACTGTTTTGATCGATTGCTTTTTTATTTAACCAACCGTAACTTCTTCCACTCAACCCATTGGAAGTACTTGTCAATACCCGACCCTGACCGGAAGGGCTCACCATTACCATGGCCTCTCCGTCCTGCAGCATAACCAACTCTTCTGTCCGTTGAAGATAGGCGAGGTCGTAACCAAAGGTACCTTTGGGGTATTCAGCTATCGTATTACAACCAAAGCAAACGACAAGCATACAAACGATTGGATAGATATGGATACTCCTGTTTTTCACACTGCACGTAAGATCATCTGTATTTTTTTCATTCAACAGATCTTGCTGATTTTTTTCTCAGGACAATCATAACGACAAGAAAAACAAGTGCCACTGCAATGATGGACCAGATCATCACCGATGAAAATCCTTTAGATAACGGACGGGTATCTCCCATGACGAAGAAACCTGCCCAGTATAGTGGATGATCATTCATTTGCCCCTCTTTATCAAGGAAAGATAGTTTAGCAAAGCGCAACGCTTCGTCCTTTGGCATCCCGTCCACCAGTGCCTGATAGAAATACCCCATCAGATGTGCAGTAGACTTATCAGGAACGGGCCAGTGGCTCATGACCACACTTGGGCATCCGGCATAGGCAAAGGCTCTTCCCAAACTCATGATCCCCTCCCCTTTTCTCTGCTTTCCAAAACCGGTATTGCATGCGCTTAATACGGCCAGATCCATGGACAGGTTCAACTTCAAAATTTCATGAATGTGCAGGAGGCCGTCTTCCGTGTCACCTTCTTCGTTTTCAAATAAAAGACCGGACTTCATACTGTTATTCGGATCTACCTGTCCATGAACAGCAAGGTGTAAAACGGAGTAATCCCCTGCCCACTTTTTGAATGCTTTTTCTGTCGCATCTGAACCAGTAAGAAATTTCCCTTTGAAATACCTGGACAATTGCCGGACTTCCTGACTGTTCCATTTTAGCGGCATGGGGGTATCCCTGAATACGGCTGTTGTTGCAACCATTTCTTTCGAATCGAGATAGGTCGGCGCCATTGCCAGGACCGCGTTCTTTCTAAAAATCGCAGGTTTGTAATCAAAGTCATGGAAGGTCACCGTAGCGGAGTGCCCGTAGCTCACTACATAATCCCGGAAGAAATAGGGCAAATTTCTGTAATTGACCTGATCAGTTGGCGTAGGTGGCAATGTGGTGAGTACTTCCCAGGGGATATATGCGAGTTGACCATCTGGCATAATGGTCAGCTTTTTTTCTTCATTTTCCAACTTATCAACAAGTGGTGCCAACAATTTTGTGTAGAGGATATGGGAACTCTTTCTGAACTGGTCGTACGCCAATGATTCGTCGTCTTTCATACGACCTACCTGAAAGCTGTTAATGAGTTGGTTCATATGATGTGTCAGTATCGTATCCTTTGCTATGGGTATGAACCGG
>JBCCXH010000303.1:0-6730 GCA_039192005.1 Bacteroidota bacterium
CTGAAAAAATGCCTAAAAGAAACCAACACGATGAAAAAATCTTAATTGAAGTAGCCTGGGAAGTATGTAACCAGGTGGGAGGAATTTATACGGTGATCCGCTCCAAAATACCAACAGCGATGAAGTTTTGGGGGGATAATTACGCTTTACTCGGACCCTACGTAAGTGAAGACATCTCCACTGACTTTGAACCTTTACCTCCCGATGATTCCATTATGGGTAAGGCAGCTTTAAAGATGCAGGCAATGGGATTAGGCGTTCATTTTGGTTGTTGGTTGGTCTCGGGACGTCCCAGAACCATACTTTTTGATCTGAGGTCTGCAATGAAAGAGCTGGGTAAGATCAAATACTTTTATCATCGAAACCATCACATCCAGTTTGATCATCACGACTTTTTGATGGATCAGGTACTCGCTTTTGGTTACCTGGTGAAAATCTACTTTTCCCTGCTTGCCAGCATGTCGCTGGAGAAAGACATTCGCGTTTACGGCCACTTCCACGAGTGGATGGCGGGTACGGCTATTCCGGATATCAGAAAAGAGCAAATACCAGTAAGAACCGTATTTACTACGCATGCAACTGTTCTTGGCAGGTATCTTGCCATGAATGATCCG
The DNA here is from genome assembly GCA_039192005.1 of Bacteroidota bacterium. Taxonomy (GTDB): domain Bacteria; phylum Bacteroidota; class Bacteroidia; order Cytophagales; family Cyclobacteriaceae; genus Ekhidna. The sequence continues at coordinate 615 of JBCCXH010000303.1, forward strand.
TGTTTTTATGATCATCTACCCTTTTTAAACTGGGAGTATGAGGCGAATAATTTCAACGTAGATGCCATCGCACGAATAGAAAGAGCCTGTGCACACGGCGCTCATGTTTTTACTACCGTAAGTGACGTGACGGGCAAAGAATGTACGCACCTCTTAGGAAGGTCTCCGGACCAGATTTTGCCTAATGGATTTAACATTCAGCGGTATGGAGCGCTTCATGAGGTGCAAAATGCGCATCAGACGTTTAAAACAATGATCCAGCATTTTGTGATGGGACATTTCTTTCAGACGTATTCATTTGATCTGGACAAGACACTCTTTTTCTTCACCTCCGGCAGGTACGAATATCGAAACAAAGGCTACGATCTCGTACTGGAAGCACTGGCAAGACTTAACTGGATGCTAAAGCGAGAAAATGCAGAAGAGACCATCGTTATGTTTATCATTACGAAACGTCCCGTCTACTCCATTAATCCCGGGGTGCTTAACTCGCGCGCGGTGATGCAGGAAATTGACCGCAATTGCGACCTGATCCTGGAGCAGGTAAAAGAACGTTTATTTAACTATGCTGCCAGTACGCCATCTAACCATAAACTTCCTGATTTGAATGACTTGGTCGATGATTATTGGAAGTTAAGGTATGGGAGAACAATAAGGTCCTGGAAGTCAGATGAGCTACCATCTATTGTCACGCATAACATGGTGGATGATTCCAAAGACGAAGTATTGAATTTTTTGAGAGGGGCCAATCTGATCAATAAAAGAGAGGATAAAGTGAAATTTGTATACCATCCGGATTTTATCTCTTCTGCCAATCCTTTATTCGGGATGGACTACAAGGATTTTGTTCGAGGGTGTCATTTGGGCGTTTTTCCAAGTAATTACGAGCCATGGGGCTACACGCCATTAGAATGCCTCGCGAGCGGTGTGTCAACTGTTTCCTCAGACTTGGCGGGATTCGGAGATTATGCTAAAAACTTAGATCTTGCAGACGAAGATCATGGCCTGTTTATCGTAGATCGAACCCAACAAGATTTTCATAGTTCCGCTGAAGAACTTGCGGAAACGTTGATGCGTTTCGTTCAAAAAACGAGAAAAGAGCGCATTGAGATGAGGAATAAGTCAGAAGATTTGGCAGAATGTTTCGATTGGAAGCATTTGTACGCAGAGTACGAAAAAGCATATAATAAAACAGAAGACGAGCTAAAGATAGCTGTTGTCTAATTTTGATCAAGGTTGGTTTCAGAATTAAAACATCATAAAAATGATCAGGCCGTTCAGGTACTACGGCCTGATCATTGTTCAGTAAAGCGCAGGAATGGTTCTCACCTCTTGAAGGGTAGGTAGGTTTACCACAATCTCAGGTTTACTAACCTTTGCCAAGTTGTTCCAGCCTTCTATTCAAATAGTTAATCTCTCTTTTATTTTTTGTAAGCGACAGGGCCTTTTTCAGTGCCGCCGCAGCTGCCTCAGTGTGGCCTAGTTGTTCCAGGACCTTACCCTTAATGGCGTAGAAAAGGTAGTACGTGTCGAAAAACCCGGAAGTCTCCAGTGACTCGATTTCAGAAAAGGCTAAAATGGGACCGCAAACTTTTTCCAAAGGGATGATCCGGTTAAGCCTGATGATTGGGCTGGAATTGATTTTAAGTTGAAAATCATAAAGCTTAAGGATTTCAGGCCAGTTGGTCTCTTCAAAACTGGACGCCTGACAATGTAACGAACTGATGGCAGCCTGGATGATGTAATCATTAACATCATCGGATTTTGTTGCATGGTTTAGATAGTGTGTGCCTGTCTGGATCATTGGTTGATTCCATAACGATCGGTCCTGATCTTCCAGTGAGATAAACTCCCCGTTTTCATCCATTCGAGCATTGAATCGGGAGGAATGAAAATACATCAATGCCATCAAAGCATTTGCTGACGGTGTGTTGCATAACTCGCTGTCTAAAAGTACGCGATTGATACGTATCGCCTCCAGGCAAAGTTCTTCTCGTATCAGTTGGTCACCTTCCGCGCTTTTATACCCTTCATTAAAAAGCAGGTAGATGATTTTTAATACCATTTCTAATCGCTTTTCGATCTGGTTGGCAGATGGTAATATTAGTTGTATCTCATTTTCCTTAAATTTTTTCTTTGCTCGTGTGTATCCTTTGGCGATGGTCTCTTCCTTTTTAAGTAGTGAGGTGGCAATCTCTCTGATGGATAGACCGCCTAATATTTTTAAGGTTAAGATGATCTGATATTCTGCACTTAATGATGGGTGACAGCAGGCAAACGTCATTCGTACCATGTCATCATTGATATCCGAAAGGGAAACCTCTTCTTTCATCTCTTCTTCTGCATCCGGGACCTCTTCGTTGCTTTGCTTTTGTTCCCTTCTCAACAGGTCGATCATCTTGTTTTTAGCTACGCGTAGTATCCAGCCGGTAGGGTTATCAGGTACTTGTGTGTAAGGCCAGGTTTGCATGGCTTTTATGAGTGCTTCCTGCACGCAGTCTTCAGCCAATTCAAGGTTAGCAGATCCAAATTTGCTGGTCAGGTGCGAAACAGCTTTTCCATACTCCGTTCTAAATAAGTGATCTACTAACCCTGTGACTTCCATTGATACGTTATCGAATCTTATTCAAGAATGATTTCCCTTACCTCCACAGTTCCGCCAAACTCAAAAATCGGGCATTCTTTAGATAGTTCTACCGCATGGTCCATATCGTTGGCAGGTAGTGATACGTATCCACCTACCATTTCTTTTCCTTCAGCAAAAGGCCCGTCGGTAATTATTTCTCCTGCTTTTTCCACTACTTTTCCTTCCTGCTGCAGCGGGTAGCCTTCTGCAGAGACTTTCTGCATCCAGGTCACCCACCTTTCCATGTGTACCTGCATTTCTTCTGGTGATTGCTGAGCGTATCCTTCATCCCCTCCTCTGAAAACGTATAAGAATTGTTTCATCATCTTTTCTTTTAATTATTATTTAGAGTTATTGATTTCTTAGTAGACGATTGTCAATTTCCTTACTGGACAAACAAATCGTAGTAATTTTAATTTTTTTCCAATCGAATATCAATGAAGTACCCCCCAATTAATAATGAGCTGTTCATAAAGAACAGAAAGAGACTTGCTGAAAGGATGAAACCCAGGTCCGTAGCCGTGATACATTCCAATGACATCATGCCTACAAATGCAGATGGGACCATGGGCTTTAAACAGAATAGTAACCTCTTTTACTTGACCGGAGTGGATCAGGAAGAATCAATTTTTCTTTTCGCACCGGATTTTCCAAACGAACGGATGAGAGCATTACTTTTCTTAAGGAAGACAAGTGAAGAAATTGCGGTTTGGGAAGGGCATAAACTCACAAAAGAAGAGGGCGTGCAAACCTCTGGTATTCAGCAGGTCAAATGGAATGAAGAGTTTGAACAAGCCTTTTACACGGTACTGGCTGAGTGCGACCACATATATCTGGATAGTAATGAGCACATTCGTAATGGGTCTTACGTAGAGACAGCCAATGCTCGCTTCATCAAGGAGTGTAAGAATAAATACCCACTGTATCACTATGAAAGGCTGAGTCCCATCCTGACTGACCTAAGAGTGGTGAAATCAGATATTGAGCATGCGCTGATGCAGCATGCATGTAACATTACCGAACAGGGGTTCAGAAGGGTGCTGAAAAAAATCAAGCCCGGGGTCATGGAATACGAGTTGGAGGCAGAGTACCTGCATGAGTTTGTAAGCAATCGGTCGGACGGATTTGCTTATACGCCCATCATTGGAGGAGGAAAAAACGCTTGCGTATTGCATTATATCGAAAACAACCAGGCATTGCAAGATGGTGACTTGTTGCTCATGGATGTGGGTGCAGCTTATTCAAATTACAATGCAGACATGACAAGGACCGTGCCTGTTAACGGACGGTTTAGCAAGAGACAGCGTGCGGTTTACGATGCAGTTTTGCGTGTCAAAGATGCTGCTACCGCATTAGTAAGACCTGGAAATGCTGTTCCCGAGTACCACAAGGAAGTTGGAGAAATCATGGAAAAAGAGTTGGTCGGTTTGGGCTTAATCGATCAAACGGACATTAAGAATGAAAACCCGGATTGGCCTGCTTACAAGAAATACTTTATGCATGGGACTTCGCATCATTTGGGTATTGATGTACACGATGTGGGTTCCATCTATAAAAAATTTGAGGAGGGGATGGTCCTGACGGTAGAGCCAGGGATCTACATTCCCGAAGAAAAGATTGGCATTCGATTAGAAGATAATATTGTGATTACGGACGGAGAGCCTATCAATTTAATGAAAAATATACCGATAGAAGCAGAAGAGATTGAAGAACTAATGGCATGAAAACCATGAGACGGGGCGTACGTATGGGTTTTTCACACGAGTGATGGAGCTATCTAAAAACCTAAGCTAGAGAGGAAAATGATTGGCTCTGAATTTGAATAGGACACATTGAGTAAGCTGAAAAGCAGAGGTTTATAGAAATAGGAAAAGCAACAGTGAAGATGTGAAAATTTTCAATTTTCATTCTGTGTAATGACTTTTTGAAAGTACCCTGATAGGGAATAGGCGAGTTTATCCGAAAAGTGCTTAATTTTGACTCCATAGAACAGTGCTGAGGTCGATGGAGTCAAATGTGAAAAGCTGTCGGTCTGCCTGAAATTGGTTTTTTAAAGCTTGACGGAAATTGTTCCAAAGCATAAGAAAAAAGAAGTGGCTTGCTTGCTTCCAATTATACAACGCACGAATGCAAAGGCTTTAAGCATCTTTACTTTTTAAAGCATATTAAAATCATCATCGGTCCATGTGAGTAGTTTTTAGAAGTGGATTTGATGGATTTGGAAAATGATGAAAGAAAGAGGATAGTTTTGAGAAAATCTCTTATTTGATGACCACAATTAATGCGAAAAGCGCTCCCGAACCAGTGGGACTTTATCCCCACGCTAAAAAGGTGGGTAACCTGTTGTTTTTGTCTGGTGTAGGACCAAGAGAACGAGGAAGTAGTCACATACCCGGTGTTGAACAGGATGCAGAAGGAAATGTTTTGAGCTATGACATCGCGACTCAATGTCATTCGGTATTTAAAAACGTAAAATCGGTGTTAGAGGCTTCCGGGTCTAAGTGGGGTGATTTAGTAGATGTGACGGTTTTCTTAACCAATATGAAAGAAGATTTCACGACCTACAATGAGATTTATGCCGAATACTTTAAAGACGTGCAGCCTTGCAGAACCACGGTAGAAGTGAACGCACTACCAACACCTATTGCCATAGAACTAAAATGCATCGCGCATATCAACCCTTAACAGGAATAAAATACAAATTTCGAAAATTAATTTTTTTTAATGGATTACAACACGGAACGTTCGCAATTGAAACTAAGAGAGTACGGAAGGAATGTGCAAAACCTTGTCGAACATCTTAAATTAATTGAAAATACAGAAGAGCGAAATAAAAAAGCGACAACACTCGTCGAATTGATGAAGTTGATCAATCCTGATCTCAATAAAGAATCAGATGAGTACGATCAAAAAGTATGGGATGACCTCTATATCATTTCAAATTTTGAGATTGACTTCGAAGGCCCGTATCCCAAGCCTAACGCAGAAATTTTAGACAGGAAACCAGATAGGTTGAATTACGCTTCCAACAACATCCGATATAAACACTATGGGAAAAGTGTGGAAACGTTGATCGATCAGGCGATAAAGCTTGAAGACCCTAAAGAAAAGGAAGGAGCTGTCGTGGCCATTGGTAAATTGATGAAGTCTTTTTTCCAAACATGGAACAAGGATAGCATCGAAGACGAACAAGTGCTCAAGAATATCAAGCAGTTGTCAAACGATCAATTGGACATAGACATTGCGGTCGTTAAAGAACTTGGGTTGTTTGATTCTGAGAAAAAGCCATCAGGCAGGAGTCATAACAGAAATAACAATAATAACAACAAGAACGGCGGAGGAAGAAGACAAGGCGGAAAAGGAGGAAGAAGACAAGGAGGTAATAAAAACCAAAATCGAAGAAGGCACAACAATTAATGGCTTCTTTTCGGGTAGAGGGTGGTCATAAGCTCAAGGGAGATCTTGTTCCACAAGGTGCCAAAAATGAGGC
>JBCCXH010000304.1:0-6711 GCA_039192005.1 Bacteroidota bacterium
TCAGGAGCCGAATTAAAAACCCTCTCCGAAGACGGGCTGGGCAATCATTACGTGACCGAAAAGCTTCCTGCCTGTTGGGTCAGCATGTTTTTACCCCCATCGATCATCAGTCCCATCTCCGAATACGGCGCACGTTTATAGGCCGGAAGCTTTTCGGTCACGTAATGATTGCCCAGCCCGTCTTCGGAGAGGGTTTTTAATTCGGCTCCTGAATAAAAATCATATGCCAGATTTCGGGTGTTAGTAGTAATTCCGGTCCGGTGATTGACGACGGTCTCCCCGGTTTTAATCGAGGGGTAGGTATGGCGGCGGCTGACAATGCCGTAAAGTGGACTGCGGCGTGCCTTGGGTTCGATGACGCGTGCATCCAGATACGTTTCCTGAATGACTCCCTGCTGCTTAAACGCTGCAAGAAGGGGTTCGTATTCATTCACCTGATCGGCCAGCCCGGTAGTACCTGCTTCGTCGTGCAGGTAATGATAATAGGTCTCGCTCACGATTTCGGGTGGGTGTGGGGAACGAACCGGATGATTGTAAAGGGTAACTTTCTTCAGGTTGCCGACCCTTGAGGTATAATCCTTCAATGTCAGATCCCTTTTATGGATCTCCGAATAGGACTGACCGTTGATGACCCCCGGATTGAGTTCTTTTTCATCGCTGTTGATGACCATTCCGGCCATGTATGGCTTAAAGGTTTCAAACTCGTAGGTGCTGTAGCTTGGAAGCGTATGAAAGTATCCGTTAGGACGTTGTACCGCTTCCCTTACCGTCACCTTGCTATACATCACGCCTGGAGCAGGGATCTCTCTGGCAACCGGAAGGAGGTCATCAATGGTTTCCTGTAGCCTCTTGCGGTATTGCTCCTTTTGAAAACGCAAATCGCCCAGGTTGGTAAACTTACCAAGTTTATTGGCCTCAATTTTCGGAACCTCTCCGATACCTGTCGGTTCATGGGTTGTCACCCCGGAGTTATGGTAATCGTAGCGGGTACGGTATCGTAACCCGTCCGATTCCACTTCAATGGACCGCACCCGCAAACCCCCTCCGTACCGGGTAAAAGGTTTGGACGTACCCACGTACCCGGTCAAAACCCTAAAGTCAAGTTCAGGGCAGAGGGTGGAAGGAGGGGCGCCTTTGAAATAAATGATCCCCGGGCTGGCCCTGAGTACCTCACGTTTGTAGAGGCGTGTCTGAGAGTTTAAAGAGGTACAAGGTGAAAGGGCGGTCTTATAGCGTTCCAAAATCAATAATTCTACCGAATCCCCCGGCTTTAAATTCATGTCCCCGCTGTAAGTAAGAACGTCCTCTTCCAGGCCCACTTCGCTGTATCGATCAATGGGAAACTGAAACGCTTTCTTCAAAACGATCTCCGAATACGTATCGGATTCGTAATGGATGTTGATCGTACTTCCGTAACTGGTCCCGATGGTGCGCAGGGACCAAACGTCAACGAACCCTGCGCCACCGCTGCTAAGTACCCGGTTTTGTGGTGGGGGATTTCCTTCTTCAACGTCTACGTTGTACCCGTTCCAAACATCGTAGCTCGTGCGGTTATAGGGTACATTTTTGGTAAACTGGAGGTCTTCGATCCGTCCCGAACTAAACGGTTGGTCGCCGATGCGGACCAAGATCAACTCGTCGGACCGTTCCAATCGAAGCACTTTCGCATACTTCCATACCCCACCTTGTCTGAATTTCAGTATTTTCCGAGGTTGAATTTCATTGATGAACGCCTCATCGAAGCCTTTGACGGATAGCGTGGAACTCGTCCCCTGGTCATCAACCGCATCTGCTTCCAACGTTGCACTGGCGACCACCGGGCTTGCGATGTCGTAGCCAAAAGTGATCGGGGGCATGACTTTTTCTGCCCCTCTGCCTAACATTTCGATGGAGTTTAACGTCAGCTTGCCTCCTTCACGAAGGACCGGACGGCTCGAATACAACAACCCATTGTCCAGGCTGTTGTCGGTCTGCGGGGCCAGTGCATAGTCGGTGTTCAAACGAATGGCACGTATGGCGTTTTCCCGTAGCGTCCTGATGGATGAATCGGTTTCATCAACGAGGTGATCGCCCTGGTGGTTCCCGATAATTTCCGTTCGGCTTCCTGATTCACAGGCTACGTTGCAATCGGTGCATACAAAGCTGCCCTGGTAGCGATAGCCCGTTCCTTCTTCGCGAAGCCGGTTCAAATCCACGATGTCGAAATCCTCGTTGCGTACCAGCAGGATTTCACGTAATCCCAGGACAGAAGTCGGATAAATTTTTTCCTCGTCGCACGCACCAATCACTGGTGTAAACCCTCCGTCGCCTCTCAGGTCCGTCACCCCTTTTCCGTCCCTGCGCACGTGCTTCACAAACACAGCAGTATGAGTGGCCGTTCGTACCGCATCCAGGTAGTACAGTTCTTTCTTCCCACTGGAATAGTTCTGAAAACTTTCATCCAGGTCCCTTCGGAACCCTTCTGAAGGGTTTCGCCATTTAAAGTCATCCGTCCATTGCCCGTATTCGAAGGCCACCCAATACCCCCAATCCGAGGCATCCAGTTGCCCGATGATGCCACGATCTACGAAGTCCGGCCCGGTAATGCCGGTCAAAAACCAGTTATAGGCGTATTCCCTGGGTTTTTTCAGTTCATTAAAATTGGTCCCGTTACTTTTATCAATGGCTTCTGAATACTGGTATTCTTCTGAACTGTAGGCAGGTAGTGCAAAATGATAGGTGACCCCGCTCTCATTGGTGATCTTGAACGCCCCGATTTGCTTACCGGGGTAGTTGGTCCGGTCAAATCCGGGAACCTCACAATCAATGAACCCGTCCAGCCGTGGGTTTTTCTCCGTATTGTCCGAACCCAGGATTTGGTTATGCGTGTACCATTCGATGTGTTTGGAACCTGCCAGATGGTTGTTCACAATTCCATTGTCCCCGTTCTCGCCGGTGACCTCACTTGCCCCGAATGCCGCACGAATCGGAGAGCCTTCACCAAACTGTCCGCCGTCATTGAGGTAGCGGTTTGAAAAGTCATTACTAAAACGAAACTCGATGGGATCGTCCCGGTAGCTCGCTGCCTCATAAGGGTACTGTTGGATGTCCATCCCGCCGTCCAAATCGTAACGATCCTGTTTAAAGACCAACGATTTATAGACGTATGGGCGGATCGTCCCACTTAAGCCCTGAGCGTTGACGTAATAATTATCAAAATTGGGAAAGCTGAGTCCCAGGCTTTTCTCCGGGTCAGTGACAAAGCCCGATGGCGCGCCACTGGCAAATTTTACCGTGTCTTTAGGGTCCGGCAATGTGTAGGAATCAAAGGTGTTGTTTCGAAAATCCGTCACTTCTTCAGTAGGTGCATACAGCGCCCCGTTGGTTTTCGCTGTAGCCGTTTCGTCGGACCAGTAACGCGTGTAATTGTAACCGAGAGATAAATTTACGCCGGGAAGGACCACTGTAGGCAGGTCGATCCCGAATGAATTGGATTTGGTGCTGATGTTTCCTGCCCGGTCATTACGTATGCCTGTGGACCCGCCTCCCACACTTAGTGAACCGGATGAACCGTTCGAACCAATGGAATACCCCACCAGTGAATGAGACCACGACTGCCCACCGCTTGCCCTGTGGTTCATGCTTAACCCAACCCCGCCACTCACACCAAAATTACTGTTCAGGGAAATGTTCGAACCCAGGTTCACTGCATCGGTTTGTGCCATCGTCAATCCTGCATTCATCCCACCGCTGAAAAACGATTGTCCGTACGGGTTGACCCCTGTGGTGAACCCCACCCCGATTCCTACCTTATCGGATTGGAAAAAGCTGGCACCTATCCCCAGGTAATGTCCGGTACCAAATCCCTGATAGGTATCGTTAGAGATGGACAACCCTGCGCTAACCGTCGCCGGGGAATTTGCGATCCCAACGGATACGCCTATTTTAAAACTTTCCGTACTTCCACCTTCCCAATAGGTGCGGTCTACATTGGAGACGCTTTGGTGATCATCGGGATACCCGTTGACGTTCCGGTTAATCGAGCCGGTTGACAGGGACCATCCTAACCCCACCCAGGAGGCATCTTCATTGGGTTGAATGCCCGCGTGGTAAGCAAGGGATAGCGGGTAGCCTCCCGCAGGGCCGGGAACTTCCAGCAAGGGCAGATTGTAGGTCAGATCACCTGATAGCAGGTTCACCATATCCGTGGTATCCACCGGTTCAAAACTGGTGGCCTCCGGCGCGGTTGGGCCAGAAGTCAATGCATAAGAAATACCAGGGGCAAATAAACTGTTCAAGAAAAGGAATAGCAGAAAGGTGGCTAATACACGAAGGTGTTTTCTTAAAAAACCCAACGTTTTGAACGGGTGTGAATGATTTTGGGAGGTTAACATAGGATCTGGTTTAATCTGTTAGTTTTAGTTAAAAAAATAGCTGTTAGAAGTGTGCGGGAAGCATCATCATTTAGTTGTTGCATTTGATCCCCCATTCCGATATAAGGAAAGAACAACGGAATCAAAAGCATTGGCAGTGTGGTTGCTGTATTCATGTGGCTCATTGATTTTGAAAGGAAATAAAAGGTTCGTTGATTAACTCATCGGATCGAAATTCAAATGCATGCATTCCAAGACTTCCGCCAAATTCCCTGATCACCAGCCGAAATCGTTCATGGTCCTCAATGACCGATCTTGGAAAGGCAAGCAGGAGTTGGGTGGCTTTGGACAACCCGTACATTCGATCGTGATAAGCACTCACGGGTGGAATCGTATCCGAGGGAGTAATTAAGTCAATGTATTGCCCCATCCGAAAGGAAAGCGTTCGTACAAGATCGCCATAAACAGGATTGTTAACCTGTTGTTGTAACCATTCCTTCTCATCGTAAGTCAGGGCCAGTTGGAAATACACATACTTTCGGTATTCCTGACGCTTTTCTGCCAAGGTTTCAGGCGGCGTTTGCGGCGTTATTTCCTTTGACAGGATTAAATCGGTGGGACGGTAGGTAATCGCAAGTTTCGTTGCTCCAATATTTGTCTCCTGATGATAGGTGTCATGCGAATACAAATAAGCAGAAAGGGCTTGTTGATCGGCAAATTCACGATTGGGTTCGCAATTAGACAGCACCAGCGATAAAGAGCAAATGAGTGAAACCAAGTAGCCAAAGGGTCGAACTTTCTGTTTTCCAGGGTGCATCATCATTGGACGGTCTCGTTAAGCTGCTTCAATAACTCGTCGGTCACGTTCATGGCCTCTTCGGCGTAAGCGATGTTGCCATCAGGGGTCGTTCCTAAAATCAGGTCCAACCCGTTTTGCTTTGCATAGGTCTGAAGGTAACCATTAATGGTTGCGATGACTTCACGGGTCATCTGCGCATCTTCCTGTTGGGCTTTAGCCTGAATCGCCTCCTGGTAGTTAGCCAATTGCGCCCGTTTGCTTTGGATAAGTGCTTGTCGAAGGGATTTTTCTTTCCGGTTCAGCGTCTTTTCTTCTTTTACAAATAAGCCAACCAGTGAATCAACCTCCAGCTTTAACGTATCCATATTAGCAGACCAAATCGCCGCTTTTTTCTGATAGCTTGCTCTGGCTTCAATCATGCCCTGGTAATTGGAGACCAGACGCGATGTTTCCACATAGGCAATCTTTTTTGATCTGGGTGTCCATTGGAGAAAAAGTAGGACCAGCACCCCGACAAAGGAAAGCAGACTCATGGTCAATGAGAATGAATTTGATTGTTTCATCTGTCCGTTCTTTAAGGATTGATGGGTTTGATCCGACCTCCATTAATGACAAAAACGTCTCCCGGATAGCCATCGGTTTCCTTCGTCAGGTCCAATGTCCCGGCAACGGTAAGCTTCGCGCGGTCTACAGTTAGGGATGCGCCCCTATTTTCTACAATTACGTGAATGGGTCCTGTGGAGAGGTCATTACGTAGGGTTACGTGCTTTCCGATGATAAATACCTCGCTTCCGATTCCCGGGGTGGTATCGGTGACCGGGCCGTCTTTTTCCAGAGACCAAATAAACTCGTTCCAGTCCCCATCTGCAATTGCGTAGAATGTAGTGGGAACGGATATAGACTTGCTCCATAAGGTTAGATTATATACCCATGTATTGGTTATACGACATTGGAATTTATCTTCAAAAGATGGGTTTTCAGGTGCATAGTATACACCGGTTGCCCCTGGAATAGGTTGTCCATTTTTGAACCATTGGTACTGACTATACTGACCACTATCCGGCACCCATAGTTTTTCATCTGATAAGGCAGGGTGTGTTGCTCCAGTAAATGTGGCCATTGAATCTTGTGGCCAGAATTGATAGCCAGCAAACGTTGTGCTTGATGGACCATCAAAAAATTTCTCATGCTCATGAAAGGCTAACTGGTTGTTAGTGGCACCAATATTTTGAAGAGCGGGTGAAACCCATTCATCTGGAAAACGGGTTACTTTATTTCGGTAAAACCTTATGCCATTTAAACTTGGCAAGTTGCCAAATTCTTGCGGAATTTCCGTTAACTCATTATCGCTCAACTCGATCCTCGCCAATTTTGGAAGATAGCCCATTGACGGGTGTAATGAAGTCAACTTATTGTTCTCTAGCTCAATCCAGGATAAACTCGCTAAACCACTCATCAAAGGCATTGAGGTCAATTGGTTGTCGTTCAGTATAATCCATCCAAGTTTATCAAGCCCTGTCATCGATGACAAAGTAGTTAGTTTATTATTTTCTAAATCGA
>JBCCXH010000305.1:0-6709 GCA_039192005.1 Bacteroidota bacterium
AGTAATCGTTGATGAACTGAAAGATCTGATGAGTAAATCAGCACCAACCGCTGTTACCACTACCGATGATTCAAGAATAAGCAGTACTTGTACTAATTTCAATGGAGGGCTTGTCGAATACATTTTATACGACGTGCAATTTGCAGCGATTTCGGTGCCAGACGTAGATGATGTTACCTCTTTTACCTGGACAATAGACGGTAAGGAAGTGAGTTCCAGCAGCCCTGTTTTTATTATACTTTCCTATTACATAAGTAAGCCGGGACCGGTAAAAGTATGCTACGAAGCGTCCTCTTCCTGCGGTGTATTTACTGATTGTGTAACGATCAATTTTACAGGTAACTAGTAAAATGTAATGACTTTGCAGTGAACTTTCTTTTTAAAGAAGTGTAAAACGTTGAGACCGGACGGGTTTTAAAACCTGTCTGGTTGAATTACGCGATCGTATTTTCGTTTTGTACAGTTTTCTTGCTGAAAACCATCTATTTTACATGGTGTGAATGTACAAAATGAGGTGGTGTGACGAATACCTTTGAACCCGAACACACCGAACAAAAAAACCTGGCAACTTCACACGATTAGGTTTCATTGCCAGGTTTAAGCGAAGCCGTCCTTAGCGGCTGCAAATCTTCATGCGATTACTGATTGACGTAAAACTTGAGCGATCCGGTATTGTACTGTGTGCCGTCGCCATCCGTATTGTCACAATACTCAACGATAGCGCCTCCCAGCTCTTCGTCGTTGTTTCCTATTTCTACATCGATGGATGAACCGATTGATCCTAAGCCACCAGGCAAATTGATCGTAGCGGAGATGGTTAACGTAACCACCGAACCGGAACCATCTTCTTCTATGTGTTCGTAGTACATCTGCATGCCCATGGTTTCCGGATCCCAGGTGATGACGTCCAGGTTCAGGTCGTGCCAGGATAAGCTGCAATTCCCACCAAAGACGTTACAGTTGATGAGGTCATTTCGATCTACGCTGTAGATTTTCTCAAGTGTCCATAAGACATCGGTTTCCCCATTACCAATGACGATGATGGTACGCATCTCATAGCCACCAGCTGTCCAGGCTTCTGCATCTTTCGCAGCATTGACGGAGGAGAACTTGATTTTATGGAAGTTGTCTTTCGCATTGTTGTATACCCGGTCACCGTCCAGTCCTTCACACAACTCAGGGAGGTCATCACCCGGACCCTCGTACCCTGAACCCGGTATGATGGAGCTCATGTCCTTAAGGGTCCGTACGTTGTAAAAGTCGTAAACAGCTGCCTTCAGGTAATATTTGTACGTTCTCGTTCGGAGAAAGGTGGCCACACTTACAAAATCCACAGGTTGCTGTACGAGGTAAGCAAACAATCGTTCGTTCTCACTGATGACCGCCGTAAGTCGGCTGGGTTCACGATCTAAGGGCAGTTGGACGGTTTGTCCCTGTACATCAAACGCAGTTACGGTTTCCTTATCTTCCGCATGGTATGCGGCGACCTGAAGGGGTTGAGCAGCGACGTTCCATTGTTCAACCTTTTTTCCAGTTAGCTCAGGCACCGCGATTTGCGCCAATGGGAAAAGGGTTTCCATACGGTTCAGGAACTGCTCCATTTCCTCTTTACTTAGCCCGTTCACTTGTGCAAGGTATGCCGCAAAAGTGACGGGATCTGCAGAGGTAGGGTAGAGCTTTACGTCCTTAATACGGGCAAAGAGTACGTTGTAGTCGCCGTCGCGTTGCTTTAATACCTCTTGCTTGACCAGCGCACGTACGCGAGGGTTCGCCATTGCCTTGGCCAACATTCGTGCTAAGCGGTTGGTCAATTGCTTTTTCACCTGAGGAGACCCTTGTTCTGTTAGGGGAAATACATCCGAGGTTTCTTCGGGATTTGGATTTACCGGTACCAGCTGCTCTTCATCGTTACATGCAGTTACGAGTAGTAGAGCCAGTATCAACATCGTACTTAATCGCTTCATCGTTTTCATTGTTTTTTGAATTTTATGGTTTAAATAGTTCATTTAACTGAAGGAAAACTAGTGGCGAAAGTCAGTGGCGCATAGCGTCTTTGACCGAACGGGGGCGCTGGCTTTCCGAACGCGATGGATTCGTGACCGAAGGAAATAGTAATGCTATCGAATTAGGTTGTTTTACTTTCTTGTGTCAGGAAAAAGTAGGAGTTCCAATCGCGTCTTGAGACTTTTAAATCGTGTGTTCCTATCGTCTCGTTTAAGGTCAATTCCTAATGAAAATAGTGCGGAATACCAGATAGCTGTCATTAAGCGTTATAGAGGTATCTAATTTGAGTTTGAGTGAGAGTTGCGTTTATCCTATTCATAATATTTTCGTCATTACATGGTGTAGCCGGACAAGCAAGGACTATTCATGTATATGTAGCGTTGTGCGATAATCGATTTCAAGGAATTGTTCCTGTACCTAAAAATCTTGGAAATGGAAAAGTCCCGAGGACTAATTTGTACTGGGGAGCTGCTTATGGGTTGAAATCCTATTTTGAACACAAGACAGATGATTGGGAGCTGCTAAAATCAATGGATTCGGACAATCCAATGATTCTTGAACGTGTAATTTTTATGCATAAAACCGAAGAAGTTTATTTACTCGCTGACGCGTACGATGGTGAAAAAATCAACTACTGTGTTGAAGACTTTTTGAAAGCAAGTAATGGTCAAAACCCAATCCAATTGACTCACCAATCACAGGAACTGGTCTTTGGCGGTAGCGCTGATCTCGTCTGCTATGTAGGACACAATGGATTGATGGATTTCGATGTAGATATTAACTACCATTCAGAAAATCCCGAAGTCAAAGATGTAATGATTCTTACTTGTTACAGTAAGGATTATTTTTCAAATGAGATGGTTGAGTCGAAAACAAATCCGATACTTTGGACCACTCATTTAATGGCACCGGAAGCCTACACCTTAAAATCTGCTATAGATGGATGGATACTCAATGAATCTGGAAAGGAAATTGATGAGCGCGCAGCCCAGACATACAATAACTATCAGAATTGTGGTATTAGTGGAGCCAGAAATCTATTTACTACTGGTTTCTAAGCTTTGTAAAGCTCAATTAAAAATAAGCATGTATTCAGCCTAAGATATAACGCATCACAAATCCACTTCCACCTTAGTCGCCTCTATGTTAATTCCATTTAAAAATGACAATTAATTTTGAACAGATAATTCGGAGGTGATAGGTGAAATTTTCGTCGTTTTTTTAGAGAAAAGGTATTATTAATTTAGATAGTAAATCAAAGGTATTTACACAATCACCTTAAAGAATCAATTCATCACAATGAGACTGGAGTTAGAAACCTGCTTGATGAATTTTCTCAACTTGTCATCCGGTTTCAACCCCAGCTTTTTCTTTAACCTTCTTTTGGATTGATACACCCCATTGGTAGTAATATTCATTAACTCAGATATTTCCTTATTATTCATGTTCATCCTAAGCAGCGCACATAACCTCACGTCCTGATGGCTGATGTGAGGAAATCGCCTTTCCAGTTCTCCGAAAAAAAGTGGATCGATGCTTTTAAAATGTACTTTTAGTAATTCCAGCGATTGCTTGGTCGTTTTTACCTCTTTATGAAATTGATTGATGTCTAACCTAATCTGATTGATGTCTTTTTTTTGCCGGGTCGTTTTCTTTACGAACTTCTCAACTTTCTCATCAAACGTCATCAACAGCATGGAAAGGTTGGCCGTTTGTAGCGAGTTCTTTTGAAGGTCCAGGGCAGTCTGTTTCAAACGGGACTCAAGTTCCTGATACCTGATGGATAGTTGCCTGGATTTAACCTTTACGATAATATAAAACGTGATAAAGACCAGAAGCGAGAGAAGTAAAGCGGAAGTAAACAAGTTAAAAGTTAATTCAACGGGTTCATTAAGGAACTTACTTTGGTAAATCAGATCAGTTAGCATATCAAAAGAGGTTGACTTGGGTGGCCTTATTTCGTAAGGCATATCCGTTTGGTATTTCAAAGTTGATATGGTCCAAAATTTACTACTATCACAAATCCGGCGAATGCATGTACATTTCCGACACCATGGACACCATGCATGTATTTTCAATCGCGTTGACGAGGGTGTTTTACCCATGATTTCACTTTCCAGTGAATGGTTGCCTTTTTGATTACGTTAGGTTATTTATCCGTTAGTGCTAAATTTTTTAAGTGGATGTAGAGAGGAATTGGTGTAATGGATGCTGCTACTAGTGTTTATTAACGATTGAAAATCAGTTGTTTATGCGTTTGTATTTCTAGTCTTAATGAACTATTTATAAGTTATTGTTTATTTTTTTCATTAAAAATATAAATTAATAATTATTGATTGTCTCACCTAGTTTTGTGGGAAACCAAAACAAGAGATCATGTCATTGACCATAAATCCAATGGATGGAAAAAATGCTACGCCAGCGAGACATTCCGAAGAGGGGGATCGGATAGCCTCCACGCCTAAAGATGAGCTTACGATACGAATAGTATCCAACTATACGCACAAAAGCGAGCAATCGGAAAAACTTAAATTGGAAAATCAGTCCAATTCTCCAAGTTTGACCCGACTGTTTGAGAAAACATTAAAAACAAAAAACGAATTTGATACTGCCCGAACTCACTGGGTCGAACCAAATGAAGTGGTAGTAGAAGGCCTGTCACAAATGACGTTGCAGGATTTTATTATGAAGGCAGAGCGTCTTGGTAAAAGGGTCAGCTACAGTAAATCTCTAACCGTGAAAATTACTGACTAGCCAAAATGGAAATTCAATCGCTCATCGATAACCTCACCAATCCGGCACTTTTGTTTTTTATTTTGGGAATCATTGCTGTTCAGTTTAAAAGCGACCTGACCATCCCCGAAAACAGTTCTAAATTCATTTCTATTTACCTACTGCTATCGATTGGATTTAAAGGAGGTCAGGAACTGTCTCATAGTGGAATCAATCTCGAAACGGTCTCCAGCCTTGGCCTTGGATTATTTCTGGCGGTGGCGATTCCGATTACTTCCTTCTTCATCTTAAAAAGGAAAATGAGTGTGGAAAACGCAGGTGCTATTGCGGCTTCTTACGGATCAGTGAGTGCCGTAACTTTCGTAACGGCCACTTCATTTCTGGATTTTGAAGCGGTAAGTTTCAATGGGCACATGATAGCAGTCATGGCATTAATGGAAGCCCCCGCCATCATCGTAGGAGTGATGCTCATTAACTACTTCAAACGAAGTCAGGAAGGCAAGCACTTTAAAAAATCGAAGCTATCGAATATCCTATGGCATTCTGTGACCAACGGAAGTGTGCTGCTAATCGTCGGAAGCTTAGTGATTGGCTACCTTGCATCTGCTCAACAAGCGGAGGGCATCAGACCTTTTACTACGGATATATTCAAAGGGTTTTTAGCCGTCTTTTTACTGGACATGGGCATTACCAGCGGGAAGCACCTCTCAGCGATTCTCAAGAAGGGAATCTATCCTTTTTTGTTTTCTAGTCTCATGCCCTTCATATATGGTTTGATCGCCTTGCTTATCAGCATGCAGATCACAGATGTGATTGGCAACCAAATGTTGTTTGCCATTCTTGGGGCAAGCGCATCATATATAGCGGTTCCTGCTGCGATGAAACAAGCCGTACCAGCAGCTAATCCGGGGTTGTACCTACCGATGGCACTCGGCATTACTTTTCCGATAAACGTGATGATCGGCATTCCTTTTTATTACTCCATTATTTTAATGAATGCCTCATGATGAACGCTATTAGAACTTTGATGATTGGTTGCCTTGTTGGGGGAGGAATCGGAGCAAAGGTAGGTGCCTACTTAACAACCGTGATGAAAAGTGAGGTGGGTTGGCCTTACATTGAATTTAGTTTGGAAGTAGGAGCAGGGCTTGGATGCATTGCTTCTTTTGTCCTCATTTTGATAAGGTCCCACGTAATGACCCCGCTTGAAAATGAAAGAAAACGGGAGGCTAAAGAACAATTAGCCGTCGGAGGTGTTTAAAGAACAAGAAATTTGAAAACGTAGTAGAAAACTCTGGATTCCTATCGTAACAGAAAAGGAAATCATTACTACACGCTTTTAACCTGCCCGTCAGACCTCAAAATCTGATGGGTTTTTTTGTTTACAGGCTTTTCCAGCCCTTGCTGGTGTTATCACCAGCGAGCCTGGTATTCAGTACTTTGATCGTGGTGTCTCTTAGTTGGGACGGAATAGTACAAGTACATAGTGGTTTTTACCTTTAGGGGAACACATGCTTTACTTATTAGATAAACGCAACGATTCATATTTTTTCACAAATTGATTCCAATCAAACCCATCAAAAATGCGAGGCATATTTTCTTTAAATACTTTTGTTTCTTCTGATTCATCCTCTGCTTGTATATCCAGTAAAACCTTTGGCCAATATTGGAATATTTTTGCCTCATAGGCCATTTGCATGTATCCTTCAAAGTCTATGTCTAAATCATACGTTTCAGGATTTGGGGCATGATGGTAATAAATAGACTTGCTTATATAATCAGGGGTAATCATAAATCCACAGCTAACAGTTTCCGATATTAAGTCGAAAGGTTTGTAATATTGGATCATATCGTTTAACTCCAAATCTTCCTCATAGTATAAGTTATCCTTCCAGTCTTGTAGAGATTTTTCTATTGGAAGAAATTCCATATTTCCTGATATGGCATTGTTTTCAATAGCTTTCCATTTTTG
>JBCCXH010000306.1:0-6684 GCA_039192005.1 Bacteroidota bacterium
ACCAACCGCTCCTGATGCCAGGACGATTTCCTGCACCAGGTCATAGTGAGGGATCAGTTTTTTTCTCAGTGGTTCGGCGACTACATCGACCATGGAGCGCTGGATCAGGTCCCAGTCTTTCCTCATCAGCCCAGTGACCAGTCCGGCTACGTTTCCCCACTGCTCCCTGGCTTTTCCCAGATCCACGGTGTTGCCCAGGATTTGCTTGGCCTCGGAGGTCTTGATCTCAATTTGTGGAAAGATAATGAGTGCATGAAGGTCTTCGGGGTAGTCAATTTGGAAGATGTCTACTTCCGGCTCGCATGACCTGACGACCGTAAAGCCGCCCAGCATAGCGGGAGCAATGTTGTCCGCATGCGCTTTTTGCGACGCGACGATTTCACCGTCCATGGCATAAGGCACCAACTCGTGTTTAGAAAGCCCCGTTTGCATGAGTTCGCTGGCGGCGAAGACGGCACCTGAGGCGCTGCACGCACTTGACCCAAGTCCACTGGAAGGAGGGATGATTTTTTTGATGTGTACATCAAACCCCTGATTGCTACCTAAGTGGTTCAATAAACTGGCAATGGCGACGGTTGCGACGTTTTTATCCGGTCGTGTCGGAAGGTCGGCTCCTTCGATGGATTCGATATGGAGTTTATGGTCGGCTCTTTTTTTAAGCGTGATTTCATCCCCTTTTTCGTGAATCGCAAATCCAAAAATGTCGTAACCACAAGAAACATTCGCAACAGATGCTGGTGCGAATACACGAATACTTTCCATTAGTCCATACCGGTTTTAAGTACGTCAGCAAAAATACCCGATGCCGTTACTTCTGCACCTGCACCGGCGCCTTTAATGACCAGTGGCTGTGCCTGGTAACGATCCGTATAAAACAAAACGATGTTGTCTTTTCCTTCTAAGTAGTAAAAGGGGTGGTCATCGGAGATGTCTTTTAGCCCCACTTCTATCTTTTCTCCTTCCAAAGAGGCAACCACGCGAAGTTTTCGGTTTTTTGAGTGGGCCTGCTTGTATAATTCAGCAAAGTGGTCTTCGTTTTTCTCTACCAGTTGGTAGAACGTGGTGAGGTCTTCTGCATCAATACATTCCTGAGGGACAAAAGGAGTGAGCTGTACGTCTTCCATCTCTGGCTGGCCTCCACTTTCTCTTGCCAGGATCAAGATCTTACGTTTTACATCTTCTCCGAAAAGGTCCAGCCTGGGGTCGGGTTCGGTCAGGCCTTTGGCTTTTGCATCTTTTACGACCTCAACAAATTTGGTACTCCCATCGTACGTATTGAAAAGGTAATTGAGCGTGCCTGAAAGTACCGCATCAATCCGATGGATCTTATCGCCGCTCCTCACGAGGTCTTTCAGTGTGGAGATGACGGGTAAGCCTGCCCCCACATTGGTCTCAAACAAATACTGTGCATTGTTCCGGTGACTGATTTCCTGTAGTTCTTTGTAGCGCACATAAGGACCGCTGGTACCTACCTTGTTGGGTGTTACCACAGAGATGTTACAGCACAGTGCGTCTTTGTACAGGGCCGGAATCTCATGCGATGCGGTGATGTCAATGAAGATGCTGTTCCTGAGGTTCATCGCCTTCATCTGATTGATGAATATCCCAGGCTGAAACGGCTGACCCGCCGACAGGTCCGCTTGCCAATTTTCCAGGTCTACTCCCTGCTCATCTAAAAGCATTTTTTTGGAGTTGGCAATGCCTGCGATCGAGATCCGCATTCCGAACTGGGAGATGAGGTAGTCAGTCTGTGCTTTTACCTGCTCCAGGAACGTGCCTCCGACATTTCCCACCCCAATGATGAACAGGTTGACGCGTTTCCGCTCCGATAGGAAAAAGGACTCATGTAAGGTGTTGAGTGCTTTCTTCAGGTCTTTTCGGGGGATGACTGCCGAGATGTTTCGTTCAGAAGAGCCTTGTGCGATGGCCTGAATGCTGATGCCGTTTTTTCCAAGTGTGTTGAACATCTTTCCGCTGACGCCCACCTGGTTTCTCATGTTGGCACCTACCAGGGCCACAATGGCGGACGCTTCATCTACTTCGATGGGGTCGATGGCCTGACTGGAGAGTTCTGCGTGAAAGGCCTCTTCCAGGGCATGCAACGCCCTCTCTAATTCATCACCTGAGATGGCCACGCAGATGGAGTGCTCCGAGGAGGCCTGCGTGATCATGATGATGTTGACTTGTTGATTGGCCAACGCTTTAAAAAAACGTGCAGAAAAAGAGGGGATACCTACCATTCCACTACCACTCAAATTGATGGTGGCAATGTTTTTAATGCTCGAAATTCCCTGAATGATGGTCTTGTTTTGATCCCATTCCTTGGTGATGAGCGTTCCTTCTTTTTCCGGGTGAAAGGTATTTTTTATTGTGATCGGGATGCCTTTGGTCAGCGTAGGCTGGATAGAAGGAGGGTAGATCACCTTTGCTCCGAAATGCGATATTTCCAAAGCCTCTTCATACGAAATGTGCTGTAGCGCCTTTGCTTGTTTGACGTATTTGGGATCAGCAGACATGATGCCGTCTACATCGGACCATATTTCCAGAGAAGAGGCATCAAACAGGTTGGCCAGGAGGGAGGCGGTGTAATCAGATCCTCCTCTGCCTAAGGAGGTAATGGTGCCGTCCGTCGTGGAAGCAATGAATCCCGGGAAGATGTTTACTTTTTTGAGCCCGTTCAGCTCGTTGATGCGTAAGGCGGAGGCTTCAAGATCCGCTCTTTTACGAATATTTCCGTCCTGAACGATCAAAAAATCTTTCGAATTGAAAAAGATGGTCTCTAGGTGTTTTTTGAAAAAATGAAAGATGATGTGCGAGGATAAAAGCTCACCCATGGTCATGATAAAGTCCCGGCTTTTTTCCGTTATTTCCTGCAAAAGGTTAATTCCCCTGCAAACGTCTACCAGTTTTCTGATCATTCCATCGATCGTGGCGCTTTCCTTTTCTCCAACCAACTCTTCGTAGGCATGTTGATGTTTGAGGAGAAGTTCATTGATGAGTAATTCTGCCTCTTCAAACCTTTCCAGGGCTTTATGTGGCAGGTCAGCCAATTGATTGGTCACACCGGAAAATGCAGAAACGACGACCACTAGCTGGTCATCGTCTGCTTCTTTTTTTACAATGTCTAACACATTTCTGATGGCATCGGGCGTGCCTACGGAAGTGCCACCGAACTTGAGTACTTTCATATCATATTTTGGATCTGTACCAAGCTATTAAATCGTTACCTGGTACACTCGCCAACTTGCTATTTATTTTCTGGTCTAAGTTGTCGGACGGTCGCTCCGGTTTTCCACATCTCCGAGTTTCTCAATTCGTCCAACTCTTTCTCCAACCCGGTACGGTAATCGTTTTTCTGGTTGGCTTCAATGGTAATCTTTGCTTCATTTCCGGTAGAGACACTTTCATACAACTCTTCCATGACCGGCTTTACGGCATCTCTGAACTTCTTCCACCAGTCCAGTGCCCCTCGCTGCGCGGTTGTGGAACAGTTGGCGTACATCCAGTCCATACCATTTTCTGCTACGAGCGGGTAAAGAGATTGAGTGGCTTCTTCCACCGTTTCATTAAATGCTTCAGAAGGGGTATGTCCTTTGCTTCTCAATAAATCGTATTGTGCGGCAAATAGTCCCTGAATGGCCCCCATCAGGCTTCCTCTTTCCCCGGTAAGGTCGCTCGTTACTTCCCGCTTAAAGTCAGTTTCGAACAGGTAACCCGATCCGACTCCTATCCCCAAAGCGATGACGCGGTCTCGTGCTTTGCCGGTAAAATCCTGGTGGACGGCAAAGGAAGAGTTAAGTCCCTTTCCCGCAACAAAAAGTCTTCTGAGGGACGTCCCGGAACCTTTAGGTGCAACGAGTATGACGTCTACGTTCTCAGGAGGTACGATGCCTGTCTGCTCGTTGTAGGTCACGCCGAAGCCGTGAGAAAAATACAAGGCGTCCCCTTCGTTCAGGTGTTTTTTAATGGTAGGCCATTGCTCGATTTGTCCGGCATCTGATAGCAAGTATTGGATCGTCGTCGCTTTTTGAACGGCTTCCTCGATTTCAAACAGCGTTTCTCCTTCTACCCAGCCATCGGCAAGTGCTTTTTCCCATGATTTGCCGCCTTTTCTCTGGCCTATGATGACGTTGAAACCATTGTCTTTCAGGTTGAGTGCCTGCCCCGGCCCTTGTACGCCGTAACCAACGATTGCGATGGTTTCATCCTTCATGATTTCTCGTGCTTTTTCCAATGGAAATTCTTCTCTGGTGACGACTTGCTCATCCACCCCGCCAAAATTGATAGTTGCCATTTATAAGTGTGTTTAAATTATGATTTTGATTAATAATCTTTTATGCTGGATCTGTTGGAATTGCTTTCTTCCAATTCCTTGATGTAAGCTTCTGTTTTTCGTTTGGATTTCGAAATAGCTACTCTGCCGGAGCGGACAAACTCCAGTAGTCCATACGGTTCGAGTTTTGCGTACAGATCATGCGTGTCTTCTTTAAGTCCGGTTTTTTCAATGATGATGTGGTCTTGCTCTATGACCAGTATACGTGCGCCATTGTTTCGTACCAGCGTTTCGATTTTCTCTCCCTCCAGAAAGACGTTAGTTGGGACTTTGTACAAGGCGATTTCCTGGTAAAATATTTCCTCTTCACTGTAAACAAACGCACCGAGCACATCCACCAGTTTTCGTATTTGCTGGCAGACTTTATCGATCTGCTCTCTTGTGCAGTTGGCGACAATCGTAAACCGACTGATTCCTTTTACTTCTGTTGAGGAGACGTTGAGGCTTTCGATATTGATCTTCCTTCGCGTGAAAATGATCGTAATGTGGTTGAGGAGACCTGCCCGATCTTCTGTCAATACGGATAATGTGTAAGTTCCTTCCATTACGATAATCTGATTTCTGAAACGGATGCTCCGGTAGGGATCATAGGAAATACATTTTCTTCTTTTTCTACGATCACCTCCAGTAGGATAGGGCCTTTGGTGGTCAGAAACTTACGTAGTGTATCTTCCAAATCACTCCTTTCGGTAAGCTGGATGGCCGGGATGCCAAAACCTTTGGATATCAGTTGGAAATCCGGGTTGGTCATTTCAGTAAAGGCGTACCTGCTTTCGAAAAATAGCTCCTGCCATTGCCTGACCATTCCCAGAAATTGATTATTCAGGATCATGATTTTTACATCGATGTTGCTTTGGGCGATGGTGCCCAGTTCCTGTAGGGTCATTTGAAAACCTCCATCTCCTATGATAGCGATCACTGTTCTTGAATCCTGACCTAAACGCGCACCCATAGCAGCGGGAAGCGCAAACCCCATGGTTCCCAGTCCGCCGGAAGTGACGTTTTGTCTTTGGTCTTTAAACTCGTAATACCGACTGGTTGCCATTTGGTGCTGACCTACGTCTGTAACGATTACGGCTTTTCCTTCTGTTAGGTCGGATAGTTTTTTGACGACTTCTGCCATCCTGATTTCACCTTCCTGATGGTTGAGCTCCCGGTCAATGACCTTTTCAAACTCCACTTTTTCGCACGATCGAAATTCCTCTAACCAGCTGCTGTGTTCGTTGGCTTTAATTTTTTCTTTTAAGGAGATCAGCGCAGCTTTAGCGTCCGAATGGATGGCGACATCCGTCTTTACATTTTTGTCTATTTCAGCCGCATCAATTTCTATGTGAATGACTTTGGCCTGTTTTGCGTACCGGCTCAGATCGCCCGTGACCCGGTCATCAAATCGCATGCCTACAGCGATGAGTAAATCGCACTCATTGGTTTTGATGTTGGGGCCGTAGTTTCCATGCATGCCCAGGTAACCGACATAGAGTGGATGATCAACGGGAACCGCTGAAAGGCCCATCAATGTTGCAGCCATGGGTATTCCGCCTTTTTCAGCGAAATCAACGAGTTCTTTTTCTGCCTCGGAAAGAATCACTCCCTGTCCCACCAATAAAAAGGGTTTTTGTGCTTGATTGATAAGCACGGCTGCTTCGTTTACCTTATGCTCATCTAGCGCAGGGTAGGGGTGATAGCTGCGTATTCGCTCGCATTTTTTATACTCAAAGTCGCAAAGGGCAAATTGGGCATCTTTCGTAATGTCTATCAACACCGGTCCCGGACGGCCCGAGTTGGCGATGTAAAACGCGCGGGCCATGGCCTCGGGGATTTCTTCCGCTTTTGTGATCTGGTAGTTCCACTTAGTGACCGGCATGGAAATACCGACTACGTCTGTTTCCTGAAAGGCATCCGTCCCCAAAAGGTGCGAGGCAACTTGTCCGGTGATACAAACTACCGGTGTGGAATCTATTTGCGCATCAGCGATGCCTGTAATCAGGTTGGTGGCACCTGGACCGGAGGTGGCAAAACATATCCCCGTTTTCCCTGAGACCCGGGCATATCCCTGTGCTGCGTGAATGGCACCTTGTTCATGCCTTACGAGTATATGATCGAGGTGCTCTTTATATTTGTACAGCGCGTCATAAATAGGCATGATGGCTCCTCCGGGGTAACCGAAGATGGTGTCAACGCCTTCAGCCAATAAACACTTCATGACTGCTTCTGCTCCGGTTATCTGAACAGATTCGTATGATTCTTTCTTCTCTATGGGTAATGCTGAAGTATTCATTTTCTTATTTTTTTGCTACATGAATCGGTTGATTGATTAGATCTAGTCAGTAACGCATCCTTCGGAAGCAGTG
>JBCCXH010000307.1:0-6673 GCA_039192005.1 Bacteroidota bacterium
CTCATCTACTCCATTGATCGGTAACTGATTGAAAGACTAACTTGTTTTCATAAAACGGATTAAGAGAACATTTTAGAACTTTTTTTAGGGTTTGATTTTGATCATTATCCCCTAAGTCTTCTTTCAAGAGGATTAATTAATAAAAAAATCCCAAAGCCTTTTTTAATGTTCTTTTATTCGATCCCGTTGAATAATCTGTTCCATCTTACTCTGCTGAAAAAAGAGGATGCATTATTGTCCCATGACATCCAAATGAATGATGCCTCCCCAACGATATGTTCTTCGGATACAAATCCCCAGTAGCGCGAGTCTGCGGAGTTGTGTCGGTTGTCACCCATCATAAAATAGTAGTCGTTTTTAAAAACGTAAGTAGTGATGACTTCTCCATCTATCTTTAGTACATCTAAATCGATTTCAACTTCACTATGGCCTTCATAGTTTTTAATCGTTGAACCATACATGGCCATGTTTTCTTCATTGACGGTAATTTCCATTCCCCTGTGAGGTACCTTTAGTGGTCCGTAGAAATCTCTGTTCCACCGGAAATACCTGGAGTCTGGGAAGATATCAGGTTCAATATCTGACGAATCTCTTAACTGGATGGTCACACTTTTCACAAAAGGTAGCTTTCTTAACTCTTCTACACTTTTTTCGTCCGTTAAAGCGGTGTAACCTTTGATGCCTTTGTAACGAGTTGGCTGATATTCCCAAATTTTCAGGTTATTCCAGATACGGTCACGGACGGCTTGATCTGTTTCAACAAAATAGGCGTACTGTAGGAGTGGTGGCTTGGGACTGAGTACACCATTTACGTATACATCTCCAGATTTGACTTCTATTGTTTCTCCTGCTACAGCAACACAACGTTTGATGTAGTGTGTACCCAAATCCATCGGGTGGTAGTCTCCATCTGCACGTCTATTGTACTGATCATGCGGCGGGTAGTTAAATACCACGACATCGTCTCTTTCTACTCTTCCAAAAGAAGGGAGCCGAAGTGCGGGTAAGGAAACCCATCTGAGGTAGGAGGGGATCTCTGTCCCCCAGATTTTCTGATGGGTCAGTGGCACTTGTAGTGGAGTCTTCGGTGTTCTTGGGCCATATTCTGCTTTACTGACGAAGAGGAAGTCCCCTACAAGGAGGGATCGCTCCATTGATGGCGTGGGGATCACGTATGCTTCCATAAAAATCCACCGAATGAACGTCGCACAGAAAACAGCGAAGACGATTGCTTCAAACCATTCTTTACCGAAAGATTTTTTGGTTTTAGGCATTTCCATTGCTTTGCCCAGGTAAGTGGTATCAGACCAGGCAATGTAAGTCATGTAAAAAGGAGCGATTACTACACCGAGTACTTGATCCAGATACGTGTATTTACCAAATGACTTCATCAAATCCAGATGCATGGTCAACGCAACAAAGAAATTAATCACTGGAACAAAAAGCAGGGCTACCCACCATTTCGGCCGTCCGATGATTTCTGTGTGTGTGTAATAATTGTAGATAGGGACAAAACCTATCCATCCTTTTTTTCCGGCTTTTTCAAAAAACTTATAGTACGCGATGCCTTGAAATAAGTACCAACCGATCAAAAAGATAAATACAAAAGTTGGACTGAAATCCTGGTAATACATTTTATTTCTTTTAGAATATTTGCGAATATAACGTCATTGCTGATTTAAAAAATCAGACATGGTAAATACACCTGTTTTATCTTGTATCCATTCTGCAACCAGAACTACACCTTCTGCAAAAACACTTCTGTCATGCGCGACGTGGTGTACCTGAATGGACTCAAGTTTTGACTCATAGGATACGGTATGTGTGCCGGGAACGTTTGGTATTCTTTTTGAAACAATCCCAATGGCTTTATGATCGGTAGATTCTTCGTTTATCCAGTCTGTTATGGGTGAGTTTTGGATGATGCCCTCTGCTAATTTTATCGCAGTACCGCTTGGGCTGTCTTTTTTTTCTGTATGATGAATTTCTTCCATGGAAGGATGGAAGGGAAGGTTTTTCATTTTCTGAGCCAACCATTCGTTTAGTTCAAAGAAGAGGTTGACTCCGATACTGAAATTTGAAGCGTGAAGAAATGTGCCTTGATGTTTTTCTGCCTGCTCGACAAGTTGTGGATAGCTATCCAGCCAACCGGTGGTGCCTGAAATGACCGGCACGTTGTTTTTAAGGCATGTTTCAATGTTCTTATAGGCAGCTTCTGGTTGTGTGAATTCGATCGCCAGATCGGTAACTTCCGGATTGAGTGCGGTCAATTTATCCAGACCGTCTATTTGATGGCTAATAACATGCCCTCTTTCCTGAGCAACTTTTTCTATGGCTTTACCCATCTTGCCATATCCGATTAATGCAATTCTCATAAGTTAAAATCTGATAACAAACGACGCACCGATGTTTTGCCCAAAAGAGGTGTCAAAGGATGGCTCAATGGATAAAGCAAGGTCTTCGTTTACGTTAAATTCGTCAAGGTGTGCAGATACGTGCGCATCTACTACGTTAAGTATGTAAAATATGGTCCCCAATATCATGAGGTAGTCTCTATTTCTTCTAAAGTTGTCCCTGTTTCTAATTAATGTCGCATCAGAACCAGCAATGGTTACGATTGGGTTCGGTGGATTAGACCGATCAATGCTAGCGTTCCTGAATGCATTATAGAGTTCGTTGTTATAGTTGATCAAATGACCAAATGCAGCCAATCCACCATAAATCAAGGGGACTTTCCAATATTGTCTGTTGTAGATCTGACCCAGGCCGGGCACGAGTGCGGATAACATAGCTGATCTCTTGGGATCCAGGTCTGAGACTTCTTCAAACAACTCAATGTCTTCTTCCGTCTCGATAAAGGTGGAATCTGTGATGAGTTGAATGTCCTCCTTACTGGATTCTTCTTGTGCACGCAGGATAAAAGAGAACAGTAGAAGGAAGAAAAAGATGCTTGTTTTCATTGCGTTGCAAGGATACAAACATCAGGCCTAAACATCCAAAATCTCTAAAATCCGATTTAGATCCTCAGTAGATTGAAAAGGGATTTTTATCTCTCCTTTGTTTTGTTCGTTTGCTTTCACACTGATTTTTGAGCCAAAGTGAGAAGAGAGTTTGGTTTGCAGGTTTTTGATTTCCGGGTCTAGGGTAGAAGTATCAGCATTTTTGGTCTCCTTTTTACCAGTCGTACGAACAAGTGCTTCAACTTTTCTTACAGAGAGGTCATTAAGCAAAATCTGTTTGAAGATATCCAGTTGCAGGTCTACATCTTCTATTGTAATCAATGCCCTGGCGTGACCCATGCTTATTTTACCATCTCTTAACGCTGCCTGAATGTCCGGTGGTAGTTTCAGTAACCTTAAGTAGTTATTGACGGTTGTGCGGTTTTTGCCGACACGATCACCGAGCTCCTCCTGCTTAAGCTTACACTCTGTCAATAAGCGCTGGTAACTTAAAGCGACTTCTATGGAGTTGAGGTTTTCTCGCTGAATGTTTTCGATCAGCGCCATTTCAAGCATTTGCTGATCGTCAGCGGTCCGGACATAAGCCGGGATGGTTTTTAGCCCTGCTCTTCTACTTGCTTGAAGCCTACGCTCTCCGGAGATAAGCTGATATTCACTGCTACTAAGCGACCTGACCGTTATGGGTTGGATGATTCCCTGTACCTTGATAGAGTCCGCGAGCTCATTGAGTGCTTCTTCATCAAATTCGGTTCGAGGTTGCCAGGGATTGGTTTCGATTTGATCAATGGAAATCTCGTTTATCGTACCATTGGAAGGTGAAACTTCTTTTTTGACTTTTTTTTCCTCTTCGGAGTCTTCTAGTAATGCACCTAGTCCTCTACCTAATCCTGTTCGCTTCTTTAACTTACTTTCTGCCATACGCTACGCTGCCTTCACTTCGTTTCTTTCCAGTATTTCCTTAGCCAGGTTTAAATAACTAATCGATCCTCTGCTTTCTGCATCGTGCGCAATCGCGGGCATTCCAAAACTTGGAGACTCACTTAATTTAATGTTTCGAGGGATGAGTGTTTGGAATACCAGACCTTCAAAGTGCATCTTTACTTCTTCAACTACCTGGTTGGCCAGATTGAGACGTGTGTCGTACATGGTCAGTAAGATCCCTTCAATTTCCAGTTCGGGATTGAGTCTCGTTTGAATGATTTTTATCGTATTCAGTAACTTGCCCAATCCTTCAAGGGCAAAGTATTCGCACTGTACAGGCACGATCACTGAATCGGAAGCAGTCAACGCATTAATGGTGATCAGGCCAAGAGATGGAGAACAATCGATAATGATGAAATCATATTCTTCCCTAACACGCTCCAAGGCATGCTTCATCTTGTTTTCCCTGTCTTCTATGTTCACCATTTCTACTTCTGCACCAACCAAATCAATGTGCGAAGGAAGAAGATCTAAGTGTTTGACGTCCGTGGTGACGATGCTTTCTTTGACGTCGGCTCCATCTACCATGCATTCATAAATGCTTACTTCAACTCCTTTGGGGTCAATCCCAACGCCAGACGTGGCATTTGCCTGGGGATCTGCATCTACGATCAGAGTTTTGAATTCGAGCGCTGCGAGGCTGGCCGCAAGATTAATAGTTGACGTGGTCTTACCAACACCGCCTTTTTGATTCGCCATTGAAATGATCTTTGCCATATGTTTCTTTTCTTTCAAGCTGAAGTAATAATTACGAAAAGGACACAAATATATTTATCTGGTCATCAAGATAATGGACTTGTGAATAACTTGTGTAAAAAGAAAAAGGCAATTTTCCAAAAAAGAAAATCGCCCTTTTCTGTTGTGCTATTTCTTCTTCTTTGCTTTGGCTTGACGCTGTGCTTCCTGGCTCGCCTTCATCGCATCTTCAAGCTTGCTTTGAAATTTGGATTTCTTTTTATTCCCACTGTTTTTTCTGTTTTCTTCCAGCGTCGCTTTGATTTTACCTTCATCAATAACCTGCCTGAAAAGCACCGTTTGGCCATATGTGAGCATATTGGACACGAAATAATAGAAGGTAAGACCGGAAGCATAGCTGTTTAAGACAAATAAAAACATAATTGGCATGACGTATTGCATGGTCTTCATCGGTCCTTGAACGGAAGTCATTTGGCTATTACTAGCGGTAATTAGTATCGTTGAGACCGTCATGAGCAATGTGAATAAACTTACGTGATCTCCATACCAGGGAATGTTGAAAGGTAGGGTGACAATGCTGTCAAATGTGGATAAGTCATGAGCCCACAAAAAGGACTGTTGCCTCAGCTCAACGGCATTTGGAAAAAAGAAAAACAAAGCAAAAAGTACGGGCATTTGAAGCACCATTGGGATGCACCCGCTCAAAGGATTGATTCCGACTTTTTGATAGAGCTGCATCTGTTCCTGCTGTGCTTTCTGCATGTCTCCATCATGTTTGGCCTTAATTTCATCCAGCTCTGGTTTCATTACCCTCATCTTGGCCATGGAAATGTGGGATTTGTACGTCAGGGGAGAGAGAAGGATACGAACGATGAATACGATGATCAAAATGATGATGCCGTAGTTTGGAATGAACCCTTCTAAGAAATGAAAAATCGGGATAATCAGATATTTGTTTACGAGCGGAAGTGGCCCCCAGCCCATGTCCAGGTTTTCCTCAAATTCATTGGTTACGGACTTGAGGACGGCGTAGTTATTGGGTCCGAAGTAGTAGCGGCCCTCAAAACCATTTAAAAATTCGGTATAAGGAATTAACGCAGATAGCGCGCCGGTCTTAACGATTGTGGTGTCTGCAAGATCAGCCACTGTACTTACGTTGGCCGATTTAAACCCTGTTTTAGCAATGAACCCACTCGTGAAGAATTTTTGCTTAAAGGATACCCATTTTAAAGGGCTGGCGATCGTGGCTTCCTCAAATTCGTTTGACCTTTCTTTTAGCTCGTCATAATCTTCCCCTACGGTGTAATACCGAATGTTGGAATTTAATCGGGCATCATCCAGATTTTTCTCTGCTCTGCTGATTCCGTGATTCCAGATGAAATTGATGTCGCTGGGTTCAATGACATTATTCAACCCTGTGGATTTCACATCGTATGCGATTTGGAATCCGGATAGTGGCAAAGAATACGTTTGTGTAATGGAAAAGTTCTCGTCGGATAGGGTATAGGCTAAAACGGTTGTATCATTTCTTTTGAAGATCTTACTAGCAAAGGATAGCTCGTTTAGCTCCAATGATTTTCCTTGGTAGGTTAACTGGATTGCAGTCGAAGCGTTTTCCGTGTTTAAAATCTTAAACGGCTGCCCAAGGAAGTCATTGTAGTTTTTTAAAGTAACTTCCTTAACTCGGCCTCCCTGACTGGAAAATTTGATAATGAGTTCTTCGTTTTCAATTGTTTCTTCCTTTTCTTTTTGTTCCGCTGCAAAAGAAAAAACGCCAAACTTTAAACTGTCTACTTCCGCACGTATGGATGTATCAGCGGGTAAGGCATTCTCCTTTGGTTTGGCTTCCTGGCTGATTTGTTCGGTCACTTCTTCAGGTGTAGGTTCTTCTACCGGAGGGTCGGGAGAGAAGAAAATGAAATAGGCGGCCAACAAGCCGAACATTAGAATGAGTCCTATGTATTGATTTTTATCCATTAAAAAGAATTATGGGTTGTAAGATTTTTTGTATTCAAGTGCCGCTTTCACAAATTTGA
>JBCCXH010000308.1:0-6661 GCA_039192005.1 Bacteroidota bacterium
AAATTAATAAACCATCTGTATGATATGAACTGTAAACGCCTTTTTTTCGATGGTAACTATCCGTTTTCACCTTTCGTCGAATGGATTCAAACATTCGATCAATGGAAGGTTTTAAGTGATCAAACACCATTTTTCATCACTAAAACTTTGAGTTTTATCAAGTGATAATTAGTTTTACTAAATAAAATAAACTTGCCAGTAATGTTCACAACTAAATAAATCTAATTCATTTATTACCCTATTGATTGTTCAGCCAGTGTAAGTGAGTAGTAATAACGTCCGCTCTCTTCACCTTCAAGAACTCTTATATAAAAAGTTAGTCAGACATCTTTTTTTGTGTTTTTCATTGCTGTTAAAGCATTGAAAAATAGATAGAAATAAATCAAAACACGCATGAGATACGCAAACATCTGTCAAGCGCACATCTACCATGTTAGACCAGATCGCCGACCGATGTTTTGAGTGACTCCATCGCACCGGCGAACCGGTGAGCTATAAAAAACAAATTACACATACATGAAACGCTACCATAAATTTTGGATTATTTCCTCCTTCTTTCAGCTGCCGAGCCTGGTAGTTAAATTGGTTGGTTCAGCCTTATTACTATTTACGTGTGGAACAAGCTGGAGTCAGTTACTTTCACCCAATGCATCCTCAGCAGCCAATGTTGGGGCCGCTCAGACTGGACCTTATACCGGGAAACCGGACATTTCCATTCCGGTGGCCAGTATTTCCGGAAGAGACATATCCATTCCGGTCTCCTTGTCATACAATGCGTCAGGGGTACGTGTAGAAGATGTCGGCTCCTGGGCAGGTCTATCATGGAACCTCAATGTCGGCGGCGTGATTACCCGTGAGATCCGAGGTAGGAGCGATTTTGGAGGGGAAGGGTATTTCCGAGCGACCACTTCGCTACCGCCACGGGAGATCCTCGACGACTGCTCCAGTGAAGGGTTGGATTATGAAAACTATGTAACGGAGGTAATCAATGGTCAGCGGGATGCAGAGCCCGATTTATACAACCTGTCGTTTCCCGGTTTTTCTGCCCAGTTCTTTTTTGATCAGGCAGGGAATCCCTACACCATACCCAGGCAAAAGATAAAAATCCAAAAACCTGCCACCCAGAACGGAGAATGGGTCGTTACTACCTTGGATGGATACACCTACACCTTTGGAGGACAATTTATCGAAAGTAATCCCGTCACTGCCTGGTACCTGAAAGAAATACGTTCGCCGTTTGGAGAGACCGCAACCTTTCACTATGTCCGTCACCGGGTCTACTACAAGCTTTTGCCATCGGAGTTTCGTCTGTTCGCGACAGGAGGGACATGTACCGCAGAAGATCAGGACACAAATTCCAGTAGAGATGTGGATATCTACAGCCAATTCCTTGAGCGGGTGACGATCGGAAACTCAACACTGACGTTTCATCTGGTTGATCGATGCGACATCATGGGAAAACGACTAGATCGGATAGAAGTGAAAGAGTCAGAAGCGCTTGTGAGTGCTTTTCACTTTGATTTCTTCTGCGATGAAGAGAAGCAACGACTTTGGTTACTGGCGGTCCGCAGCGCTGGCAAAGATGGAAAAACGCTGCCGCCCTACCGGTTTGACTATCATGACAAAGAAGCACTTCCAGGCATCCGGTCATATGCGCAAGATCATTGGGGGTTTTACAACGGGCGCAGCGGCAATACCCGGTTGACACCGAGCTACCTCACCCAGGGATTCAGCTTCTCAGGTGCCAACCGAAACCCACATCCAGTACATGTTTTGAAAGGAACCCTTGAGCGCGTTACCTACCCGATGGGAGGGACCACGGACTATACCTTTGAGATCAACGATTACGCCAACTATACCGATCAGTACCCCGAGTTGGTACAAGTGCCATACAGGTACCGAGCGGCAGATGGCTATGGCGCACAAGGCAGTGACGCGCGGTCGGTTAATTTTCAGTTGCTCAATGATGCAACGGTCAATTTTGACTTTGTCGTTCATCGCGTACGTGTTATTGAGCAGGACGAAGGAGGAGGCCCCACCACCGGAGGAGATGACACACCCATTGGCGATCACTTTGTGCGGTTGTTAAAAGGAACAGAAGTGATCGAAACCTGGGGAGAGACAGGGAATGATGTCCGCTTTTTAGAAGCCGGTACCTATACGCTCGTTGCAGAGATCGATGACAATGATCCGGAGAAATTCACTTCCAGGATTACGGCTTCGTTTCAGGGATTGACCCGGGAAGCCTCTTCACCGAGTAGCAGGTATGGAGGAGGAGTCCGCGTCAACAAGATCGTGACCAATGATGGGATGAACCAGTCTGAGGAGATCGTTCAAACCTTTGACTATTCGGATTTTGGCACTGGTCAGACCAGTGGCAAGCT
The DNA here is from genome assembly GCA_039192005.1 of Bacteroidota bacterium. Taxonomy (GTDB): domain Bacteria; phylum Bacteroidota; class Bacteroidia; order Cytophagales; family Cyclobacteriaceae; genus Ekhidna. The sequence continues at coordinate 2,385 of JBCCXH010000308.1, forward strand.
CATGTCCGGCCCGGTTTACCATTACAAGGCACGGACGTACTGCAATGCGACGGATTACGTCGATCAGCTCGCCTTTTTTTCCTCCAGCACGATTCCATTATCTTCGGCAGCAGCCGGTTCGTATGTAGGGTATTCAAATGTGACCGTTTACTACACCGAAGGAGAGGGTGAAGGAAGGTCACGCTATTCCTACTTTAACGAAGCAGAAGCGTTCACCACGTCGGAAAGCCGGTTCAACTTTGGGGACCGTGTACCCTTTACGCCTACCAGTGGAGACTGGTACAAAAACGGTCTGATGGAGTACAGCGAAGACTACCGCTATTTCAATGGGCAGTTTTACCTGCAATCCCGCCAGGCCCCTACCTACGCATTTGCAGAAGTACAAGAAGCACGAGGGCTGGTGGTCGTAGACGGCGGTATCTATGAAAACAAATGCCTGGACCTGTTCTACGGGTTTTATGGGCTAAAGACCGCCTGGATCCAACAACCAACTGTTGAAGCCACCGCTTACGATGGGGATGCAGGTGCTGTAGGAACTGCCATCACCACGAGTACTGAAAATGCGTACGACCCGGTAGACCCCTGGATGATGACTGCACAGTACGTGTACGGCAGCGAGGGAGAGACTTACCTGACCGAATACAAGTACCCCAAACACTTCGATGATGCCTTGTTTGGAGGAGCCATCGGAGGAATGAAAGAAAAATATTTGCTCAACGTTCCGGTGCAAACCCTTTCAAAAAAGCGAGTTGCCGGATCCAATACCACCTACGTGTTGGGTTCGTCGTTGACTTCGTTTCATCCAGTGGCCGACACCTATTTACCGAATGCCTCGTACAGCCTGGAGATCCCTTCCCCGGTGACGGACTATGCCTTTAGCGCATCGAACCCTCTCCATGATAGCCGGATGAAGCCGCAAATCGCGTATACCTACGATGCTGTTGGTAACCTCATCCAGACAGCGAGGGAAGAGCTGGTGTCCAGTAGCATTTATGGCTATGAAGACGATTGGGTGATGGCGCGTGTCAGCAATGCCCAAGCCAATGAAATTGCCTACACAGGATTTGAAACGTCTGGGCAGGGAGGCTGGAGCTACCAGCAAGCACAAGTGATTGCCAACGGTGCCTATGCCGGAACGCAGGCATTTACTCAAGGTGCGCTGCAATTAGACGGCCTGCCGGATCAGTCCTACATCGTCGAACTTTGGGCCAAAGGGTCAGGGGCAGTAGCAGTCAATACGGTCTCGAAATCGGTAGTAAATGGCTGGGGATACCTCAGTTGGCAGGTCTCCGGAACATCGGTGAGCGTGGAAGTACCAGCGGGAACCATGGTCGATGAAGTACGCCTCTATCCGAGCGATGCACTCATGACCAGCTACACCTATGATCCGGCTGCAGGAGTAACGGCCAGTGTGGGAAGTAATGGGAAGGCGGTGTTTACCGAGTACGACGCGTTTAACCGGGCAGTGACTCAAAAGGATTTCAAGAAACAAGTTCGAAGCGTTACCGATCACCGTTTAAGGGGAAATCTTCATGGCTTCATCACCCATCCGGCAGCGGTGGATATCTACAGTGCGGCGGCGTTTTCCATCAGCTTAGGAGAAGACCTGCCGCAGGGCATTACCTGTACCTGGGATTTTGGGGACGGTTCAGTCCCTCAGGAGGGGTTGACGGTCCATCATACGTTCACAAAGATCGGTCATCGGTTAGTGAAAGCAACACTTAGCAGCGCGGGGTATGCCACGAAAGTAGAACAAAAGTCCATTTTCGTAGGCGGAGAGCTGAGTGGAGAAATTGCCCACACGCCTGCGAACTTTGATCAGGTCGTTACCTTTACGCTGCCGGGAAGTGAAGAAAACCCTCCCGGAACCACGTACACCTGGACCTACAACGGAATTGAAATTGGAACAGGATCATCCGCAAGCTATGCTTTTAACCGGTTGGGCCACCAGAAAGTAGCGGTAACGATGGATCACCCGGATTTTCCGGAAAGAATAGTAGATGAGTATTTAGAAGTTATCCCTTTAGGCGTGTTGGAAGGAACCATTACGCATACGACAGCGGTTTTAGGCCAACCCTTCAACCTGTCTGTCACTGGTAATGCAGGGAGGAACCCTGCAGGAACAGAATACAACTGGTCCTTGGATCAGGCTGTAAAAACCGGAAGCTCTGTGACGCATCGTTATGACCGGCTGGGGATTATGACGGTATCGATGACGATGAGTGCCCGCGGCTACCATCCCCGCAGGCTGGAAGCGAATATTAGGGTAGCCGGAGACATGAGGGCTGACTGGTCGGGACCTAATCCATCAAAAACATTAATAGAAGATGAATCGGGCATTTTCTATGCCACGCAGAGGGAGATCAACCCTCCGGATGCGGAGTACACGTGGCAGTTTACGCAACCCGATGGTACGATCCTTACCCGGAGCGGATCCAGCATCAGCCAGGCGTTTACGCAACCTGGTACCGTGAGTGTGAAGCTAACGGTGACCGATTCCGACTATGAACTGGAGGAGAGTACTACACGATCATTGCAAATCAACTACGGGTCACCCATCCTGACCACGAGCACGCCCCCGGAAGCGAATCCCCGGATTACGCTGACGGTAGACAATGCGCAGCTTCCGTTTAGCTATTTCATCACGGAGATAGGAGGGGATGGCAGCTACAGTAGGCGCAATGTGAATGCCCGATCTGTTTCATTCGATACCAACTTCACCGGACCGACCACGGTATTGATGAAAGTGATCGATGCATCCGGCAGGGAAGCAGAAGTACAAAAATCATTTCCAGCCGGACCTTTTGGAGAAGGCGAAGGCGGAGGACCTACAACAGGAAACTAATCACCATCAAACGAGCGATACAAATGAAAACATTAGTAGCAACTACCTACGTGAATCGAAAACTTCTTTTTTTACTGGTTCTTTTTTTCTTTACCCTGACCCTTCGGGCGCAGCCTCCCAATCCAGGTGGCGGTGGTGGTGGCGGCACCAATGTTTCGGTGACGGTTTCCGGTCCGAATAGAGTACAGGTCAATGACACAGACACCTATACACTTTCTAGTCAAGGAGGTGCTATCCAAAGTGCTACCTATATTGTAAGTCGGGGGACTATTCTCTCTCAAAACGCTAGCAGGGTCACGGTAAGGTGGACCACGCCAGGCCAGGGTTCTGTTCAGGTAGATGCGACCATTGGCAGTTATAGTGTGACCAATACACGCTATGTCACGGTTCTGGGCACCCCTCCACCCCCTCCACCGGCTCCTTCTGTTTCCAACAACCTGTGTGGCAATAAGACGCTGACCCGTGCCAATCCTCCGTTCAATACCACCTACTATTGGCAGACAAGTGCGTCAGGAACTTCTACCGGTAACGCGAACAAAAATTATACAGTCACCAGCTCCCGCAGAATCTATTTGAGAGCGCGGCGCACAAGTAATGGACAATGGAGTAGTGCCTCCTCGGTGTATGCGACGGTAAACCACCCTTCGGGACTTCCGCCTGCCCCCAGTGTGTCTCCCAACACCTGTGGCAATAAAACACTGACCCGGGCGAACCCACCAAGCGGTGTGACCTGGTATTGGCAGGGGACGAATGGAAATGGTACGTCTACGAGTAACTCCTCTTCTTCCTATGTGGTGAGCCAGTCCGGAACTTACTACCTGAGGGCACGAACCAGTGCCGGCTGCTGGAGCACAAGTCGGGGGGTTGGGGTTACCGTCAATGCCCACCCTGGTACACCTGCTACTCCTACGGTATCTTCAAACACATGTGGGCCGAAAACGTTGACCCGCGGGAATGCTCCTTCGGGTACGACGTGGTACTGGCAGGGGAAGAATTCTAATGGCTATTCGACGTCGAATGCATCCTCTTCATACCCAGCTACGAGTTCGGGTACGTACTACCTTCGCGCCCGGACGAGTGCAGGGTGCTGGAGTGGTAGCCGTGGAGTAGCGGTAACGGTGAACCTTCACCCTGGTACACCTGCTACTCCTTCAGTATCTTCAAACACCTGTGGCAATAAAACACTGACCCGGGCGAACCCACCAAGCGGTGTGACCTGGTATTGGCAGGGGACGAATGGAAATGGTACATCTACGAGTAACTCGGCTTCTTCCTATGTGGTGAGCCAGTCCGGAACTTACTACCTGAGGGCACGAACCAGTACCGGCTGCTGGAGCACAAGTCGGGGAGTAGCGGTAACGGTCAATGCTTATCCTGGTACTCCTGGCACTCCTTCGATCTCTGGCAATACCTGTGGAAACAAGGTAGTAAC
>JBCCXH010000309.1:0-6653 GCA_039192005.1 Bacteroidota bacterium
CCTGAATAATTCACAAACTTTCGTAACGAAAGTTTGTGAATTATTCAGGTTAGACTAAACAACAAAATATGCCCATTTATCATCGACTAGGAAAGGTTCCTCCAAAAAGACATACCGTCTTTGAAAACCCCAAAGGAGGCCTCTATTACGAACAGCTTTTTGGAACCATCGGCTTTGACGGGATGTCATCGCTTCTCTATCACATCAACCGACCAACGATGGTGGCTGAAATCAATCCGGCTCATGACGTCAGACCGGAGGTAGCCGTTGAAAAAAACATTACCTCCCGATTGTTAAAAGGATTTGATGTTCAGCCTAAAGAAGACTTCCTCGAAAGTAGGGTGCCGTTAATGGTCAATTCGGACGTTGAAATTGAACTAGCTGCCCCGAAGCAGTCCATTAGCAAGTATTTCTATAAAAATGCCGATGCCGATGAGTTGATCTTCGTTCATAAAGGGTCTGGAACGCTACGAACCCTACTGGGTAACATCCCTTTTGAATATGGCGATTACCTGGTGATCCCAAGAGGGATGATCTACCAAATGGAATTTGATACGGAAGCCAATCGGTTATTGATCGTAGGATCGAGCCACCCCATCTATACTCCGAAAAGGTATCGTAATTGGTTTGGACAGTTACTGGAACATTCTCCGTTTTGCGAGCGGGATTATAAACTTCCACAAGACCTGGAAACCCACGATGAAAAAGGGGAGTACCTGATGAAAATCAAGAAGCAGGGGATGCTACACGAATTGGTCTACAAAACCCATCCTTTTGATGTAGTAGGCTGGGATGGGTATCACTACCCATACGGTTTTTCCATTCATAACTTTGAGCCGATCACCGGTAGGGTGCATCAACCACCACCTGTTCATCAGACTTTTGAAACATCCGCGTTTGTCGTCTGTTCGTTTTGTCCCAGGTTGTATGACTATCATCCGAGATCCATCCCTGCTCCTTACAATCATTCAAACATTGATTCGGATGAGGTGCTGTATTACGTAGATGGAGATTTTATGAGTAGAAACAACATTGAGCAAGGTCACATTACCCTTCACCCGTCAGGCATTCCGCATGGACCAGCTCCGGGTGCCTATGAGCGAAGCATCGGACAGACGAAAACAGAAGAGTTAGCCGTAATGATTGATACCTTTAAGCCTTTAATGCTGACGAAAGCCGCCCTTCAGATTGATGATGGCAACTACTATCAGTCGTGGCTTGAAAAATGATGACATAAACAATAGATCTAACCCAAAAACATAAAACCCAATGAGTACAAAAAAGAAAGCCCCTAAAATTTTTGAAAACGCGGAAGACTTTATGCCGATTAATGGCACCGATTACATTGAGCTATACGTAGGAAATGCCAAACAAGCCGCTCATTTTTACAAATCCGCATTCGGTTTTCAATCATTGGCGTACCGAGGACTGGCCACCGGATCGAAAGACACTGAGTCTTATGTGGTTCAACAAGAAAAAATACGCCTGATTTTGACCTCCCCGCTAAAAGGAGGTACCGAGATTGGAAAGCATATCGATGAACACGGGGACGGCGTAAAAGTAGTGGCGCTGCAAGTAGAAGACGCGTTGCATGCCTATCGGTCTGCCTTGGAACGTGGGGCCACCTCTTATGTAGAACCTACGATTGAAAGAGATGAATACGGCAAGGTCGTACAGGCAGGCATTCATACATACGGAGACACCGTTCATATGTTGATAGAGCGGGATGATTATGAAGGGGTATTCATGCCAGGATATGAAAAGTGGGAGTCGGAATATAACCCCGAGCCGATAGGGTTGAAATACGTGGACCACATGGTGGGGAATGTGGAGTTGGGAAGTATGAACGACTGGGTAGATTTTTACAAAGACGTGATGGGGTTTGCTCAAATTGTCTCGTTTGATGATAAGGACATATCTACTGAGTATACCGCGCTTATGAGTAAGGTGATGAGCAATGGCAATGGTCGAATTAAATTCCCAATTAATGAACCCGCCGCCGGAAAGAAAAAATCTCAGGTAGAGGAATACCTCGATTTTTATGGAGGTCCGGGTGTGCAACACGTTGCCGTGGCTACCGAAAACATTATTGAAACGGTTTCGCAATTGAGAGCAAGAGGCGTAGAGTTTCTCCACGTTCCCGATAACTATTACGATACCATACTGGATCGGGTAGGTGAGATTGATGAGGATTTGAAACCGTTGAAGGACCTCAACATCCTGATCGATCGAGACGATGAGGGCTACCTGTTGCAAATATTTACCAAACCGGTCGAGCCACGTCCTACGCTCTTTTTTGAGATCATCCAGCGAAAAGGAGCACAGTCGTTTGGAAAAGGCAATTTCAAGGCCTTGTTTGAAGCCATCGAAAAAGAACAGGAACTAAGGGGAACACTATAAATCAAAATTTGAAAATCATTTGGAGCGCTTTCGTCAAAGAACTAAGAGGGGTGTGAAAAATGCGATACGTGTAAAATGAGTTTGAAACAACTAGAAACATGGGTTGAAATACCTGAATCATCAGGTTTTACCATTTACAACCTGCCATATGGTATCTATTCCGTCAAGAAAGGAAAGAAACAAGTAGGTGTTGCCATCGGCGAACAAATTCTTTCCCTGGCTTACTTGCAAGCAAGTGGCCTGCTTGAGTCGTTGAAACTTCCTTTGGGCATTTTCGAAAAGGAATACTTAAACGAATTCATGAGTTTAGGTAAACCTACCTGGACGGCGTTACGGTCGAGGGTACAAGGACTGCTCGCTGATGGAAATGACGAGTTAAAAGGACATCCTGAGGCATTTGTGATGCAAAGTGAGGCCACCATGCACCTGCCGGTAAAAGTTGGTGACTATACCGATTTTTATAGCAGCGAAGAGCACGCTACGAATGTTGGCATCATGTTTAGGGGAAAAGAAAATGCGCTGATGCCGAACTGGAAACACATTCCGGTCGGTTATCATGGGCGCAGCTCTTCCATTGTTGTCTCCGGAGCGCCATTTCACCGTCCGTGTGGACAGGTAATGCCAAACGGTGCCGACCAACCGACGTATGGGCCTTCAAAGTTGTTGGACATCGAGCTGGAGACGGCTTTTATCACAGGAAAATCAACTTCTTTGGGAGAGTCAATCACTACCGATAATGCCGAGGAGTACATTTTTGGGATGGTACTTTTCAACGATTGGTCTGCCAGAGACATACAAAAGTGGGAATACGTCCCATTGGGGCCATTTCTGGGGAAAAGTTTTGCCTCTTCCATTTCTCCTTGGGTAGTTACAATGGATGCGCTCGATCCGTTTCGGGTAGCGGGTCCGGTTCAGAACCCTGAAGTACTTCCTTATTTACAATTTGAAGGCAAAAAGAGCTATGACATTCAGTTGGAAGTTTACCTGACTCCTCAGGATGGATCAGAACAAAAGCTTTGTGCAAGTAACCACAAGTACTTGTATTGGAACATGGTTCAGCAGCTGGCGCACCAATCCGTTAACGGCTGCAACATCCAGGTAGGGGACCTGTACGGAAGCGGAACCATCAGTGGAAAGACACCGGATAGTTACGGCTCCTTGCTGGAGTTGACGTGGCGAGGGGAGCGCCCGATTCAGTTGAATGACGGAACGGAACGAAAGTTCTTGCAGGACTACGATACCATCACGATCCGTGGATATTGTGAAAAAGAAGGAATCCGGGTGGGTTTCGGAGAAGTGACCACACAGGTTTTACCTGCACGGTAAGTCGATGGCGGATTTGAGCAAAACGAAACCTTTCGGAGTCCACCTGGACGCGACACTAAAGGTCATCAAGCAGGACCTGATCCGAAGGTTTAAAGCACATGATATAGACCTTACACCAGAGCAGTGGACCATCCTTTCCGAACTATCCAAAGAAGACGAGGTATACCAGGCGGATTTGGCGGAGCATACGTTTAAAGATGCTCCCACTGTCTCCAGGATTGTGGAGTTATTGAATAAGAGAGGGTACGTCCGGCGAAAACCGGATGAAGACGACAGAAGAAGGTTTCTGATCACGCTCACAGCGGATGGAAGGACGGTTTACAATAAGGCCATGCCGCTTGTTTACGAAGCCAGAAAGAAGGGGTGGGAAGGACTGGATGAAAAGGATCATGAACACCTCAATCGCATCTTGTCCAGAATATCAAGTAACATCTTGAATGGGGGTTAGCTAAGGCTACCAGGCGATTCATGACCAGTACTGACCTCGTCTTTTTAAACGCTCTCGTGGACTGGTCTTCACCAATGAATGTATATTTCTACAACCTATTTAACGAGACCGGGTCTCGGCAGGTAACGGAGACCTATCTCTCTTAAGTCAGCATTAGTTTTTGCAATGCCTCGTTTTGTAATTTGCTCATTTCCTTTGTTTCCAAAACATCGGATGTCTTAATGTTCCAAAGGTGGTTTTTCATAAGCCTGAAGACAAGGTAATTGAAAATGCAATCTGCCTTTCGCGTGATGATTGATGCCTCAATGATGGATTCGTTTCAGGTGTTCATCGGGCAACGTCAGTGCGATTTGCAAAAGGTTTCGTGATCGGATACTTTAGAAGAAATTTACCCCGATAGTTATGATGCGAAAATTCATTTTCACAAGCTCATTAGCGGCAGTCGTTCTAATGATAACAGGTTTCTCAACCGAATATGTACATGAACCCGACGCTGACTACGATTATTTAAGTGAACGGCTGATGAATATAAAAAATCATACAATAGATCTTTTAAGAGCCATGCCCGATAGCATTTATAATTTTAAGCCCAATGAGGACCTTAGATCCTTTCAGGAGCTGGCTTATCATATGGTGTATTCAATCGAGTGGAATTTGGAACAAATGAAAGGAAACCCGGTAAAGTGGGTATCCGGAGGGGAGGACCAAATGACTAAAAAAGAATTGATAAATTTCGGGGATAAGCAATTTGACAAATTAGTGGAATTCATAAAGGCTGCTAAAGAAACACCAACCTTAACCGATAAGCTCATAGATGTTTTGAATCATAATGCTCATCATCAGGGACAAATGGTTACCTATTTACGTCTAAAAGGCATTGCTCCACCCAATTAATTGTATTGCAAGTGGGATGTCTTAAGTGCATTTTTCGGATGCAGCAAATGACATCGACAAATTACTGAACGATGTCTTTGGCTTTGTCATACCAGGCTTTCCCCTTTTCTTTTAGTTGATCGACGCTGGTAAGCTTATTCAGGGTTTTTCCCTGCTCGTTGATGAACTGATTGAAAGCGATGATTTTATCAGCTTGCGGTACGTTGTTTTCTTTCAACACCTTTTCCCAGTCGATTTCAGATAGTTTATAGAAAACGTACTTCGTAACGAGTTTGGCCATAAAGACCTTATCATAAACACCAGTTAAAGCACCATCGGGGTCTTTTTTATTTAAATATGCAATGGCTTCATCAATGGACTTTTGTTCCGAATGACCAAAGATCGTACTGGTCTTCAGTTGTTGGAGTCCTGCTATCGCTTGCTCACGATCTTGTTTCTTAAGGCCTACGTATGTCTGTATGATCCACACCAGTTCATCATTCCATCCCAACTCGTTGCAATCCACTAAAAAAACCTCAAAATCATCAAGCGCGCGTTCGTTGTCTTTTTCTCTTTCCATCATCATCCGGTCAATGCCCCGGTACAGGTGGTTGGCGGCATGAACTCCGAGCCAGGTGTCTTTAGCCAGTAGTAGTCGGTCTTTGTAAAGGACCCGGATAAAAGGAAAAGCGGCATTTGGATGATCCTCCAGCCAGGCGATGCTCTCGGTGAGTTCTCTTTCTGACAAGTAGTATAAACCTTCCAGGCTGTAGAGGATGCCTCTTTGTGTCAAAAAACCGGCTTTCCAGGAATCATCTGCGAGGGTTTCCGTTCGGGTCTTACTGGCCTCATACAAAGCAATCTCTTTGCCAAGACTCTTTGTTGGTAAGGTCAAAAAACTGAGTACGGAGTGCTCCTTGTCGGATGTCCATCCCGGAAGCATCGTACCTTCTTCTCCACTTTGGAGGGGCTGGTCGGTATAAATGGCGATCAGATTTTCCAGCAATGTAGGAAACTGGTCTTCATCTACGCTGATGGCATAGGATTTTAACGACTGGTACTCCCGATAAGCCTTGAGCCAGTCCGTCCAGGAGATATCCACATCGGAGGATCCTTCATTGATTTGGTTTAACGAATAGCGTACGGCTTTGGATAAGGTGTTGGTGGATGGAATGTCACTTTTTTGTGTGTAATGATCCCTAACGGTTACTTTGAGCAGCTTGTAAACGAGCACCTTATCTCTTTTCAGGGCTTCATTAAGGACGCTTAAGTCTTCATCCAACAGTTCCTGATCTGTCTTTTCCCCGCTACAAGTGGTCAGTAGCAGGCCCATGCATAAAATAATAACGGATTCACGTAAGTTCATGATCAAAGATACCTTTGATCATGAACTGTTAAAACGATTGCCGAATTTTGAAAAGAAAAGTAGCTTACACGGTATAGCAAACAGGGCGTTCTATGGGTTACCGGAGTATAAATACCGCCAAACTGAGAGTTTATTGCTTTCTACTGCTCTACTATCCATAGTAAACGTTAACAGGCATATGAAGAAAAATGTATTAATATTTTTAATTATTGTATTCATTCCTCTGTTAGTACTAGGTCA
>JBCCXH010000310.1:0-6627 GCA_039192005.1 Bacteroidota bacterium
CCCCACTTTCCTTCTTTTTTAAAACCAATTACTTCATTAAAGACCCTGTTTTGCTTGTCACTCCAACCCAATCTTTCATAAACGGCTGGAACAAGTACTTCACCTTCGGCATCTTTAATGCCGTACCGACCTTCACGCTCAAAGACTTGGAAGTCTTCTGCGTGTACAAACCAACTAAGTGACAGGAATAAACTCGAGAAAAGAAAACGCATCATACCGGTGGCCAAAGATAAGACGGCTTTACTTGGCTTTTTCTATTGGATCTGATTCAAGATTAAAAAGATCGTTTAAAACATCTACCAGGGATTCGGACTCGCCTCTTTTGCAGGCTGCTTTGAGTTGCAAAACCGGAAGTTTGATCACTCGTTGGATCATATTTTTCGTGACCACATCGAGCAGTTCCATTTCCTCTGTTGAAATTTTTGATGCGTGTCTGCTCAATTCTTCTTTCCTGATCTGATCTAATGCGTTTTTGAGTTTGTTGATCGTGGGGGAAACTTCCATTTCCGTCTTCCACTGATCAAACCCTGATACCGCTTCATCAATGATTTGTTTTGCATGAGGCACAGACTTCTCGCGGTTTTTTCGTGCTTTTTCAGATTTCTCTGTGAGTTGGTCAACGTTATAAAGCGCCGTACCAGGGACGTCTCCTATGCGCGCATCGATGCTTCGGGGCACGGAGAGGTCTATCAATAACTTATGGTGTAGGGTGTCTTTTTTGAGGTATTCAGGGTGGATGATCGCTCCATCCTCTGGTGTGACGGCACAGATTACCACATCACTTTGGTTGATTACCTGCTCGATTTCCGAAAACTCTGCGACGGATGCATTTTGTAATGCTGCAAATTTTTCTGCTTTTGATTTCGTACGATTGACGAGCGTGATGGAGGTGGCTAATCCTTCCAGATTTTCCAGAACATTTTGTCCTATTTCTCCCAGTCCGATGAGCGCTACCCGGGGCGCTACAATGTTTTCTACAAATCCTTTGGTCAACTCCACGGCTACGGATGCTACGGATGCATTACCGTCTTGCAACCTGGTCTCCTGAACGACTCGCTTATGAGCGAAGAAGATGGTGTGCATTAATCGATGAAGGAAAGGACCCGCCATGTTCAGGTCAGCGCTGGTTTGGTAGGCACGCTTGATTTGATTGGAGATCTGAATGTCTCCAAGTACCTGAGATTCGAGACCTAATGAGACGTGAAACAAGTGCTGAATTGCTTGTCGTGTGGCTAATCTGTAAAAAAACTTACCCAACTTTTCACTTGACAGGGATTTTACAACAGATAAAAGAGAAATAATTTGATCATCGAGGTCTTGAGATCCTGTATAGTAAATTTCTGTTCGGTTACAAGTGGAAACAACTATGGCTTCATTGACACCAAATGTATCTTTTAGTTTCAGCAAAAAGTCCTGCACTTGCTCCTGGGACATTGCTGTTTTCTCCCTGATTTCTAAGGGTGTATTTTTAAATGATATTCCTAACGCTCTAAAATCTTCCATTCTATCTAAAAAACCATTACAAAAATAACAGGGGGTATATTATTTTGGTTGTGACAAAAGTCATCTGTCTCTTATTTAGAATTAATTTAAATAATGATCAAATATGTGATTAAAGCCGTTTTGACGACATTAAGCTTTTCTAAAACAGAAACTAAGGGTACTCCTATACTGATTTTAATCATAATTGTGGCTCTGGTTACATCTTCGTCATATATACTGAACTTCAAAAAATCACTAATGGTTGCCAGCTCGCCAACTAATAATTTACAGGAATGGGTAGCTGAAATTCAGGAATCGTACACCATCAAAGACTCAGATAGCTCATCCACCTCAAACAACTTCGTACAGAAAAGAGAAAAACCTAAACAGGTTAAAAAGGCCTACAAAGAAGTTCAAAGACCACTGGTTTCAGAAACGGAAGTAATTGAAATCAAAGATTTGAACCGTGCTACGGCTAAGGACCTCAGGGCGATAAAAGGAATTGGAACTGTTTTTTCCAACAGAATCGTAAAGTTCAGAGACCGCCTGGGTGGATTTAGTAACTTACATCAACTAAATGAGGTGTACGGCCTGACGCCAGACATGATTGAGAGAATAGAAGACAGGTTTAGTCTCGTTTCAGCCGTTCATCCCTTTGACATCAATAATGATTCGGTAAAATTTCTAGCTAAACATCCTTATATATCGTACGATTTGGCCTGGATACTCATCAACTACAGAAAGCAACACGGAGACATCAAAGGGGTGGAGGATTTATCTAAAATACAGGCCATTGACGATTCCTTGATTATGAAACTCAGGCCTTACATCAAATAACTTATGCAAAAGGTCTTAAAATCTTATCTCAGAAGACTTAGCAACCTATCCGGCAATAACCGGTCTTTGTTACTTCTCCGGTTAATTTCCGATCAGTTTATTGACATTCATGACCTTGATTTTGCAGAGGGAACTCCAAGCTTTGACATCATCAAGGGACTCATGGAGCATAAGAAGCAAATTCCACTTTGTAGTGAAGTAGATAGCCGATCCAAAATCCCCAATGAGCTAAGTCGGAGGCTAAAAAAAATTCAACGGATTGAGCAATTCATTTTTCAAGAGCGAGGTGCAAAAGATTTATATATCGGATGGCCTTTCATAAAAGGTAAGTTTGCCGATGATACTCCTGTCCGATGTCCGCTCTTATTTTTCCCTGTTTCGATAGAAAAAAAGAAGAATACCTGGTACCTATCCCGAAGGGAAGGCGTGAATATTACTTTAAACAAAACGTTTTTATTGGCTTATGCTTACTATAATGACGTAAAACTAGACGAAGAGCTTATCGAAACCGTCATTGACGATTATGATAAAGATGACCGCGTCTTTCGAACTCAACTCTACGAATTGCTCAAGCAGAGCGGTGTTGAAATTAATTTCAATCAGGAGAACTTTGGTGACCAATTAAAATCATTCAACACCTACCGAAAATCACAGCTTGAAAGCAGCGAAAAAACGGGTGTCTTAAAGATGTACCCCGAAGCGGTCATGGGAATCTTTCCTCAGTCAGGATCTTATCTGGTACCGGACTACATGAAACTTTTGGAAGCGTCTCGGTTTGCAGACCTGGAAGAATTTTTCATCCAACGCACCCAACAAGATGCTGAGCAATTGACCCCGCTTAGCCGCACCAGTGAAGAAAATACCTTCACCCCTTTCCCTTTGGATGCCTATCAGGAGAAGGCCATCAAAGAAGTGAAAAAAGGGAATTCTATTCTCGTACAGGGTCCGCCGGGAACTGGTAAATCACAGCTCATCAGTAACCTGATTTGTGATTTCGTCGCAAGGGGCAAAAATGTCCTGCTCGTATGCCAAAAAAGAGCCGCTTTGGATGTGGTGTACGATCGGTTAAAGCAAAAAGACATTCATGACTTCGTTGCATTGGTACACGATTTCAAAAATGACAGAAAATCCATTTTTGAACAGATCAACCGCCAAATTGAGGCCGTAGAAACAAACGAGAAAAAAAATAACAGCCTCGATTCCATCCAGTTGGAAAGGAGCTTTACGCAAGCCAGCCGCAGGATTGACCAACTGGGTGAGGAGCTACAGGAATTCAAAGAGGCGCTTTTTGACGAAAGTGAGTGTGGAAAGTCTGCCAAAGAGCTCTACCTCGTGTCCAATCCGGACGACTTTAGTTTCCCTATGAACCTGGAGTACAAAGCGTTCCACTTTCATGACCTGAAAGAAGTCTTAAGGAAGTTTAAAGATTACTTACTCTATCATGACAAGTTTGAAAAGCGCACCCACTTCTGGGCAAAGGGGCCTTCTTTTGCAGGATTTAAAACTGCTGACCTAATCCGGCTGCTGGAAATCATTCGTGAAATTCCGACGTTAAACGACACGTTAAAGGCCAACTCGGAAGCCCTTAACATCCAACCGGTAGACTTCGAAACAGCAGAATATTTTTCCACCAAAATTCCTGAGATAGATGAATTGCTTACCAGCCTGGATGAGCGTGTGATTTTCAAGGTATTTAAACAACTCCATGAGGAAAGGCCTACGAAAGAGCTCAATTGGCTCATACAACTGGAGCGCAACATGATGGCATGTTTTAAAGGAGTAGGTCTGGAAACGTCTTTGAAGTCTTCTGAGCTGGGCCTCATTCAAGAGGTTCTCCAGGCAAACCTCAACTCGAAAAGTAGTCCGTGGCAATGGGTGAAGTGGACCTTTTCGAAAGAAAAATCCAAGCTGAGAATCGTACTGGCCAATAACCAGCTGAGAAACGATAAAAAGGGATTCAATACGCTGGTAAACCGTGTGGACAACCGCTTGAATTTTGAACATAGTGTAACATCCATTAAAGAAAATTCCTGGCTTCACAACTTTCCGACGGATTTAAGGAAAATAGATGTTCAGGATTGGTTTTACTGGCAAAAAATGGGGTTAAATGCATTTTACGTACGTGAAAGCATCCGAGCACTTCATGAGTACATCCCCATTTCCAACATCAATCAGGAAGCATACCTGAAAGGGTTAAAGAATTTAAAACAAGTGGTGGTGGAAATCCCAAGGCAGGTAACCGAATGGAGCAGCCACGTAAATGTCCATCAAATACGTGCAGTTGTCCTAAAAAAAGAAGATCCTGAACGGCTGGAAGACCTGCTAAGAAAGGATTTTGATGCAATCTGCGAATACCATGGACTGAAAAGCTCCTTGTCTGCGGAGGAACATCGGGTACTTGACAAAATAAATGAGCACGGCCCCAGAACATTGCATCAAGCGCTGGATCTTTTTAAGAATAGCCTGTGCCTCGCCTGGATTGACCACATAGAAAGTAAGTACCCCATTTTAAGATCTGTGTCTTCGGGCAAACTGGATGGTCAGGTGATGGAACTTATTGAAGCAATGGAAGTGAAGCGAAGCACCAGTAAGGAGATCCTGATCATGAAAGCGAGAGAAAACACGTATCGGGATCTGGTGTACAACAGGCTAAAAAACAGGGTTACTTATCGAGACCTCCAGCATCAGGTAACCAAAAAACGGAGGATATGGCCCATTCGGCGTGTACTCAACGAATTTATTGATGAAGTTTTTACGCTTCTTCCTTGCTGGATGTGTTCTCCTGAAAGCGCCTCGGCCATATTCCCCATGCAGGAACACTTTGATTTGGTCATATTTGATGAAGCGTCACAGTGCTTTGCTGAGCGGGGCATCCCTGCCATGTACAGGGGTAAGCAATTGGTCATCGCGGGAGACTCGCAGCAACTGCAACCTAATGACCTGTATCGGGTTCGATGGGACGAAGATGATGATGACACCCCGGAGCTGTCCATCGACTCCCTACTTGATTTGACCAAACATTACTTGCCACAGGTAGATCTATCGGGCCATTACCGCAGTAAATCATTGGAATTAATTGACTTTTCCAATCAACAATTCTATGGAGGAAAGCTCCGACTCCTTCCCAACTACGACAGTGTTAACAAAGCAGAACCTGCCATCAAATTTCATCGTGTTGAAGGGATCTGGGAGGACGGCTTCAATGTACTGGAAGCAAAAGAAGTGGTGAAACTTGTTCTTTCCTTACTTAAGAAGTATAAGGAAAAAGAGATTGGGATCGTCACCTTTAACTTCAAGCAACAGGAGGCGATACTGGATTTACTGGAGGAAGAGGCCGAAAAAACGAACGTCTTGATTCCTCCGTCTTTGTTCGTGAAGAACATCGAAAATGTTCAAGGGGATGAATGTGACATCCTGATCTTCAGTATTGGGTATGCACCGGATAAAAAAGGTGCCATCAAGTTGCAGTTTGGAAGTCTGAGTGTCGCAGGTGGAGAAAACCGATTAAACGTTGCGGTAACGAGGGCACGAGAGTTCATCTACGTATTGTCCAGCCTTCATCCTTCTCAACTTCAAACCGATGATACGAAGAACGAAGGTCCCAAGCTTCTTAAAAAGTATTTGGAATATGCCTGGATGGTCAGCAATAAAAAGTGGACACCGCACCTACCTGATTATCAAGCGCATTCGGTTAATTGGTTTTTGAGGAAAAAACTGGAAGACCCTACTTTTCATGAGTTTGAAGATTTTGTCTTATCGAAAGAGCTTCCGTTTGCGGACATTTCCGTCAAGAAAAAAGATAAGTATACCGGGCTTATCCTGACGGATGACGAACGTTACTTCGAGGCGCTTTCACCAAAGCAGATTTATGCATTTCAGCATTTTCATTTGAAGATGAAAAACTGGCCGCACATCCGATTTCACAGCAGAGAGATCTGGATAGATGAAGAGTCTACACGGGAAAAGATGAAGCGTTTTTTGTATTCGAATGGGTAACGAGGAGTCAATCAAAGTCTTCTTAACCTGAACTCGATTAAAAATCTCAACATCAGCAAGTCATATTTATGGCAGGTTTGTTTTAAAAATGTTGAAGAATGTTGGATCCTTTTGATAAATTTTTGAAGCAAAGATGACGTGAAGATGATTTGTCTTGGAAAGATTTGATCGTGCGACGAACCGCTGATTTTGGCATAAATTTCATCAAAGCCATTTGAAATATCCCGATATTCCTTCACGGCTGTAGCAAAATTTCTACTCAAAATCAAACGGTCCGCCGTCGCGGTCAAACTGAGGCGAGATTTTTTAATC
>JBCCXH010000311.1:0-6626 GCA_039192005.1 Bacteroidota bacterium
CCATCACTCAGTTCAAACAATTTCTTAGACGTAATGTGGCTGATCTCCATTTTAGTAATGGCTTCACCTATTTTTTCTTTATCCTTTTGGTTAAGTATCCCCAACCAATTTGAATGCGGGTACCGTCCCATCGAAACCAACTCCAATACAGATAAATGGAGTGATGACGGTCTGTCCGTTAAGACCAGAGCGATCTTCCGCGCAATTTCTTTTTGTTCAAATTTCCCTATTGACTTTCCTTCAAGCAAAACCTCGCCTTCTTGTGCAGTAAGAAGTCCGCAAAGCGTTTTAATAAAAGTAGATTTACCTACTCCATTTTGGCCCACTAATCCCACAAACCTTCCTGTCCGAAGTTCTGCATTGACGGATTTCATCAAAATCTTAGCTGATGAAAAGCCTACAGCCAGGTTTTCAGTTTTTAAAACACTCATTGTCCGAAAGAGTAGTTGATGTTGGATCTTTTGATCAAAAGCCAGATGACGAAAGGCGCTCCAAATAAAGAGGTTATTGCGTTAATAGGCAGGGTTTCCTGAGTGCCCGGTAACTGAGCGATGACGTCAAATAGTAGTAAGAAGCAACTACCCAAAATGATCACCAAAGGAGTCAGTAAAAGATGGTTGCCTGTATGAAAGAACATACGTGTAATGTGAGGGATGGCCAAGCCAATAAAAGCCACGGGACCGCAGAATGCCGTAACCGTACCGGCTAACAGACTGGTGTTGATAATGACCAATGTCCTTGCACGCTTAACGTCCAGCCCCATTGATAGGGCGTAGTCTTCTCCTAATAAGAGGGCATTCAGTTGCTTTGATAAGAAAAAAGAAAGGGCAAGGGATAGCACGATAATCGGTGCGAAAACACGAAGTTCCACCCAAGACAGGCTCCCCAGGCTTCCAAACGTCCAAATGACGTAAGCCTGAATGTTTTCAGCCTGACTAAAATATTGAAGAATGCTCACCAGCGCACTAACGGCCGAACCGAACATCAACCCAATGATGAGCAGGGCCACCCCACTTCGTATTTTTTGAGAGGCAATCAGGACGACAGATAAAACCAGAAACGAGCCACACGAAGATGCAATGACGAGGAGCCAACTTCTCTCCAGTCCAGAAAGTTCTAAAAACGTTCCCATCCAGATACCTAAGAAAATTACCATGGCGACACCGAGACCTGCACCTGCACTGATTCCCAGAATAAATGGCCCGGCGAGCGGGTTTCGGAAGAGTGTCTGCATCTGTAATCCACTCACGCCAAGCGCACTGCCGGCCAGCATAGCAGTTATCGCCTTAGGCAACCTGAAGTTTTTAAGAATGTTATTCCAAACTTGATTTTCATGCTCGCCAATAAAAAAATCAAAAATCGCGCTTATTGGAATCGCAACGGAACCCAATGTGAGGCTCAATAAAAAGCTAAGAACAAGAACAATTGAAAGCAGGGTGAATACGAACTTCCACCTTTTCGTGGTCCCCTCTATCTGAGTAGTGATCATTTTAACTGTTGAAAGTAAAAGGTTTCGTATCCGGGTAACAATTGTGGATGAATGATGCTGATTAAATCTGCCAGAACTAAGTCTGGCCTAGCGTATCCTGATTCAAAAAAATCAATCCCTCCTTTTGGCCCTAACTTCTTATTGTAATTGTAAACCCTATCCTGAATATACGGAGCAAACGATTCATAGCGAACGTCCAGCCCGCTTAATTCTTTTTTTGATTTTACTGTAGAAACACCCAACCAATAGTCTGCTTTGCTTGATCTCTCATAAACGGACTCGAAACTTAGCTCCAACCAACCTGAGGTCGAGTCATTTTCCCACAGGTAGCGACCACCTGCATTTTCAAAAAATGTCGCTGCCCAGTTTTGTCCTCCCGGGGCAAACCAGGCATCTCCATACACCACACCGCTTAGAATGGTGGGACGATCTTTTACCTGAGAGGTCAATTGCTTTAACCCATTGTAGTCACTTTCTATTTTAGCAAAAATTGAATCTGCTTTTTTCTCCCGACCAAAAATGGCCCCAAAAAACTTGATCCACTCTGCACGCCCCAAAGGTGATTGTTCTAAAAAGTCCGAGTTGTAATATACTGGAATCCCTGCCTCTTTCACTTTGCCAAGCGTGTTGGACTCTGTACCGATGTCAAAGGCAATGACTGCATCGGGATTTAACCCAATGAGTGCTTCCATGTTGAGGCTATTTCCTGAACCCAGGTCTAATAAGGTACCATTCTGTACTTTTTGATTAAACTTTTCTGAGCTGATGTATTCCACATTTGGAAAACCGACAACAAGATCTTCCAGTCCCAGCAGCTCGAAATAAGGTAAATGAGAGGTAGAGGTACAAACGATACGTTTTAACGGTTTGTCCAGGCTGTATCGCTTCTTTTCTTTTGATCCTGGCCAGGGCTCGTCCACCACTACATGTTCCTGACCTTCAATTACTTCAAAATGAAACGTACTCGCATACGAGACCTTATCCAATGGTATGCCCTCAGCAGATTTTGATTGCTTTACTCCACATGAGCATACTAAGGCCGTACAAACCAGTACAAGTTTTTGCATAATCTCAAAAGTAGCTTAAGGTTTTTTATTCCCTACATTTGCCGCTGCATTGGTTTCTTATCTCTTTCCAGAGGAAGAATTAAAAGGGAATCACGCGAAAATCGTGAGCTGTCCCCGCAACTGTAAATGCCGATAAAGGTTTGACCACATCTACTCCACTATTTGTCAACTTGTTGACAGACGGGAAGGAAGTCAAAACCGGATAAGCCAGGAGACCTACCAATGCTTGTATGAGTATACATCTCGGGTGAAGGTGTATGGTAATAATGGTTATGCATTTATCTGAAAAAACCAACGATATCGTAAGGGTGGTCGCCTATTTCCTGCTTTGGATGTGTCGGGTAATGATCTTACCTGCTCAGACTGATAGCGTCGTTTATTTGGATCAGGTTGAAATTTTCGGTGAGCCCGTTGACAAATACCTTGCAGGCACAACCATACAAACAATCAAACCCGGACCAACGGGGGCACTCAACCAGTTATCGGAGCAATCCGCTATTTACTTCAAAGAATATGGAAATGGGCAACTAGCAACCATTACGTTGAGGGGAACCTCTGCCAGCCATACCAATGTCCTCTGGAATGGACTACCTGTTAACTCCCCTACACTTGGTCAAACCGACTTTACCGTATGGCCTATGTTTTTAGTGGATCAATTAGCCGTCCAAAAAGGAAGCGGAAGTAGCACGTTTGGTAGTGGTGCCATAGGTGGCAGCATCATATTAGATAATTCTGTCATTCAACCTGATTCATTAATTACGCTCTATTCTGCTTTCGGAAGTTTTGGCCAATGGGATTTCGGGGCATCCACACAACTGTATATAGGAAAACTAAAAAGTGAAACACGTTTGTATAAGGGGACGATTAGAAATGACTTTCCTTATGAGCTGAGAGGGGTTAAAGTAAGGCAAAAACATGCTTCCGTAGAGCGACTGGGTTTATCCCAGAGGATAAACCTGACGACGAAGCATCACTTTCTCTTCTCAGAGATCGCATATGTTGAAAACGATCGTCAGATACAGCCCACCATCAGCAGCGCTTCCCGTGATGTACTGAGGACGGAAAATCTAAGATTCCTGATAAGTGATGAAGTGTTTTCAGCGAACTTCACACAATTCCTCTCTCTTGGATATGCCTGGGACCAAACCGTATTTAACGAGACATCCGTCACAGCATCTCATCAGTTGATTGGAAACTATGCCATCGAAACCCAAGTTGGAAAATCGATCATCGGGCGATTGGGGGTTACCGCTCAAGATGCTTGGGCGAATGCTGAAAATTATACCGAAACAGAAAAACAAAAGCAACTACACCTCTTTTCATCCTGGAACTTCAACTTATTTAGCAGGGTACTTCTTTCGTTAAACCTCAGAGAAGCCATTCATGAAGATCAGACGGTATTTGTTCCTTCAATTGGAGGCGAATGGGTGCCTATTAAAAACTTCAACGAATTGAAGGTAAGAGGGCAGGCGAGCAAAGGATACCGTGTACCCACCTTCAACGATCTTTTTTGGAATCCGGGTTGCAATCCTGAGTTATCTCCTGAGCTGAGTATGAATTATGAAGCAGGCATTGATTGGGCCTCTCATTCGTTCTCACTGAGCGTAACGGGGTTTACATCCAGGGTTGACGAATGGATACAATGGGTACCTACTGAAGGAGTATGGAGTCCTCAAAATATAAGAAATGTAGAGATCAGCGGTCTGGAAAGTACGCTTTCAAAATCGTTTCCAATCGCATCGTGGAAGGTTGCCGTTCAAACCAACTATGAATATACCCGCTCACGTGACCTTTCTGCAGAAAAACATACCCAGCTCCCTTACGTACCCAAACACTCTTTTTTTATGCAATTAGGTGTCACTGGTAACAAACGTACTTCCATTACAGGAAGGTGGAATTATACCAGCCAACGCTTCACTACACTTAGTAATACGAGCCAGGGACGAATTGATGATTTCGGTTTGTTCGACCTTATTTTCCGTAAATCTTTTACGATCGACCACATCTCTTTAACCGCACAACTAGCTACTCATAACCTTCTCGACATGAC
Source organism: Bacteroidota bacterium (assembly GCA_039192005.1). GTDB lineage: Bacteria > Bacteroidota > Bacteroidia > Cytophagales > Cyclobacteriaceae > Ekhidna. Next base: position 4,607 of record JBCCXH010000311.1, read on the forward strand.
TTATGAGAATGTTATTAATACCGCTATGCCTGGGAGGAATTACAGAATAGAATTAACGATTAATTATTAAATCACATATGAGACACACTTTACTTAAATCACTATTGGTCTTATCCATCGCACTCGTTTCTTGTGGGGATGATGATAACATGGCGCCTCTAGGACAATATGAAAATGGCGTATTGGTTATCAATGAGGGTAATTTTTCAGATGGCGATGGTTCGGTAACATATTATAACCGTACATCCGGCGAGTTGGATCAAACCATTTTTCAATCGGTAAATGAAGCACCTGCTTTAGGTGATGTTATTCAATCCGGCCTTTCATTCAATGGGCTGACCTATCTCATCGCAAACAACAGCAATAAAGTAGAAGTGGTCAATTCATTTACTTTCGAAGGTCAATTTACCATGACAGATGTAGCGTTGCCCAGGTACATGACTGTAGCCAATGGGAAAGGGTATTTGACCGAGTGGGTAGCCTTTGGCGCAGAAGGAAAGGTAGCTGTTTTCAATTTGGCCACTGGTGAAATAGAAGATGAACTACCTGTAGGAAATTTACCAGAAGCTATCGTATTCGCTAATAACAAGCTATTCGTAACCGAAGCTTTTGGCAATAGCCTATACATCATCGATCTGGCCAATACGAGCTCCATCACGACGCTTACCTTAGGAAATGGGACCAGTCAGATGGTGTTAGATGCCAATAACAATCTTTGGGTAGCGTGCTCAGGAGGTTCAGACATCAATTTTAATCCGTTAAATGATGGATCTCTTTACCGAATCAATACCACATCGAATGAAGTAGAACTTGCTATTGAACTAAATACCAATTATGGTGGGAAAATAGCAATCAACTCATCTCGAAATACCATTTACTTCTATGTTGGAAACAGCATATTTGAAATCGATGCATTGACCGATCCTAATTTAAGCGAGTCCCTTACTCCATTATTTGCGGCGTCCGAAGCAATTTCACTTTATGGAATTGGGGTTGATCCCGTTACCGATATTATCTATGTCGGGGACTCAAAGTCCTTTCTGGATGATGGAGAAGTTTTCCGATTTGATCCTGATGGTTCGTTTATTGATTCCTTTCAAGCAGGAAGGGGCCCAAACGGTTTTTTGTTTAATTGACATACCAAAAAGAAACACTGGAAAGGTATCGAGTTTTAGCAATCGGACATTGGACCGATTGCTGAGCTTGTCAAAAACTGTACTTTCATTTTTGGCTTGTAGCTTTATTATAAGCCAACGATCCATGGGTTTTTATCAAAATTTTGTCAATTACCTTCCGTACAACGAGTAAATCTCGGCCCTGAAAAAATTCCTCTGTGATAAAACTTTCAAAAAAGCCTTTGTATATTGCTAGTGCCAGATATTGGGATTAGGAATTTGAAAAGCGCATCAGACTCCATAAAGGACAAGGCGGACGGGAATGGCGTATTCAAGATGGAAAAATCAGGCTAAGCAGACTTCAAATGGAAAATGAAGAGCTGGTGTTGATTTTATTACTTTGTAGTTTACAAGACGATTTGTGTACTATTAAGATGGACATAGCAACTTGTTTGAACTTTTTCAAACACGAAATGAATTTACTAAAACAATGACTGCACCTGTAAATTTTTCAATTCCTAAACTAAATGAAGGCATCCTCACAAGTCTTCAAAATAAAGTTGATCATAAGACCAAGCCTCATAAGGCCCTTGGAAAACTAGAAGACATTGCCATTCAGATCGGTCAAATACAAAACAGTTTATCGCCAAAGCTCATTAACCCGCACTTGCTTGTTTTCGCGGGGGACCATGGCATCACGAATGAAGGAGTCAGCCAATATCCATCTGAAGTTACCCCGCAAATGGTCCTTAACTTCCTTGAAGATGGAGCAGCAATCAACGTCTTTACCAGGCAGCATGAAATAAAACTACAGATCATAGACGCAGGGGTGGATTATACCTTTAATTACTCCAATGAAAGGTTTTTTGACCAAAAGATTGGGTATGGGACCCGAAATTTTTTAC
>JBCCXH010000312.1:0-6623 GCA_039192005.1 Bacteroidota bacterium
AATCCAGGTACTAGACTTGGTTACCAGTTAACTTCGTAAGTAGAAATAATAAAAGAATCAAGACCGTAAAGGGCTTAGCGCGGGAATTACGAACGATTGGGGATCAGATAAATGTGGAGCTTGAAAACATGACTACTGAACAGCGAACGGAATACTTCAAAAGTTTTAGAACAAATTGAACTGCATCAGACACGATTTCAAAAACCATCGCTTAGAAAATTGAGTTCTTAACGGAGTAGTTATCGCATTTGCATAAAACTTCACATTTTCGCAAAAAGTAATTTATGGCTAATCTCAAATCATGGATTGTTGCTGCTCGCCTGCGTACGCTTCCTTTGGCATTTTCAAGTATTTTAGTTGGGTCTTCTCTAGCAGTCAGTCGTGTGCCGTTAGATTATACCATTACGGGGTTAACACTACTCACCGCTGTTTTACTTCAGGTCCTTTCCAACTTTGCCAATGACTACGGAGATGCCGTATCCGGAGTAGATTCCGACGTAAGAAAAGGCCCCAGCCGTATGGTACAATCAGGGGAAATCACCAAAGAAGCTATGAAAAGGGCATTGATCACTTTTACCCTTTTGACGCTTTTTTCCGGGGTATTGTTGTTACTCTTTTCATTTCGCTACAATTGGGGATTGATTCTCTTATTTCTCTTACTAGGACTAGCAGCGATTATCGCTTCCATCAAATACACCGTAGGCAAGAACCCCTACGGCTACGCCGGGTTTGGTGACGTATTTGTGTACCTCTTTTTTGGCTTAGTATCCGTTGGAGGCACCTATTTTCTCCAGACCCAAACGTTTGAATGGCAGGTCATCTTACCGGCCTCTTCCATGGGGTTGTTTGCGGTAGGGGTTTTGAATGTCAATAACATTCGGGACATCGAATCAGACAAGCTGACAGGTAAGTTCTCCATCCCTGTCAGAATCGGAAAGAAAAATGCAGTCATCTACCATGCATTGCTACTGGAATCAGGCCTGCTGCTGAGCGTATTGTTTGCCTTCCTCAATTTTCAATCCGGTTGGTCGCTCATCTTTCTGGTCGTGGCCATTCCTCTCTTTCTCAACATCAGAGCCGTACGGTCCAAACCTGCCTCAGCACTCGATCCCTACCTCAAGCAGATGGCACTTTCTACGCTCCTTTTTTCTGTTTTGTTCGCCATCGGCCAATACCTCAATTGATTTTTGTCAAAGGCGTTTCCATTCCCATTCTTTTTCATCTAAATTGAGAGCCATTTAAACCTAAAACAATGAAAAAGATACTCGTACCTTATGATTTCTCAGAAGTAGCCGTACATGCCCTCGACTTTGCATGTCAAATAGCTACGAAAGCAGAGAGTGAAATTTACTTGTTGAATGTAATCGAACACCCCACCATCGATTCATTCCGTACCATGGGTATGCAGGACATTGATCCCATGGAACAACTTTACATCAAGCGAATGATCGAAACGGTAGAAGGGAAGTTGAGTGACGTCGTTTCCAGTGCCAAGTATGAAGACGAAATGATAAAGTACAAGATCCAATTAGGAAACCCTTTTAGCAACATCATTGATGAAATAGCAGAAAAGCAGGTAGACCTGTTAGTAGTAGGAACTGAAGGCGCAGAAGGACTCAACGAATTCTTCGTAGGGTCCAATGCAGAAAAATTAGTAAGGAAGGCATCCTGCCCCGTGATCACCTTACAAAACAAAAGTGAGCTGGAGCCGATTGAAAACATCGTATTTGCATCTGATTTTATGAACACAGATGATGAGTTTGTCGCGAAATTAAAAAGTTTGCAAGAGATGTTCGAGGCGAAATTGAACATCGTAAAAATCAATACGCCGGCCAGCTTTACCTCTACACGGCATGATCGAAAGCAGATGGAAGATTTTGTAGAGAAATACGACATATCCGACTACAACATTGACATCTACAATCATCGCAATGAAGAAGACGGGATCACCAACTACGCGGAAGACATCAAAGCAGACATGATTGCGTTGGGGACCCATCAGCGAAAAGGAGTAGGACACTTTTTAGTCGGGAGTATAGCAGAAGATATAGTGAATCACGCCTCCATACCTGTCTGGACCAGTCACTTAAGTTAATACACAGTATCCGTCATGAAGAAAACCCTAATCTTCGCAACGTTTTCCATGAGCCTCTTTCTTCTAGAGGCTCAATCGTTTAAAGCAGTCATACAAAAAGGACACGGAGAGGTCGTGAAAAAAGCACGCTTTATCCAAAACGGATCCTACCTGATCACCTCAAGCAGGGACAAAACAGCAAAGCTTTGGAATGCAGCAGGAATGGAGATTCGGAGCTTTATTGACCATCAAAATACGGTGAATGGCTTTTCAGTCTATCGGGACAAATTAGCGACAAGTGGAGCAGATGGGAGCGTGATGGTGTGGGACATAGAAACAGGAGAAAAACGCTGGGAAAGCAGAAGATTTAAAGGGTACGTGACCGATGTGGCCTACAGTCCCGATGGGAAATACCTCGCCGTTGGGAGCTACGAAGACTCCATTACCCTATTCAACACGTTCGACTATGCGGTCGCAAAGAAAATTAGCGCTAACCCTGACCAGGGCTTAGGTTACGGTGTCAGCCTTACCTTCAGCCCGGATGGGAAGTACCTCGCTATCGGCCAGGACGATCGGTTGGCAGGTGTATACCGTACCGACGATTGGTCCAGGGCTCAGGTGCTAAAGCCTGAGGCTGGTTACTGCGGAGGGTGTGGAACACTAACGGCTTTTGACCCATCGTCTCAATATTTATTTAAGCTTTCCAACGGAACTTCGTTTGTCAAGTACGACGTAAGTTCAGGCGAAGCCATCTGGGAGACAAAAAAGGAATTCGACGACATCTCGTCAGTCGACGTTCATTCTTCAGGAAATCATTTCCTTGCAGCGACGGAAGACTCAGTTTTTGTGTACCAAAGCAAAACGCATAAGCAGATCGCTGCCTGGTTTCTGGAAGGAGAGGTGGAAGATGCTTCCTTTCATCCTTCGGAAGATCAGGTGCTTGTTGCACTGGGTAAGGTGACCATTTTATACGACTTTCAGGGCAACGAGATCAAAAGGTATCAAGGCATACTTAACGAATCCAAAAACGGATTGGATTACGACCTGGGTAATTACTGGGAGCGTTACATAGCCAAATGGGTAAAGTATAAATCCGTACAAATGATGGATGGAAATGCGGTTTTTATTGGAAAAACAGCAAATAAATTCAGAAAATGGGACATCAATACCGCTTCTATAAAGATGGAATATTTCGGACATGAAAGCGGGGTGCTTTCCTTCGAGCGCATCGACGAACGCTACATCGCCTCAGGAGATGGGAATGGAAAGATCATGATATGGGACGAGGCTTCAGGAAAAATGGTCAAGCAAATCGAAGCTCACCGCGAACCTGTTTTTGATCTTGAGCTGAGCCATGACGGACGGTTTTTGGCCAGTTGCGCGTGGGACGGAGTCATCCGAATATGGAATACGGACGACTGGTCTGAGTATACGTATGTCTACAACGAAGGAAATTCCGCTTATAACATTCGCTTCACTTCCAACGACGCCTATCTCGTGACCGGTCTTTTAGATAAGACACTCAGGCTTTGGGAAAAAGAAACCAAGCGGTTTGTGAGAGAGTTTGTCGGACATACCGATGTAGTTACCGCTATTCAGATAAGTAATGGAGAGGTCCTGACTTCTGGTTGGGATGGACAAGTCATTCTTTGGGACCTCTATAGTGGACTAATCAAGCAACGAATTGAGGTAGGCAGGCCCTGCTTTTCCGCACTTTTTTTCAAAGATCAAATCATAACGGCCGGCGCAGATCGTCTCATTACCTTCTGGGATAAAGAGGGAAATAAGAAAGAGGAGTTGAAAGGGCATCAGGCCGAAATCAACGGGCTACAGATCAATGAAAACGTATTGATTTCAACGGATGTTGATGGCACGACAAAATTTTGGGACCTCACCAAAAAAACAGCGTTGTACGAACACATTCAGATAGGTAGAAATGACTGGATGGTTAAAACCCCGGAAGGGTATTTTGATGCAACAGATCGTGCGATGAATGCCATTCATTTTATCAAGGGAATGGAGGCCTACGGATCTTCTCAGTTTTTAGATGAGTTTTATAAGCCAGGGTTGGTTAAAAATATTTTTTCCGATACACGCACCGGAAAAACCAGTATTGATCAGGTGATTGAAAATGCGCCCCCTCCGACGTTGAAGTTTTCAGGTGTCATATCGGATCATAATCAGGCAGAGCTTTTCCTGAAAGCAGAAGATAAAGGTGGAGGAGTGAAAGATTTGAAAGTTTTTCACAATGGAAGGAGGGTTTCTTTTCAAAAACAGTTGACGAAAATGAGAGACATAGATAAGCAATCAAAAGTGTATACCATGAGAATTCCCATGGTTGCCGGTATCAATGAGTTCGCCGCTTCAGCCTCCTCTAAGACGAACGTAGAATCAAATCGCGTATCGCTCAGTTTATTTTCTCAAAGTAAAGTGCCTGGAAGTACCTGCCATCTCCTCGCGGTAGGGATCAACGAATATGCAAATCAATCGTTGAATTTGAACTATGCAAGACCGGATGCTTCCTCTTTTGCGAGCCAGATGAAAACGCAGGGCGCGTCTATTTATTCCAATGTGATCTTACATCAGGTATTTGATCAGGATGCAACAAAAGAAGGCATACTCAATAAAATTCAAGAGATAAAAGATCAGATATCGGTAAACGATGTTTTTATCTTCTACTACGCAGGACATGGAAGTATGATAGACGATAAATTTTATCTGGTTTCCTCCAATGCCAGCAGACTCTACGATAACCAACGCATGGAAGAGTTTGGTATCGAGGCACGGTTACTACAACAAGCGATGCTTGAAGTCAAGGCCCTCAAGCAATTAATTATCATGGACGCCTGCCAGTCGGGCGGCTCGGTGGAAACATTGGCACAACGCGGAGCACCTGAGGAAAAAGCCATCGCACAGCTTTCCAGGAGTAGTGGCATTCATGTGATGGCTGCGGCAGGGAGTGAGCAGTATGCAACCGAGTTTGAATCATTAGGACACGGTCTGTTTACCTATGCGTTGCTAAAAGGGCTGTCAGGCGAAGCGGATGGTGCACCAAAGGATGGAAAGGTCACAATCTATGAACTAAAATCCTATTTGGATGATCAGGTGCCGGCCCTTAGTGTGCAATACAAAGGGTCCCCTCAATATCCGCATACCTTCTCTCGCGGACAGGATTTTCCCATTGTAATTGTTGAATGATTTTTCCATCGTGTAATAATTCCCTAAGATCTCGCACTAACCAAATAGAAAATTATGATGAAACAAGAAAAGAATAATCGCTCGCTGAGAAAGAACATATTACTTTTTATTGGTGTCCTTGTCAGTTCGTTCATCCTGCATGAAGTACACGGCCAGGATGAGAAACCTTCCTTACTATGGGAGGTAACCGGAAACAACATTCAAACCTCGTACTTGTATGGCTCCATCCACATACTTCCCAAAGCGGATTATGAAATGAAGGAAAAAGTAGTAAGCGCTTTTGAAAAGGCAGATCAGGTAGTGCTTGAACTCGATATGGACCAGCCAGGATTGCAAATGGCAATCATGAAGCACATGCAAATGAAAGAAGGAATGACCCTGGATCAGTTGTTTAGCTCAGAGGACTATGCTAAAGTAGATAAGGAAGTAAAAGCTGCGCTGGGTGTAGGATTAGAAAACTTCAATACGTTCAAACCCTTTTTTCTCATTTCTTTGCTTACTGCCAAACTCATGGGCAAAGAACTGGAGAGTTTTGAACAAACATTTGTTCAAATGGCCAAAGATCAGCAAAAAGAGGTGTTGGGTTTGGAAACCATTGAGTTTCAGGCGAGCATTTTTGATCGCATTCCCTATGAAGAGCAAGCACTAGATGTACTTGATCTGGTCAATGACAAAGAAAGAAACATCGACTTATTCGAAGAGATGATTGGGTACTATCAAGAGGAAAATATTGAAGAATTATACCAAATCCTGAAAAAAGAGTTATCCGGAGAAAATGAACTGGAAGTAATGCTACACGAGCGTAACCAAAAATGGGTGGCAGACTTTAAAGGTTTTGCGGCAGATAAGTCATCTTTTTTCGCTGTAGGTGCAGGACATTTAGGAGGTGAACTCGGCGTAGTTACACTCTTGAAGGAGGCCGGTTATCAGGTTACTCCTGTATTTTGAGCAAGAGCGCATTTTTATTTCGTTGTTAATTCTACTTTACGAAGGTGGGTTTAATCCTATGGAAGTGCCAGGGTTTGATGCCAATATTCCCCCTTTTTTGAGTTGAAGGGGGATGCTGAAAAATATCAAATCCTGGTTACCGGTTAACTTCGGAAAGTAGAATTAAGATTTACTGACATCCGATTAAAATTTGAAAGATCAATTTTTATGTCACTGGTAAGGATTTATTGTTTGTACAAGTCTCTTTTTTCTTGACTTATCACGCGAACAAACCACTCAACTAAATCATAGTATACCATAACAACTTCATTTTCATACATTTAACCTACTAAATGGGTTCTACTAGCTTTTGTGTGGGTATAGATCAAGTTGGCCATTGAAAAATAGGATTGCACTTTTGAAT
>JBCCXH010000313.1:0-6607 GCA_039192005.1 Bacteroidota bacterium
GAATCCATTAGGGAAAGGACGCGTAACCGTTAAAAGTTATAAAAAAAATAAAAGGAAGATCTACTTCAGTGATTTGTTTGAATACGCTACTCGCTAAGGATTAAAAAATTCGAAAAATTTTATTTTCAACCTGATCAGTAAAAAACCATGTTTTTTTAACAAAAAACTAAACATCAAATAATCAAGAAAAGCATGCGAATTTCTAACAAGGAAAATCGCTGATCCCGTAGTGTCATTTTGACGTACTATTGGTAAACGGGATTGATTTCGGGCTTACTTCACTTTAAAAGTGAGTGGGTGATAACCGATTGATTCAACCACGGACATTTTATCATTTGGCAGTGTCCCAATGAGTAAAACGATCACCTCAGCAGAATCTCCGAAGAGAAATACCAAACTTCCTTTTTTGGAAGTCATTTTTTTACGCTCCTGATTTCAATGCCTGGTTTTCATTATGAGTAATACAAAACCTGACTCATGGAAAAAGGCCATCGAATACCTTGAACGAATGCATGAGAGGCTATTTTTCCTCGTCTTTCAACAAATGGCTGAATTTCCTGGCTACCCGGTCAATCTTAGGCTTTGATACGTTGAGCACATAAGATTGGTAAGGGTTTTTCTTTTCAAAATCCTGATGGTATTCCTCTGCTTTATAAAAAGCCTTATATGGGGTCAGCTCTGTTGCAATGGGCTTGCCCAGTTCGGGTTGTAATTCCGCGAACTTTTCTTCAGACAATCTTTTTTGTTCCTCATTGTGATAGAAAATAGCCGACCTGTATTGTGTGCCCACGTCAGGACCTTGTCGGTTTACTTGTGTAGGATCATGTGCGGTGAAAAAGATGTCCAAAAGTGTATTGAAGTCAATTACTTGTGGATCATAGAAAACCTGAACCGCTTCCGCATGTTTCGTCTCTCCATAGCTTACCAGTTTGTATTTTGCTGTAGAAGCCTTTCCTCCCGAATACCCGGAAATTGCGGCTTCTACTCCTTTTATCTGCTCAAAAGATGCTTCCACACACCAAAAGCATCCTCCTGCAAAGGTGGCAGTATCCAATTTTTGAAAATCCAGCGAGGCAAACGAAACATTATCCTGATTAGCTACCGGTGTCTGGCAACTTAAAAACAAAAGTGCTCCAAAGAAAAATATTGGCTTCATATCGTATTGATTTATACAAACAAGTACTGTGTGACTATTTACTAAACTTAATTTAGCTCATCGGGTTCGTATTAATTACGTACGATCAACAAAATGAATTCACTGACTGCATTAAATGTAATGACGGGTACAATCTGGTGTTAAGCTGTGCTAAATACCAACTCATTGTATGATGCATCTATTGAGCTGTTTTGCTATTAACTGCACCCCACTAAAACTCTATCCGGTAGCTTAGATTGGGGAAAAAACCCAGCTGCGTTTCCGAACTGACTTCTCCGGTTCGTGTACTGTAGAACCTCGCCAACTCATTTTCCTGCTGTAGGATATTTTGAACATTCAAGGCCAAAACAGATGCTGTTTTCACCCGGTTTTTTCGATAAGAAATACCAATGTCTACTCGGAAATAGTTGTTTAGCCTTGTCTCATAATTCTGAGTAAAATTTCTAACCGTAAAGCCTTCCGTTCTGGATGCAGATACATCAATGGGCGCCTCCCTCTTCCCGCCGGCCCATATCACTTTTCCATTGAGGCCCAATGTGTTGTTTCCGTTTCTCCCTACCTGGATTTCTTTCCCAGCCAAAACATTATAGATGAAGCCACCATCAAATTGCGTACTTCGCTCCACACCGTCAGCCCCACTATAAAGCGATTTATAGAGCGATGCCGTAGTTAAGAAATAAAACCCATTGGATAAAAACTTTTCTAATGTCAGTTCCAATCCATAGTTTCTTCCGGTCCCGTTGTTGGCCAGTTCATCGGTCGTGTACCCGTCGAAGGTATTAACCGTAGAAAAAGATCGGGCAAAGTCACTTTGCGTAGTATCATTTGGCCACACGGGAACGTCAAACAAATATTGGTAGTAGACCTCTCCTTTAAATCTGACAGTGGGAGTAAGCATTTTTTCATAACCCAATGCCGCGTGAAACGCGCGGTTAAACCCTAAATCCTTATTTGGTTGTACAAAACTTCCATCCTCCTGCTCCTGACGTGCAGTGTATAATGCCACCGTCTCCATGCGGCTATGCAGACCCAATCCACCTGAAATCACATGCCGACCTCTGTTCCACATGAATCCTGCACGAGGTTCTACATAAGAACGTCCGTTCAAGGCGAAATGAGAATAATGCATGCCTGTATTGAGCGTGAACCGCTCACTTGTCCTGAACTGCCAGTTTGCAAACCCCTGATAAAAACCTGCATGGTCTTTTTCATCCAGTGAAATAATGTAGCTGCTATCTGCCCGATTCCAAAACTGATTGTTGAGATCGTAGCCCAACCTGCTAAAAATACCTCCAACCCTCAAATCATGACTGGCCGAAATCTTATGGTTGTAAAAAGTAGAAAATCTGACTTGGTTTTCCCGAAAATCTTCCTTTTCAAGTAAAAGCACACGCAAAGAATCGTAGCTAAAAACAATGTCTGATTGAGACGCAGAAACAATGGTTTCAAAGAATGAATCTTCTGAGAGGTAGAAAACATTCGTTACTCCGACCACTCCCATGTTTTGTTCATCATCCTCAAACTCAGTTTCACCAAAAGAAATGTCAGGACGAAATGTATAAATATTGTTACCACCCAGTCCCCATACAGAAAAGGAGCCTAATTTTTTGGTGGGGATATGAAACTTAAAAGACAGATCCTGAAAAGTCACGTCTTCCTGCTCTCCCAGGAGGTCCAACCCTAAGTTTGTCAAAAGCCCAAGGGTAGAATATCGGTAATTGATCAGGTAAGACGCCTTACTCTTTTTAGAGATAGGACCTTCGGCGGCGGCGGCTACCCCAAGCAATCCTGCCTGAAAAGCAAACTCGTTTTTATCGAAGTTGCCCTGACGTAGCTGTAGGTCGAAAATCCCGGAGGTAGCGTTTCCATATTGGGCTGGGAAGGCGCCGGTAAAAAAATCAGAGTTGGCCAGCATGTTTGAACTTAACATACTGATGCCCCCGGCAGAGGAGCCAATGGAGCCAAAGTGATTGGGGTTGGGGACTTCTACTCCCTCCAGACGCCAAAGAATCCCTTTGGGGGAGTTGCCTCGTATCACGATTTCATTCAGCAAGTCGTCTCCACCCGTTTGCACCCCGGCAAAGGTGAGGGCGGCCCGGGCGGGGTCATCAAAGGTTGCAGCAAAACGACTGGTCTGCTCAACAGAAAGTGATACGGCACTGATCGTTGCTAAATCATTTCTCGGCTGGCCTTTCTCCTGGGTACTGGCAGACACGACCACTTCGTCCATCTGAATCAGGGCTTCTTTCAGCCTTATGTTCAACACCACCTCTTTTCCTGAACCCACTAAAATTTCAGGCAAAACAGCAGGCTCGTACCCAATCGACGAAACGTTTAATGTTTGCCTCCCAATGGGTACCTCTTCAATTCTGAAATATCCATCTACATCTGTGATCCCTCCCAGAGTTGGGTCTGTGCCTACGACCACTACAGTCGCTCCAATTACTGCTGTACGAGATTGTTCATCAATGATCCTTCCTTTTATGGTTTGTTTTAAGGTTTGTGAAAATGCGGGTTGAAAACAAACCAGGAGTAGCAGGCGAATAAGGTATTTAGTCATGAATTATCTTTTAAGTTGTAATAGGGACACAAAAACATATACAAGGTTGCCCGCATGGTCATTTTTTGATCAACTATTCAAGTGTATGTCTCTTATTTATTCGTGGCATACCGGTTCGCCGGCTCGATGCAGTTGTCCGTCAGCAAACCTGCCTACCGCGAGTTCTCATAAATCCATTCACCCTCGACTGCCTGCCATAGGTAGGGTTGGCATATGAAGGATGCTAGATTTATCCTTATTTCATGAAGATAGCCATTTCGCTTACGTAATTTTGAAAATGCTTAAATCCTATTTTCAGACAAATAAAATTGAGGCCGGTTGCGATGAAGCGGGAAGAGGCTGTCTGGCCGGCCCTGTGGTAGCAGCAGCAGTTATACTCCCTCGAGATTATGCACATAAAGAGTTAAATGATTCCAAACAGCTCACGGAAGCACAACGGGTCGAAATCAAAAAGGATATTTTAGAAGATGCAATTGCATGGGGTATGGGGGTGGCCTCTCCGGAAGAGATCGACGAAATCAATATTTTAAATGCCAGTTTCTTGGCCATGCATCGGGCCGTCGAACAACTGAAGGTGGCTCCCGAACTTTTACTTATTGATGGCAACCGATTTAAACCTTTTAAAGAGCTTCCTCATGAGTGCATTATAAAAGGGGATGGGAAGTATTATTCCATTGCGGCGGCGTCCGTATTGGCCAAAACCTACAGGGATGATTTGATGAAGGGGCTGGCAGACGAGTACCCTGGGTATGCATGGGAAACGAATGTCGGCTATCCTACCCGAGCACACCGTGAAGGCATCAGGACGAACGGTGCTACACCTCATCATCGGATGAGTTTTCAACTGCTCCCGGCTCAGTTAGATTTATTCGATCGTTGAGCTTTCTTTTTTTGTATGGCCGATTTGATGTTGCTTTCATCAAGCGGTTTTTCAATCAGATCAAATACTAGCGGATGCTCATCCGCTTTCTGCCTATCTGTCGGATCAATGGACGAAGTGACCACGAAAATTGCCATTTTACGTCGTTCTCTTTTCCCTAATTCGTCTAAAACCTCCCAACCGTCCAGAATGGGCATGTTGAGGTCTAAAAACATGACATCTACCTCATTTTCCTCTAGGAATTCCAATGCATCCTCACCATGTGGAGAGGTGTATATTTTAGCCGATGGAAAGAGTTTTTCAATCGTGATCTTCCCCAGAACAAGGAAGATTTCATCATCATCAACTAATAGTATTCTCTGAACTTTTTTTGCCATTAAAATACACGTTAAACGAGGTCCCCACATCAACCTTACTTTCTACTTCAATTTTTCCTCCCATAGCCTGAACCTGGTGTTTGGTCATAAACAAACCCAATCCTTGCCCTTGATTTTTCTTTGCGTGGAATCTTGCCCCTAATCTAAATATTTTGTGTTTAAACTTTTCGAGGTCTATACCTAATCCATAGTCTTTTATAGTAATCTTGACTTTCCCATTCACTTTTTCTCCAATTATTTCAATCTTCCGGGAAGTCTCTGTCACACCAAACTTGAGTGCGTTTACAATAAGGTTTTGAAAAATACTTTTAAAATAAGCGGTATAGCCTTCTACTTTTAAGTCATCTGCCATTGATCTGGAAATGGAGACACCCTTTTCGACGATCTCGGCGACATGCAGCTCCAAAACCGATTGGATAATTTCGGCCAGGTCGCATTCTCCTCTTCTGGAAATGGAGATCTCATGCTCGAAATTGAGCAACTCATTGATGTTATTGATCACTTCGCTCAATTTTTTGGTCGTAATGCGAAGCATGTCAATGTATTCCATATTTCCCGGCTGCTCTTCTATCACGCTAATTAAGCCCATGAGGTTAGCCACGGAAGACCTCATGTTGTGAGAGGTGATGTATGAAAAATCTTTTAGACGTTTGTTTTGATCATTGGCAGTATCCAAAAGTTTTGTCATCTCACTTTCACTCTGCATCCGCGTATGGATGTTGACCATGAGTTCGGCAAATACTTTAAGCAAAGAGATGTCCTGCTGTCGGTAGGTGTGATACAAATCAACAGAATTGAAGCCTACAAAGCCTACGCAGTACTTTCCTGCCATAATCGGCACAGCTATCAAGCTTTTTATCCCTTGCTTCTTTAGAAAATATCGATGTTCCCTGTTTTCTACTTTTGAGGTATCATTGAGTCGATAGGACTTACCTTCTACGTATAAATCAATGACGTCTCTTATGATCTTAAGCGGGAGCTCCTGACTGTTTTCCTTTTGTGACTTTATCCCTTCTTTACACCACTCAAAAGAATTACTCCATGTACCTTTATTGAAGTCTATATCAAAAATGCGAGCCCTATCTGCTCCCACAAACTCCCCTAGCTCTTTGAGTGATTCCTGAATGGAGCTTTCGACTTTCTGCAACGGAAGGTTAATGTATCGGGTAGAGATTTTAATTAAAAGACTTTGCATTTGAGCTTGTCGCTTCAACTCCTGTTCAAACTCTTTTCGGTCCGTTATGTCTCTAATCGCCCCATCGAAGTAGATGGTCCCATTTTCTCCAAATGTTTTTATGGAACTGATCGCCCCCCAAAAAAAAGAACCGTCCTGCCGCTTAAACTCCATCTCACGGTTAGATACAAACCCTGCCTTTACCAGCTCGTCGCTGAGCAGCGCACGATCCTCCGCATTTTTGTAGAGGTGTATCGCGTTCAAATTCATGATGTCGGAAACATCCTTGTATCCAAACATTTTAATAAATGCTTCATTGACATAAACCAAGCCTTCTCCATCGATACTCCTGTATATGGCTTCGTTGATGTTTTTGTTGATGCTTTCTAAAAACTGGTTGTTGTCGCTTACTCGCTTTAGCTCTTCCTGCTGACTGGAAATGTCCCGTATGGTCAGCACC
>JBCCXH010000314.1:0-6548 GCA_039192005.1 Bacteroidota bacterium
CCGGCAGCCACTAAGCCAGCGATGTGGGCCATATCCACCAACAAATAAGCACCAACTTCATCTGCGATATCACGGTATTTCTGCCAATCGATGCGTTTTGAGTAGGCGCTGAATCCACCAATAATGAGTTTGGGTTTGACTACTTGAGGGACAACATGTCCAAAAGTCCGGAAGAGCTGGTCCAGAAGAAGCACCATTATGCCATGGTGGATGAAGTGGATTCCGTATTAATAGACGATGCGAGGACGCCTTTGATTATATCCGGACCGATACCCAGAGGAGACGAACACGAATTTTACGACCTGAAGCCAAGGATACAGCGGTTGGTAGACGCCCAAAGAAAGCTCATTGGCGAATATTTGAACGAAGCCAAAAAGCTGGCCAAGTCAGGCAACGAGTCGGATGCAGGACTTCCACTTTTCAGGACTTATCGCGGGCTTCCGAAATACAAACCGCTCATAAAATACATGAGTGAGACAGGAGTAAAACAAACCCTTCAAAAAACGGAAAACATCTACCTGGCAGACAATCAAAAGAAAATGCCTGAAGCAGATGATCCACTTTATTTCACCATCGATGAGAAAGTCAACAGCATTGATTTAACCGAAAAAGGAATTGACCTGATCACCGGAGAAGGCGAGGACCCCAACTTTTTCATCCTTCCTGACATAGGAGACGAAATTGCTAAACTGGAAAAAGACGAAGCGCTCCCCGAATCAGAAAAGTTGCAAAGGAAAGAAGAGATCATCAGGGATTACAACACCAAAGGACAGCGGATTCACTCAGTCAATCAGCTTTTGAAAGCCTACTGCATGTATGAAAAAGATACAGAATATGTGGTGATGGACGCAAAAGTAAAGATCGTAGATGAGCAGACGGGTAGAATCATGGAGGGCAGAAGGTATTCGGATGGGTTGCACCAGGCCATCGAAGCCAAAGAAAATGTTAAAGTCGAAGACGCGACTCAGACCTATGCCACCATTACGCTTCAGAATTATTTCAGGATGTACCACAAGCTCGCAGGAATGACTGGTACGGCCGAAACGGAGGCAGGAGAGTTTTGGGACATTTATAAACTGGACGTGGTAGTCATCCCTACTAACCGTCCCATTCAGAGGAAAGACGAGAACGATAAGGTCTATAAAACCATCAGAGAAAAGTTCAATGCGGTTGCTGATGAGGTAGTAGAACTCACCAAACAAGGGCGACCCGTTCTGGTCGGAACCACATCGGTGGAGATTTCTGAGATTTTAAGCAGGATGCTGAAAATTAAGAACATCAAACATCAGGTGTTAAATGCAAAACAACACGCCAAAGAAGCCGACGTAGTGGCAGAGGCAGGAAAGCCTGGGGCCGTAACCATTGCAACCAACATGGCAGGTCGGGGTACAGACATCAAGTTGACACCTGAAGTGAAAGAATCGGGAGGCCTGGCCATCATAGGAACGGAACGTCATGAGTCCAGGCGAGTAGACAGGCAGTTGAGGGGGCGATCCGGTAGGCAGGGCGATCCGGGGTCTTCACAGTTTTACGTATCGCTGGAAGATAACCTCATGCGATTGTTTATGTCAGATCGTGTGGCAAAAATCATGGATCGCTTAGGGCTGCAGGAGGGTGAGGTCATCCAGCACTCCATGATTACGAAGTCCATAGAAAGGGCACAGAAGAAAGTAGAAGAAAACAACTTCGCAGTAAGGAAAAACCTGCTGGAATACGATGATGTCATGAACAGCCAGCGTGAGGTGATCTACAAAAGGAGAAGAAACGCACTTTATGGAGATCGGTTAGAGTTGGATATCCTAAACATGTTGTATGAAACCTGCGAAGACCTGGCCTTAAATGCAAAAGCTCAAAATGACCTGGATAGTCTTAAGCTAAATGCCATCTCTGTTTTGGGATTTGATTATCAAATTGATCAGGAAGAACTCCAGCGAATTGACGAAAATACCCTTACTCAGGCGCTTTATGATGAGGCT
Source organism: Bacteroidota bacterium (assembly GCA_039192005.1). Lineage (GTDB taxonomy): Bacteria > Bacteroidota > Bacteroidia > Cytophagales > Cyclobacteriaceae > Ekhidna. The sequence goes on from JBCCXH010000314.1 coordinate 1,977, forward strand.
ATCGAAAGCTACAAGCAGAAGAACGAGCTGATTAAACAGAAAGCGTTGCCCATCTTAAAGCAACTCCACCAAACACGAGGAGCGACACTGGAAAACATTTTGGTGCCTTTTACTGATGGGAAGAGACAGATTGGTACAGGAGTCAACCTGAAAAAAGCGGTGGATACAGAGGCCGATGAGGTGATCTTAGAGATGGAAAAAATGATGGCGCTGGCGACCATTGATCAGCTTTGGAAAGAGCACCTCCGGGATATGGATGATTTACGCCAATCGGTTAGAAATGCCGTCTATGAACAAAAAGATCCCTTGTTGATTTATAAATTCGAAGGCTTTGAGATGTTTAAGGGATTCATAGGAAGGGTAAATGAAGAGACGATTTCTTCTTTAATGAAGGCAGAGATCCCGGTAGAGGAGGCAAGTGATGTACAGGCGGCACGGCAACAGCGAACGGCCAGAAATTACAACGAGCAAAAAGAAGAGAGCAGGTCGGCGCTATCCGCTCCCGAATCAGGAAACCGGCCTCCGGTACAGAAAACGCAGCCGGTACAGACACAAAAGATCGCCAGTAGGAATCAGCGCGTCAATGTTCAGTATGCCGACGGATCTATCAAGAAAGATGTTAAGTTTAAAACAGTGGAAGACGACATAAAGAATAACCGATGCGTAATTGTGGAATAGTGATTGTTTTGCTTTTAGGAGCGTGTAAGGCCTCAGCGCCTACCGGTAGCTCTGCTTATTTCGAAGACTTAAGTGTGCATAGACCGGTACTATCCGAGACAAAAAAAGCAGACACGTTGCCGTCTATCCGTATGGAATCGTTCTCCCCGATGTACGGACACATCAAATCGGAGATGGACAGCATCATAAACGTTAGCATTGCGCAAAATAAGAAAGGGAAGTTGGTGGATGGTTACACGCTACTCGTGTATACAGGAAATGATCGTGACGAGGCCAATGACGTTCGGTACCGGGTAAGCAATAGTTTTCCCAACTTAAATCCAAAGGGTTCTTACCGTCAACCTAACTTTCAGGTACGGGCAGGCAGGTTTACAGACCGGCTCAAAGCACATCAGGCACTGAACTCAGTCAAAAAAGAATTTCCTAAAGCCCTTTTGGTCCCCGAAAGATTTAAAATTTCATATGAATGAGCTGATCCCCAAAATAAAGCAGCTGTCCGAGGCATACTTTGAAGAAGTGCGTGCTTACAGGCACCATCTTCATTCAAACCCTGAGCTATCTTTTGAAGAGTACGAGACGGCCAGTTTCATCGAACAGAAACTCCATGAAATAGGCATTACCGACACAGAGCGAATAGCAGAAACAGGCATTACGTTTTGCCTCGGTCAGCAGAACAAAGGTAAAATCATTGCCTTGCGTGCAGACATTGATGCGTTACCCATCGAAGAAAAAAACGACGTGTCTTACCGATCTAAAAAAAGTGGGGTGATGCATGCATGTGGTCACGATGTCCACACTGCCAGCCTCTTGGGTGCAGCAAAGATTTTGCATGAGCTACGCGATGACTGGAGTGAGAGTGGAGCGATTAAGTTCATTTTTCAACCAGCAGAGGAAAAGTCACCGGGAGGGGCATCCATCCTGATAAAAGAAGGAATACTGGAAAACCCTAAGCCGGAACGCATACTCGGTCAGCATGTCATGCCTTTGATTCAAACTGGGAAAGTAGGTTTTAGAAAAGGGAAGTACATGGCAAGCGCAGACGAGATCTACCTCACCGTAAAAGGGAAAGGTGGGCATGCAGCGATGCCGGAAAATTTTGTGGATCCCATAGCTATCGCAAGTCAAATTATCGTTTCCTTACAGCAGGTGGTAAGTCGCTTTGCCAACCCTAAGATTCCATCTGTTCTTTCTTTTGGTAAAATCGCCGGGGGAAAGGTCAATAATGTGATACCCGATGAAGTGAAAATTGACGGTACGTTCAGGACATTCAACGAAGCGTGGAGAAAAGAAGCGCTAAAGCGAATCAAGGAGATGGCCATGGGAATAGCAGAGTCTATGGGCGCATCCTGTGACGTCACCATAGCGGACGGATATCCCTTTTTGGCCAACAACGAAGCGTATACCGCGAATAATATTCATGCGGCAAAAGCGTACCTTGGAGAAGAAAATGTCGAAGAGTTAGACCTTTGGATGGCCGCCGAAGATTTCGCATTTTACAGCCATCACGTAGATGCATGTTTCTACCGGTTGGGTACCAGAAATGAATCCACGGGAAAAACTTCAGGCGTGCATACCCCTACTTTTGATATTGACGAAGATGCGCTCAAAACAGGAATGGGACTAATGGCCTACCTGACAATCAATGAATTGACTCAGAGTTGATGGCCTAAACAGCTACCAGCCATTTGACGACAAAAACGAGTACCACGCTTATTCCCAAGCCTAAAAATACTTTAGCCAAATCCTTACCAAGATCTTTTAGGGTAGTTAAGGGAACGCTTTTGTAGGCAAAGTATCTGAATCCGATCTCCCTGCCGGCGAGTAGCCCGAGAAAAACCCATGTGGTACTCATAGGTACGTTATTCAACTCTTTAAAGAAAAGAAGGATCACAGCAAACGTTAAATCAATGATCGTTGCCGAACGAATGTCCTGCGTGTTCGATTTTGCTTTGACAATGGATTGAATGGCCCCACCTCGGGAATAAAAAATGTATCCGATGAGCAGGCAAAAAGCGACAATGGTGATCAGTAGTGTGGTTAAATCAATTTGTCTCGGTAGGTAGACGTAAATATTGGCAAAGTCCTGAATCAGCCACTGTGTCCACAAAAAGCCGGTTGAAGCCCACTGAGCAATGGTCCAGCCCTTAATTTCTGCATTGGTAGGAGCTTTTTCGGCAAACTTTTTTTCCATGGCTTTGGAGATGAGCATGTAGAGGATAATGGCCGAAAAGAAAGCAACCAGGTAGCCAGACATGGACTTTACTACCATGTCGTAGAGGTTTTTCGGGTTAAAGAACGTAAGGATCATAAATGACGTACTTACAGGAATGCCTATCCGTGTTACGATCAACAAAATAATGGGAGGCAACAAATAAGGCCATCCAAACCCTTCCGTATCGTATGGGCTTTTATACTTTGGATCAGAAAAACTATTCGTCTCCGGATCACCGATAAGTCTTCCATAAGAGACATCGCCGTCATTAAGTTGCCAACCATAAATCAATGTAATGGTCAGAATAGCAGAAGTGAAAAGTGCCAATAGCCACCAGGGTCTGTGCTCATTAGAGCTTAAAAAAGTCCCTAAGGTTTGTATCACGTCGTTTCCGACGACTGAGTAGGCTGCCAGGAAAAACCCGACATACATAACGATTTCTATTTCTCCCATGTGACTCCGTTAGTGATAGCTATTTAGTCGCTTGTAAAACTATTAATATTAAGATGCGAAAATGTGAATTTTTTCCTTAACACTTCGCTCTTCCGTTCTACTTTTTTTGATAACAAATGCTTCATAATACTTCTCGTTCTCATGCTAAAGATTCTTATAATTTTACGGATCTTTTTATAAATGAATTGATGGCAATTAACGACTTATTAGGTGGGCAGGAAAAAATGAAGCGATCCGCATGGGTAAATGGCGTTGCCATCGTCTTTTCCGTCTTCCTTTTCATGTTTTCCATTCGCATGATGGGAAGTGCAATCGCATCATTAGGTGGTGGATTCGCTGACTACGCGATCCACGCTACTGAAAATCCTTTCATAGGCTTATTCATCGGTTTGTTGTCAACAGCAATCCTACAGAGTAGCTCCACAACGACAACCATTGCTGTGGCCGCAGTCGCTTCCGGATCGTTAACGCTACACGGGGCCATCCCTATCATTATGGGAGCAAACATTGGCACGACGCTTACTAGCACCATCGTAGCGATGGGTTATATTACAAAACCCGTTGAGTTCAGGAAAGCGATAGCTGCCGGCACTGCTCATGATTTCTTTAACATCCTTATGGTCGTACTATTATTTCCATTGGAGATGAAGTATCGTTTTCTGGAACGGTTGAGTGGGTATTTGACCAGTGGATTTAATGTTGTATCAGTTAGTGAGCGGCCGGTGATCGAATTGGGATTGAATGGGTTGCTGGGGAGTATCAATGAATGGTTTATAAATAGCTTTGGAGCACTCATCACTTTAGGTCTGGCAATTCTTATTCTGTTCTATTGCCTTAAGTCCATCTCCAAACTGCTATATCACCTATTGATTGGGCGGATCAATATCCGATTTAAAACGGCTGAAGGGGAATGGCGCAATATGCAGCTTTTTGCCTTGGCCGACTTTGAAGAAATCAAGCTTAATAAATTGACGCATGAAGTGGGGGATTGGCCCCCACCGGTCGGCACGATTTTGATCGAGCGCTCGGCTTATAACCCGTCTTTAGGATTTGAAGATATTGATTTTGGTGATTCACTTGTCGTTGAGCCTCCAAATGGAAAAGAAGGGGCTTTAACCGTTGTCGGGACCGCCCATGATCTCAATCAATTTCCACCTCAGTTTTCGCAGACCCCTTATGGATATATCTCTTTTGATACGCTTGAGTTATTAGGAGAGGAGAAACGTTTC
>JBCCXH010000315.1:0-6517 GCA_039192005.1 Bacteroidota bacterium
CGTTTTTTGTTTTTCTGAATTCAGAAGTATCCACCCAGATAGACGGCAACACATCTATTTCACACGTTGGTTTCAACGCAGTGATTCGGATGCGTGTTTTATCGCTAAAGTCTACAGATTTAAAATTTCGATCCCCTGTGAGAATGTCCATTAGTTCTGTCCCAAGCGCCTGGATGTCTTTATGCGGTTTTAAGGAAGGGTTTTTCTTTAAAATAATGATTTCAACATCTCCGTACAGAAGTATATTAGTAAACGTTTTAAGTCCTCCCTGGTACCTGTATTCTACATTGACCCCCCGCTTGATCAGCTCTTTATTGATCTTTTCATGAATACGCCTGGAGTTATTGTAAACTTTATAGGCATAAGAGACATCGATCTCTACCATCGCTTCAAGCGCATACTTGACACAATCAGGTAAGTTGGATGACTCAAACCCTTCGGATAAGATAGGCTCTCTGAGTGCCTCATCGTACCGTCTTCCTTTCAAATTCTCTATGAATAGGTTATAATCATGCTCCATTCGGGTGGAAAAATAATCAATTTTAGAAATATGAATTGGATTTTACTAAGAAGAGGGAGCAATCGAATCATTTCTTTCCTATCATTTAAGAAAAGGTATTTCAGTACATTCGCCACATGTTGATTCAGGTTTTTTTTCTTTCGTTTATCATCAGTCTGGTTGGGACGCTTCCACCTGCCACCATCAACATCTCTGTCATGCAACTATCTCTTAAGGGGAAATCGAAAAGTGGCTATTATTTGGCATTTGGCGCATCCATTATTGATACGCTATATGCGGCACTTGCAGTTCAGGTACAGATCTATCTGGCCAAACAAATCGAGTTTACGAATTATTTCTATTTAATTGCCGCTGCCGTACTTCTTTTTTTAGGGATTTTCTCCATTCGTAGTAAAGTATCCAGTCACGATATAACAGCAATAAGTGATGAAAAAATTGGATTCTTAAAGGGGGTGGTGTTAGGGGTCTTAAACCCGCTGGCGATGCCTTTTTGGCTTGGTGTGACCACCTATCTCAAAGTAAACGGGCTGATTGTTCTGGATGGAATCAATTATTGGGCTTATGTAGTCGGTGTCTTTGTGGGGGAGTTAGGGCTATTAATAATCATTGTGAAGGTAGGTTCAAAATTCACTCGTGTGGCAGATAACCATCGCATCGTAAACGTGATACCCGGAGTCGCCTTCATTATACTTGGGCTGGTTAATCTGATTCAATGGGTCTCCTACTATATTTAAGGTATCTGCAAATAAAAAACGCCTCTTTATTTTGGGTTTTTGAAAAAACGCTTAATATTGCAGTATCATGAAGTCTACAAACGAGGTATCGGTTATTTTCATCCCATTCATAGGTTAATACCTATCGAGACCTCTACTCAATTCAATTAACTTTTTTCAATTTTTTGTCGCTTCTCACAAAAGCGAAATCAACCATTTAAGTTTCATAAAAATGGCGAATAACAACCATTCCATAAAGGGGATAATGCGTTTAGTTATCTCAGCACTCAGAGGTGAAGAAAAGGAATTCACCAAAGGGAGCATTAATCGCGCGATTGTGCTGCTATCCATCCCAATGATAGCGGAAATGATAGGGGAAGCCCTTTTTGCAGTTGTGGATATGATTTTCGTATCCAGAATTAGTGTAAATGCAATGGCTACCGTGGCGTTGACCGAGACACCGCTTATGATTATCTACTCCATGGCAGTAGGACTCAGCATGGCTGCTACGGCAACAGTAGCAAGGCGTATCGGAGAGAAAGAACCGGAAAAGGCGTCCAATGCTGGCTTTCAGGCCATTTTGTTAGCCGTAGTGGTCGGTATTGTTTTAGGTATTCCCGGGTTTTTCTTTGCGGAAAACATCCTCACACTTATGGGAGGAGAGCCGGACATGGTACAAGAAGGAGTGGGCTATACACGTATCATGTATGCGGGTAACCTAAGCATTGTGTTAATCTTTTTGATTAATGGAATCTTTAGAGGGGCCGGCAATGCATCCATTGCCATGAAGTCTTTATTGCTGGCCAATGCACTAAACATCATTCTTGATCCTGTTTTTATTTTTGGCGTAGGTCCTATCCCTGCATTTGGTATCGAAGGAGCGGCGATTGCGACAACCACGGGCAGGACAATAGGTGTTCTTTTTCAATTATTTCATCTTTTTAACGGCTCCGCTCTGGTGAAACTCGGATGGAAAAATCTGGTCATCCGTATTCAGATCATCAGGGAGTTGATTGTCATTGCTTCGGCAGGTGTAGGCCAGTTTATCGTGGAAAGCCTCAGTTGGCTGTTCTTGGTGAAAATTGTTGCAGAATTTGGAACAGAAGTAGTTGCCGGTTACCAAATGTCATTTAGGGTGATCGTATTTACGTTGCTACCTTCATGGGGCATGGCGAACGCTGCAGCAACACTGGTTGGGCAAAACCTTGGGGCGGGAAAGCCGGAACGTGCCGAGTCATCCGTTTGGAGAACAGCACTTTGGAATACCATTTTCCTCGTAATTGTAGCCACTACTTTTTCCATTTTTGCTGAAGTTGTGCTATCCGTTTTCAATCAATCAGGCTTGGTTTTGAAAACTGCAATTAGCGCATTGAGAATCATCTGTTTCGGATACATCTTTTTTGCTTACGGAATGGTAGTAGGCCAGGCATTCAATGGAGCCGGTGATACCAAAACACCGCTTTTTATTAGCCTGGCAGTTTTTTGGGTCGTACAAATCCCGCTAGCCTACCTATTGGCAATACACTACAATTGGGGGCCTAACGGAGTATTCCTTTGCATTGCATTGTGTCATAGCCTGTATGCAGTCGTCGCCATTAGTCTCTTCAAAAGAGGTGGGTGGAAGACCGTTCAGGTTTAGTAATTAAACTGATAGAACTCCAGGTTGGCTTCCGAGGTGGAAAAGATCTGGAGTTCTTTTTTTGCTGTAGAGTAAAAAATTCCTACTTCAAACTCAGACCGCAGTGGCGTACCCGTTATTAACGTACCAGAAGTATTGTAGACATACAAAGACCCATTACCGGTATCCGTAAAAATGATTAAATCTTTGCCCGCACCGAACTGGTAATATTGTGTAAGTATCTCTGCTCTTGACAGGTATTCCTTAGAGAACAATAAATTCCCGGTAGCATCAAGTACATCATACGTATTGCCTTGTTTGCGTACGATAATAAATGATTTTTCTCCTTTATCGGGAATCAAACTGAATTTTGTATCGTGTTCATTTTTTATCAGCTGCGTTCGATTCAGGACGATGCCACCAAGCGTAAGTTCGGTTAGCTCTCCTTGTTCCGATAAAATATTGATTGTAGAACTAGCAAGCGAATTAGAAGGGTTCAGGTAATAACGTTCATCAAGTGTGGTTTGCGTTTGAAAAGGAAATCCCGCCATTCGTTCACCCCTTCTGTTGGCTACATTAACTTGTCCATTCTTCTGTATTAAAATCATGATGTCTTTGGCACCTAACCGCGCATGCCTCAAAGGTTGAATAGCAGCCCTTTGGTAAGGAATAGGGTCCCAACCTTCCAAAACCTTCAGATCCTTATCGGTTAAATAAACCTGACCACTTTCATCAGTCAGTCCAATGCGATAATTTTTACTTCGATCGTAATCAATAAGACTTAGGTGCGCAATGTTGACATTTCCGGGTAAAGCTTTAGGGTAGCCGGGAATGTAGGCCCCTGTACGGTCCAGCATATGCACCTGGTTAGCGGTGGCGAATAAATACTGAATTTTTCTATTGTTGTAATAGTCTATTTCGTGAATGTCACTAATGATGCGAGCCTCTAGATTTTCCGTCCATAACGTCGAAAACGAACTGTTCAGGTAATAAACGGTATTCAACTCATCTTGTACGATGATGTCATACTTACGATAAGCGTGTGTTTTTACGAGGTTCGGTTTAGAAATAATGGTGTTTGCAAAGACGATCGAATTATCCGATTTCGTTTTAGAAACCACACGTTTTCTTTTCTCTGGCTGCGAAAAGGTAAAACTGGTATAGTATTGACCGTCAATCCAGGTAAATTGAAACGCACCCAATTCCGAACCCTTATAAACGGACTCATTTACGCTAAAGTGTTCTGCCCACTCTTCGCGTATCGTTGGAGTAAACAACGTCCATGCACGTGGGAGGTTTACAAACAAGCTCATGTTGGCTTCAGCACTCGTTTCGGAAAGAAAATCATTCATTCGGACGGACTTTCCCCACGTTTCTTCTGATTCTGTTAAGCCCACAAAACCCTTTAGCTCTTGCAGGTTGTTGGAAAAGATGAGGTAATTCCTGTAGTTGATATAAAAGCATTGATCGAACCCTTTGGCTTTTTCACCAAGCAAGGTTTTGGGAAAGTTTTTGATGGGGAAAAACCTGATTTCCTGTTTGTTGTAAGGCTCCACGTAAACAGAATCCCCATTGGCATAGGCGGCACGTGCAATGATTTGGTTAAAGTAATCAAGTGAAGCCTCCAGGTCCTTTACTTTGAGGAATAGAAGCTTTCTGATATCGTTCGGCCTGGTTGCTTCAAGTATGGCTAGTCCCATCTCGTCATCGAGAAGATCAAAGACTTGCTTTGGATGATAATCTAGTGTTTTATTTAATGAATCAGTAAGTTGAAAGATCAATCGGTCATTCGCTAGTACCTGAATTTGCTTTTCTTTCCAATCCTGGATTTCCGTAGAAGAAAAATGATAGAACAGGGCCGTGTTCGACGGAATGATCGTAGATATGTCAGAACTTCCGGGTGATACGCTATGTCCAAGCAATACCTCTCCGGGAGTAGAAATCCCTGTAAAATGAAGATAGGAAGAGTCAATGGAAAGCTCATAAGAGCCATTGATGACTGGAAAGTCAACGTTTTCAGTGCTAAACACTCCCAGTACGTTGCTAAGTTCTTTATAGTTGATATGAAGATTTCCTGTTCTTTCCTCTTTGTATTGCTCGGCAAACGATTGAATTGAGGGGTCGTCTATGGTTCGGATCGCATCTTCAACAAGGTAAGGTGTAAAACTTGCAAGGAAAAAGTGCTTGTAAAAAATATAGGTCAATAGTACGCCATCCTTTCCTACTTCGCTTATTCGAAACCCATTATAGTTTCTGGTTTTGACCCGGTATCCGGCAGCCTTTAACCTACCGATAGCTGCGCTAATGAACGTGTTCTGCGAGAGGTTTTGAATATCCAATACAAACAGGTAATCAATAGCCGTGTTAGATACCCGATGCATGGAAATCAACGAAGGCACCTCATCAAAGAGTGTGGAGAACCCTCCTTCACCGTTGATGGAATCCAGGAAGTTCAGGCCTCTTTTTAAATTATCGGCGCTGGTGGACTGACTGAACGTCTTCCAACCATTTGTACGTTGAATATTAGACAAGTCATTGATCAGTTCGACATCCAGCACCATGGCTGCATCGGATGGAATAAAACTCCAGGCCGTAAGCCTCGAATGCTTTACCCATTTTTCATACGTGAAATATCCAGCACCACATAGCAGTACGATGGATGAAATGATAAGGAATCTCTTCAAGCGTTTTTCGTGTACTTGATTTCTTCCAAAATTAACTCAGTTCCGGCGGCTTTATTATTTGATGTGTATGGTTTTCTTTCAACGGTCATTGGTTTGCATGAACGATTGCTCCAAGCCGGATGATTCCCATCAGGAAACCTGCCTGTAGGCGGATTGGCTTTGGCAACATTCATCCTCGTCCGTGTGGGTAGGCAGGAAGGGATTGACCTATGGAGTCTAGCACAAAGCTGCTTATGCTCATTTCTGCCTTAGCCAACCCATGCTAGAGTGGTCATTGCTTTTGTTTCTAACTGTGTGCATCAATAAAAAACACCCCATACTTACACGGGGTGTTCCATCATGAAGTCTTTTTAAATCAAATCGCCAACTCCGGCAGAGGCGTGTAGAAAAATTGTTCTAAGACGATTTTACCACCTTCCACTTTATAGACACTGATCTCATCTACATCGACTATCTCTTCCATTCCTTTGAATTTTACTTTACTTTTCCAGGCACATGAAAAATGATCGGCAGCCACAATAGGATCAGATATTTCCGAAGCCATCATTTCTTCTACCATTTCATTCCATTTTTCTCCTTTTATTTTCAGTGCCTCCATGCCACGTACGGTTCCTGTAGGGTTGCCTTCTGGCTCCACACTGACAATGTCGGGAGAGAACAGTTCCTGATATACCTGGTCAAACTTGCCTTCTCTACAGAGTTGAACCAATTGATTTGCTACTTCTTCTGTTGTCATTATTTTCTTGTTTTTAGTGAATTTGACACAAAGAAATCAAGTGGAGTGACAGCCCTATGTCACTGGGGATTGTGTTAATCAAAGTTCTTTCGATTCGGATGTGTTCTCAGGTAATCGGCGCAATCGACTAGCGTCCCCGACTAGTGTGAAGATTTATTAAAAATGGAACTATTTTCCATTATAAGTCCACTCGAAAGGTTTGGCTCTGGTTTCATTATAAGTTTTGATATACTCAAGAAGCTGGTC
>JBCCXH010000316.1:0-6489 GCA_039192005.1 Bacteroidota bacterium
AAAGAGTCCATTGAAGATCAGATAGAAGATACCGGTAGCACTGAGGTGGGCAAGTCCCAATTGGATCAGGCAAGAGAAGAGCAACTACAAAAAGACACGTTGAATTATAATTATATTTTCTCACAAGGTAACAGAGCTTCTTTTTTTGCCAATAGGGAAAGTAAAGAGAATGTTTTTCTCACCGTAGCCAAAAATTATGAGAGAGAAACAACAGAGCCGGTAGCACTTGAAACGTATGAAAAAGCGTTTGATTTCAATAGGAAAGGCGAGTTTTCCATCTACATCAATCCGGAAGCTGCTTATTATAATTTTCTTCAGGCATTGAGCCTTTTTGTTAATGATGAAAGTACCCTTTATTCGGAAGCCCTATTGGATTCAGTAGTTGCTATTCGTTCGGTCGTTGGCATGGATACATTGAGTATAGAAGAGAAGTATGCACTTGGAAAGACCATGGCAAACCTGTCCATCCTTATTCATGCAAGAGGAAAATATAACCTGTCAGAAGATTTTATCTCGGAGACGACGAAGTATATTGAAGACGAAATAGGCACCCGGTCCATCGCGTTGGCGTCGCTTTACAACAACCACGCTGTGATTGCCCAATCTCAAGGTAAATACACCGAGGCGGAGGAATATTTTGATCAATCTGAAGCCATCGTTAAGAAAAACGGGAAAGCCGGGTCTGTATCTCATGCCATCATCAAGAGCAACAGGGCCCTTTTGTACAATGAGGTGGGTCAGTATGATCAGGCCATTTCGGAAATAGAAAATTCCAAAAACATGGCGAGTGGCGAGTTGCGTTCAAAAGGCAGAGATAACATAAGCTTTAAGATCAACGAAGGGTTGATTCACTACAGCAAAAGAGACTACGAACGTGAGGAGGTCATCTTCAATGAAGTATTGGAGTTGAAGCGAAAAAGGATGGCCCGCAACCAGACAGATTATGCAAACGTGGAGAACTATTTGGCTGGAGTGTTGATGGAGTCAGATAAAACCGATCAGGTCCCCGAACTTCTCAACGATGCATTAAGAATTTTTGAAAAAAAATACACAACCAATCATCCCGCATACATAAAGACAAAGCATAATCTGGGGAAGTACCACCTCTACTCCGGGGATTTTGTAGAAGCATCCAATATACTGAATGAAGTAAACAGAACGTATCAACAATTTTATGGAGTCAACCATCCGGACTACCTCAATTCCCTGGAAGATTTGGCCGTTGTTTCCTGGAAACAGGGCTTATTTAGCCAGGCCACCACTCAGTTTAAGAAAGTCATTGACGCTGAGCTGAGCCTGGTTGAAAACTACTTCGGAGCCATGAGTGAGTACGAGAAAGGCCAATATTGGGCGAAAGTCAGGCCTACCATCCTTAAATTTTATGCCTATGCAGTAGAGAGAGGCATACAGGACCCTTCGTTACTTTCTGAAATGTATACGATTCACCTGAAAACCAAAGGCATTTTGCTAAGCACAGCAACGAAGGTGAGGACGCAGATTTTGAATAGTTCCGATGAAAAACTAAAGCAACTTTATGCCGACTGGGTACAAGCCAAAGAAGAGTTGATTCTTTACTATACCTATTCAAAAGCGCAGCTCGCCGAGCAGAAAATTGATTTGGAACAAATCACGTCCAATGTCAATCGTATTGAGAAAGCGCTCAATCAACTATCAAGCGAATTTGCTCAGTCAAATAAGCTGCCTGTGGCGACGATCTCGGATGTCAGATCCAGGATAGGAGCAAACGATGTCGCCGTTGAGGTTATTGGATACCCGGTATTTGACAGGAGTTTCACAGATAAAAAAAATTACGCCTTTCTTATTGCCAGGCAAAGCAGCGAGCACCCTGAGTTGGTCGTTTTAGAAGAAGGAAACGACCTGGATCGAAAATATGCGAAAGCCTATTTGAATCGCGTGAAACTCAAAGCTGAGGACAAGATCACTTATGAGAAGTTTTGGCAGCCCATCGATGAAAAATTAGGAGACGTTGATAACGTATACCTTTCTCCTGACGGGGTCTACTATCAGGTCAACGTCGGAGCGCTTGAAAGACCTGATGGCACCTTTGTGTCTGACGAGTTGAAGCTTCACCTGTACTCAAGCACAAGGGACCTTACCAAAAAAGAAAGCTCTTCACCCTCACGAAAGCAGGCAGATTTTTTTGGTTTTCCTGACTATGGTGCCCAGGGACTGCTGCAACCTTTGCCCGGAACCCAAAAAGAGATTGCGACCATCAGCAAGCTTACCGAGTCTGGTGGGTTTGCTACGCGGACATTTATGCGGAAAGAAGCCTCAGAACAAAATTTTAAGGAGATCCGCTCACCTTCACTTTTGCATGTGGCCACTCATGGCTTTTTTCTTAAAGCAAACCAGGCGGTTGGCGGGAAAGTGTTTGGAGTTGAAGTCGGGCAGGCAAATGACAACCCCTTACTTCGGTCAGGTTTGATGCTGGCAGACGCAGAGCAAACCATGAGACAAGCTACGCAAGGGACCGAGGTGAGCACCGCAGACAATGGCGTGCTGACGGCATATGAAGTGGTCACGCTGGACTTAAAAAATACCGAACTGGTGGTACTTAGTGCATGTGAGACAGGATTGGGAGAGGTGAAATCAGGCGAAGGAGTATACGGGTTGCAGCGTGCATTTCAAGTAGCAGGAGCGGCATCAGTCGTGATGAGCCTTTGGAAAGTAAGCGACGAGGCCACGCAGCAGTTGATGACCTCCTTTTATGAAGAGTGGATGAGCGGTAAGCCCAGAGAAGAAGCTTTTTTCACAGCACAGAAATCATTAAGGCAGCGTTTTCCCGAACCGTATTATTGGGGTGCATTTGTCATGCTGAATTGACAGCGCAAGCATCTGGAAACAGAATAGGCTGTAAGCGCGATGAAAAGAATAGACTTAAATAGGAAGATATACCTTGTCTACCATCTCCGAATATTCTTTTTCCAGTTTGCTGAAAGAGGTAATTCCCCCTCCACTGTAGTAATAAAAGTCGTTTCCTTTTTTTTGGACAAAGCGAATCATGACCCCGGTATCCAGGCTTTCGCCATCAAAGCGTCCGCAAATACCGGTGTAAAAATTTCTGTCGTATTTTTCTACAGACCGAATGATTTGAAGGGTCTGTGGCTTCGGTGCACCAGAGATAGATCCGGCAGGAAGTAACTTTCTCAGTATGGACCCTAAATGCTCGTTCCATCCATTAGGTAGTTCACCCTGTATTTCAGAACTCACCTGCAATAAGGTTTTCTTATTCGTTTGTATCTCATCTACGTATCGGAATTGGGTGACCTGAATGTTTGTAGCAACCTGGCTGAGGTCGTTTCGGATGAGGTCCACGATGGTCACGTGTTCCGCAGTCTCCTTTTCATCGTTTAGAATGACAGCTTTCGCATCCGGCAACCGGGCATCAATTGTACCTTTCATTGGGTGAGAATAGATCCGGCCATTTCGGATTTGGACAAACGTCTCCGGAGAGAAAACCACAAACTGGTGAGGGACCAATAGCTTGTACCGCGCTTTGGAGAGCCTGAAAACTTCATCCAGTCCCAGGTTCGTTTCAATTCGTGTAGGAAACGTCAGGTTGGTAAGAAACGAATTTCCAACATTTATTTGATGCACCACTTTTTCAAAAGAAGACTGATAACCCTCCAATGAAATGGGATAACGTTCAAATTCAATCTTACCCGCAGGTAGCGACGGGGAGGAATCCTGGATATCAAGGTAAAAAGAAGGTTGATCCGTATTTTCCTGAATCACCCATTTTTCGCCCAGGAAATCACAGTAGAAAGAAAAACGTTTTTTATCCTTTCCTAGCTGATTGATGAAGGAAATCGCCTCACTTTTCGACCGCATTTTTCTTAATCCCGAACCGCCTCAGCATTCTTTGTTCGTATTTCCAAAAAAAAGCAAACTGGCCAAATATGAATCCATAACACAAGAGGATCACATTGTAAATGGGTAAAATCAAAAGGATGTAAACGATGGTCATCCACCATTCTTTTTCACCGCCACCGGTGATCAGGTTAAGTATCGGGGTGCGAATAAATAAAACGGTAAACCCCGTACACGCAAATACTACCAGCACGACGATTACCTGCCAAAGGTTCCGAAGCTCCCACTTATCTTGTAACTTTTTAATCCAACTCATCAATAAAGGCGTTATAGTCTGACCAATCAGGCTGCGATCGAACGGTTATCGGCTCTTTTTTTACCGGATGAACGAACGATAGTTTATACGCATGCAAATCTATGCTTTTGTCTTGATTAGGTTTGGTATAACCGTACTTTAAATCCCCTTTTATTGAACACCCGATTGATTTTAGTTGAACCCTGATTTGATGAGGGCGACCCGTTTTTGGATGTACTTTCAGCAAAGAAGTTTTTCCCATGGAGGAGATCAGCTCATATGACAACTCAGCCAGTTTGACCTTGCCTTTTTGTTTTTGATAAGCGCGCGTCAGGTTTTTTGCTGCATCTTTTTCCAGCCAATGAGCCAGACGACCTTGTGAGTGTGGAGGAGAACTATTGACTACAGCTAAATAGGTTTTTTCAACTTCATTTTCACGAAACATTCGGTTCATCCTCTCAAGAGACTTGGAAGTACGGGCAAAGATCACCAGGCCGCTGACCGGCCGGTCCAGCCGGTGGCAAGGATGACAGAATACATTCCCAGGTTTTTGGTATTTTTTGCGTATGTATTCTGTTGCCCAATCGGTAAGCGTATCATCTCCGGTGTTGTCTCCCTGGACGAGCAGGCCACTTGGTTTTTTTACAATCAATAAGTGATTGTCTTCGTATACAATACTTGGTTTAGCCAACTTTTTGGTGCGAAATTAAATATCTTTAAGCTATGGAAGTAGCAACCATTGATCGGAGTAGGGAATGGACTGTCAATGACTATCTGAAATTGGAAGAGGGACTACTTGCCCAGCTCATAGATGGAAGTTTAATTATGTCACCAGCACCAAGTATCAATCATCAAAGGGTTATTGGGAAACTCTTCAAAATTTTGGACGGGCTTTCATCAGGTGAAGCGATCCTTTCTCCGGTTGACTTGTATTTGAATAACCAAAACGTTTTGCAACCCGATCTTGTATTCATTTCGAATGAGAAAAAAGCGATCATAACCGATCGGGGGATCGAAGGCGTGCCAGACTTAATCGTGGAGGTCATCTCACCGTCCAATAGTTTTATCGATCGCAATACGAAGAAGCGAAAGTATTTACAATTCGGCGTGACCGAATACTGGATCATAGATCCCGCCAATAAAACCCTTGAGGTTTACACTCCGGAAGATGAAGACCAACCCAGGCTGTACCTGGTCAATGAAGGTGACATTTCTTCATTGATTTCGGAAGCATTGTCTTTTGATTTGAAAGAAATTCTTTAGTCGAAAAATTATTCAAATCTTTTGTTTGAAATAACGGCTAGGTTGTCGATGACCTGGTTTCATTGATCGATTCAGTGATAGCACTTACCCCTTTTGTTTCTAGCTTCATCAAAAATTAAAGATCAGCATGAAAACAAAGACCATTCAAAGATTCATCTATTTATTATTCGCATTTACGTTTATCCTTATCAGCTGTGACGATGAGGAAAACAATCAGGCAATTGAAGAAGACGTTCAATTGTCCGACGCAAACGCCGTATCCGAGTCGATTACCGTTCCTGGTGCAGAGGTAGAAAGTGGAGACCCTCCTGAACCCTCCCAGGATCCTGAGGCTCCTGAGTTATCCGGTGAAGATGTTGACGCACTCAGTGTACAAGGAGGAGAGCTTTTTATTGATTTAGAACTTCTTTCTGGTGACGTGGCAGGGATCTATTTACAAATCCCAGGTGCAGATTCTTATTTTGATATTCCCGCTTCTGCATTTCTTGGTGGCAGGGTAGCGGATGATGACGGTCCGGCATTTAGTTTAGAACTTCCTGACAACATCGAGCCAGGAGAGTTTTGTGCAGATGTTTGTGTATACGATTCTGATGAAAGGGTGAGTAACGTCATAGAAGTGTGTGTTACGGTCAGTGAACTTGGAGGTGAAAATAGTGATTTTCTGATCGGTACGTGGAACATCACTCAATTTGTAGATGAATTTGATGGTGAAGTAGATACACGCGTAGTCGGAGTATTGGATATCGACTCTTTAGACTTTCCTTTCTTGTGCGAAGGCGGACAGGAAACGAAAGATGTGACGGTAGAGGTTTCTGAAAAGACCAACTTTGTTAAGGTTACTTTTTCAGGAAACGGAGCGTTGAAAATTGAAGAAAGTAGAGAAGAGAAATACGTCGATTTTGAAAGCTCTACCTGTGAGGACGTGCAATTCAAAGAAAAAGAAGATGACTCTGTAGCAGAAGGTGGTTGGAGTTATGACAATGACACGGACCAGCTTATTTTGATTGCCAATTTTATAGATGAAGAAACAGATGAGCGAGAAGAAACGGTCATTGACCTAACCATCACGATCACAGATAGTACGATGGTAGGGGTACAAG
>JBCCXH010000317.1:0-6488 GCA_039192005.1 Bacteroidota bacterium
GAAAGCGATCTCCTCCATTGTTTGAAGTTCTTTGATTAATTCATCTGTGGGATCGATGGTAAATTTCCTGCTAAGCATCTCCAGGTTGATCGACCGGTTTTCATAAACACCCCTGAGTGAAAGCTTCAATACGCACTTGCCGGGAAACATGCCCGCAATTCGTTCGATTTCTTCCACGATTACAGAGTTGACATCTTCCAGCCTGACGTTCAGTTCCAGCCCTTTTGTCATTTTTTCTCGTATCTCGCTCAGATGTTCGATGTTCATGATTTTTAGCTCCAGCTCCTCACTCTTCCAACGGTTCTGAACACTAGCTGAAACATAAATGAACCATCCTTTTTCCAACATAGGTTTGAATTTGAGGTAGTCCTGAGAGAAGAGGTAAAAAGTATAATTATCCCCAAAATCTTCAAGTGTAAACTGTCCGAAGGGATTTCCTCTTTTTGAGGTCCGGTGTTGGATGTCACTGATGATGCCCCCGATTTTAATTTCCTTCCCTTTTAGTTTTTCAAGATCTGTCAATTGATTAATGGAACTATTGGTGAGGTGGTCCATTTCAAATTTGAATTGATTGAGTGGGTGGCCGGTGATGTAAAGACCCACCATCTCTTTTTCAATGTTTAACTCCTCGATTTCACCATAGGGCTCAATCCTTACTACCCTTGGCTTGGAAATATCAGATCCAGAGCTACCTCCGAAAAGAGAAGATTGCGCACTGGCTTCTTCCTCCTGCAGCTTGTTGGCGTACCGGATGGATTTTTCAATAAGCGAACTGCCGTCTTCATCCGGCTCTGTGTATTGCCTCCTGTGAAATTCTTCAAAACAATCAAATGCTCCGGCTTTTGCCAGACTTTCAAACGACTTTTTATTGACCGTCCTTAAGTTTACCCGTTTGGCAAAATCGAAGATATCGCTAAAGGGTCCCTTGGCATCACGCTCTTCAATGAGTGCCTGTACGGCAGACTCACCCGTACCTTTGATGGCACCCAGCCCAAAGCGGATTTCTCCTTCCAGGTTAACGGCAAAATCTTGTGCAGATTCGTTTACGTGCGGTCCGAGTACCTTGATGCCCCGGTTTTTACATTCTTCCATGAAGAAACTCACTTTCTCAATGTTGCTTTGGTTGTGAGTCAGGACAGAAGCCATGTATTCTGCCGGGTAGTTGGCTTTCAGGTACCCAGTATGGTACGCAACTACCGAGTAGCAGGTACTGTGCGACTTGTTAAATGCGTAGGCCGCAAACGCTTCCCAGTCCTTCCAGATTTTTTCCAGTTTATCTTCAGGATGGCCTTTTTCTTTGGCCTGATTGATAAACTGGGGTTTCATCTTGTCGAGGACGTCGCGCTTTTTCTTACCCATCGCTTTTCGCAACACATCCGCTTCACCCTTTGTAAATCCGGCCAGCTTTTGAGAGAGAAGCATGACCTGCTCCTGATAGACTGTAATCCCGTAGGTCTCTGCGAGGTACTCCTCCATGTCCGGGATGTCATAGGTGATCGGCTCTTTTCCGTGCTTTCGGGCAATGAAGTTAGGGATGTACTCCATCGGACCCGGTCGGTACAGCGCATTCATGGCGATCAGGTCTTCGAAACGATCCGGTTTAAGTGACCTCAGGTGTTTTTGCATACCAGGGGATTCAAACTGGAAGGTTCCGTTGGTTTCCCCTCTTTGGTAGAGCGCATAGGTTTTAGGATCTTCCAGTCCCATGCTGTCCAGGTCGAGTTGCGTTCCGTGACGTTTCTCTACGTTTTCAATTGCCGTCTTAATGATGGACAAGGTCTTCAAGCCTAAAAAGTCCATCTTGAGCATCCCTGCGGACTCCACCACGCTGTTGTCAAACTGGGTGACCAGCAGGTCGGAATCTTTTGATTTGGCTAGTGGGATGAAGTTACTCATGTCATCCGGTGTGATGATGACCCCACAGGCATGGATTCCCGTATTTCTCAACGACCCTTCGAGTACGACTGCCTGGTTAAGCACCTGAGAGGGCAGGTCTTTTCCTTTTTTCAGGTCTTCCAGCTCTTTGACTTCCTGAAATACTTTGGAAAACTTCGTGCCGGGCCTTTCCGGGACCAACTTCGCAATGGCGTCGGTTTCCGGAAGCGGCAGCTCCATGACCCTCCCTGCATCGCGGATGGCAGATTTGGGTGCCATGGTACCGTAAGTGATGATTTGGGCGACTTGATCGAACCCATACTTATCAATCACGTATTTGATTACTTTTTCACGTCCCTCGTTGTCAAAGTCGATATCAATATCGGGAAGTGATACCCGATCCGGGTTTAGGAAACGCTCAAAAAGCAGGTCATACGCGATGGGGTCTACATTCGTAATCCCAATGCAATAGGCCACCACAGAACCTGCTGCCGATCCCCGCCCCGGGCCTACGGATACGCCCATCTCTCTGGCCATGGCCGTAAAATCCTGAACAATCAGGAAGTAACCCGGATATCCTGTATTTTCAATAGTTTGGAGCTCGAAGTCGATTCGCTCCCGAATATCGTCGGTGATTTCCGTGTATCGTTTGGCTGCGCCCTCGTAGGTAAGGTGCCGTAGATAAGCATTTTCGCCCCGCTTTCCTCCATCTTTTTCATCTTCCGCATCAACAAACTCGTCAGGGATGTCAAATTTTGGTAGGAGGACGTCTCGTTCGAGACTGTAATCTTCGATTTTGTCTACAAGAGCAGAAATGTTTTCTATGGCTTCAGGAAGGTCACGAAAAGCCTCTTTCATCTCGTTCTGCGACTTGAAATAATAATTATGATTGGGCAATCCCGGCCTAAACCCTCTGCCTCTTCCTACCGGGGTGCTCTGCTTCTCGTTTTCTTTGATGCAAATGAGGACGTCGTGGGCTTTCGCATCTTTTTTATCCAGGTAGTAATACTCGTTGGTGGCGATGAGTTGGATGTCGTGTTTTTGAGCCAACCCTACCAGGATTTCGTTCAGTCGGTTTTCATCTTCCAACTCGTGACGATTCAGCTCCAGGTAGAAATCATCCTTAAACCGTTCCTTCCACCAAAGAAGTGCCTGCTCTGCTTGCGTTTCTCCAACATTGAGGATCAGGTGTGGGATTTCTCCTGCGGTACTTCCACTCAGAGCGATCAGATCCTCCGAATATTGCTCGATTAACTCCTTGTCAATACGAGGAAAGAGGCCATAATTTCCTTCTTTGTAAGCAATGGAGCTGAGTTTGATCAGGTTTTGGTACCCTTTTTTATTTTTTGCGAGCAGTACCTGACGAAATCGTTTGTCGGGGTTGTCTTTGGTAAACTGTAATTTCTTCCTTTCTTCTGCAACAAAAAACTCACAGCCAATAATGGGTTTAATCCCTTCCCGGTGTGCAGAAGCAACAAATTTAAAGGCTCCGAACATGTTGCCGAGGTCCGTAAGCGTGGCTGCCGGCATGCCGTATTCCTTGGCTTTGGATACTACCTCAGATACATCGGGCGTTGCCTGTAAGACAGAAAATTGAGAATGGCCGTGTAAGTGGATAAACGGCCCCTTGATGTCTTCAACCGCTACTTCGACCGTTCCGATTTTACCGGATGATTCCTCCCGAATCCAGGCAAAATTTGCCGCGTCGAGGTCGGGTGCTTCATAGTGGATGTCGCTACCGCTGGTTTGGTCTATGGTAGGGATGATCTCCCTTTTCAGGCATTCAAAGAAAGCTTTAGCAGTTGCATCTACGTCATAAGCGGCGTCGTGTGCGTCTCCAAATCCCTCTCCAAACAGCTTTTCGTAAAGTTCGATCAGCTTCGGTGCTTTTAACCTGCCCCCAAGGCCTCCCGCCAGCTGGCAAAACGTTTTGGTGTCTTCTGCAGTGTCAATGTTTCGCGCATCGGCCAGCAGGTTTTCATTTTCCGTTCGGAGGTACTCTGCCCCAATGATCTTGTTGTCAAACTCAATGTTATGGCCGACAAGTACCTCTGCTTTCCTCACATCTTCGGAAAATTTTTCCAGTACTTCGTTCAGGTCTTCCCCCACTTCGAGGGCACGTTTAGTGGAGATGCCGTGAATGCGTTCTGCGTTGAACGGAATGGTAAAGCCATCGGGCTTGACGATGTGATTGCCTGTAGAGAGCAATTTTCCCTGATGGTCATGAAGCTGCCAGGCGATCTGGACAAGCCTCGGCCAGTTGTTCAAATCTTCAACCGGTGCTGATTTGTTATGAGGGAGTCCGGTTGTTTCCGTGTCAAAGATTAAATACATGCAGATGAACCATTTTAGGAATTAAAAAAATAGTCCTACATTATCATATAAAAAATAATTGATTTACCTCCACCGAACGTCGGCCCGGCCTACGTGGCCCGACCTAAAGGGAGCTAGATTATTTTTTGCCTTTCCCCTTTAGGGGTGCCCGGCTAGGGATTTGGGTAAGAAAGGCAAACATGACAAAGTAAGATTAATACAAATTAAACAACAACCTTCCTTGTAAAATGGATTCATTTCAAGTTGTGGATAAATTGTTTAAAGCCTCCTCTCCGGTAAGCCTATAGGGATAACCTTTCTTACCCGGAGGTTTTCACTCATTCTAATTATCTGTTATAAATCAGATATTTTGAATTATCTGCTTTATGGCGGATATTTAAGGAAACGCAATGAACATGATAGGGGTCTTAACCGGTGATTTAATTAATTCGAGAAGTCTGGTTGCCGAAGACTGGATAAGGGAGCTTGAGAGGGTTTTAAGCCGCTATGGGCCGTCACCTCAAAAATGGGAGGTATTTCGCGGCGATAGTTTTCAATTGGAAGTAGCTCCTGAAAGGTCATTTAAAGTTGCAGTCGCGATTAAAGCTCAAATTAAGATGTTAGCGTCCTTGGATGTGCGAATAGGCGTAGGCATAGGTACGAAGGAATATGATTCGGGGAAGATTACGACGTCCAATGGTAGCGCTTACATCCACTCAGGGGAGTGCTTTGATTCATTGGGTAAAAAGACGTTGCGGGTCAAAACCCCGTGGCCCGACTTCGATGAAAGCATGAACGTCGCTTTTGATCTGGCTACGCTAACCATGGACAGTTGGACGCCGACGTCTTCCGAAACGATTGTGCAACTATTGGAAGTGCCCCGAATGAGTCAGGTCACATTGGCCCGGCGGTTAAACAAATCTCAGAGTAATGTAAGCGAAGCATTGAGTAGGGGAGGGTTCAAAGAAATAATGAACCTGGAAAGGTACTTTCAGAAGGAAGTAAGAGAGAAATGTGGAGGATTTTGCTAATATTTTTAGTATTTTAGCTAACTAAATTAGTTAGCTTGAAACTTTAATTAACCGGCAACATTATGGTCTTACTCACTCTGAAATTTTTATTGGTTCAGGTATTAGGTGATTTTGTTTTACAGCCTTCCCGGTGGGTGATAGACAAGCAAAACAAGCTGTTAAGGTCGCCATACCTGTACATTCACCTGCTGGTTCACTTTCTGCTGCTCTTAATGGTTTTGGGAGATCCAAAGCGGTACTGGTTTGGCATTATGGTGACTATTTTTTCGCATTTTGCTATTGATCTGGCCAAGTTGTTGTTGCGAACCAGGGTGAATAAACGGTTGCTTTTTTTCGGAGATCAGTTGGCGCATTTTCTGGTGATTTTAATTGTAGTGAATTACTACAATCTATTTAAGTTGAAGGTAGAGTTCTTTAACAATCCGGGGGTGCTTCTTTTGATCATATCCATTGTGTTTTTAACGGAAGTCTCTTCCATTTTCATGAAGGTATTGCTTTCCAGATGGACCGTAGAAGGAGGCCTGTCAGAGGACTCGTTGGATAATGCGGGAAAGTACATTGGCATGCTCGAACGTCTGCTTATTTTCTTTTTTGTTGTCCTCGGTTACTGGCAATCCATCGGTTTTTTATTGGCAGCAAAATCTGTCTTTAGGTTTGGAGACCTTTCCAAGGCAAAAGACCGGAAGCTGACCGAGTACATTTTGATTGGGACGCTGGTAAGCTTCGGGATGGCAATCATCATCGGGATTTCTTACAAGTACCTATTGAAAATGATTTCATAACCGCCATTGGTAGGAGGTGGAGGATATGAGGTGTTTCCATTTGGAGTTTTTCAGGTAAGGCGCGCCTAAATAAAAAAGAGGCAGATCCGCTTGTCGGATCGCCTCGTGATTATGAAAAGGTTTATCGTTTACTTTCTTCTATTCAGACGACAACATGGTCAATTTAACTTTACTCGTCTTTCAGTGATTTTGCCGGGTTGACGCGTGCGGCGTTCCAGGACTGAAAGCTCATCGTAACCCACGCAATGACCACAGCTAAAAAACCTGCTAATAAAAAGATCAGGAAGTTAATGTCTGTTCGGTTTTCAAAATCCTGCAACCAGGTGTTCATAAAGTAATAAGCAATAGGAGCTGAGATGAGAAAGGCGATGCCCACTAGCTTTAAGAATTCCTTTGATAGCAAAGTGATGATGCTCAGGATGGAGGCTCCCAGGACTTTTCTTACCCCAATTTCCTTTGTTCGCTGTTCCGCGGTAAACGCAGCCAA
>JBCCXH010000318.1:0-6487 GCA_039192005.1 Bacteroidota bacterium
ATAGAAGTGATCCGCGACAAAAAGGGCTTTGTGATCGACTGGGAAAAACCGGGAGAAAACATTTACCTGCAAGACCATGATCATCTTTTATTACTACTGAAGCAGTGCCGGAATGTAATCGGAGAGGATAAACAGCCCATTAACTTTGAGAGTGGAGAAGGTCATATCAAGATGGAAATTGACCGGAATGAGGATCAAATGGAGGCCTGGACCCACCTGTCCTTTGATGGTCAATCCTATGAGAGCCCTGAGGTATTGAATGAAGAACATGCGCTAGTGGACAACACCATCTATCCCATCACCCCGCTTGGATCAAACTTCATCAATTTACGGAATTTTCAGACCCGGTTCCATTCCGAAGACTTTGCAAAGTACCTGTCCCTTTTATTTTCTTATTTAGACCACGTGCGCATACAATGGCAGAACTACCGCACGGAGTTTTCAACAGAAATAGCGGTCGCAGAACCGAGCCTCGTATTTGAGCAGGTGGGTAATGACCATTCGCTCTACATGCGGGTAAGCCAGGTACTCCCAAAGCTGGGCGTTCACTTTTTGGATGATTTTGAAATCAGTAAAATAGCAGAGATCAATGAACTCGAACAGGTCATTAATGTAAAAACCATCAGTCAAAAGCCCCTGGAACAACTGGTGGGACAAATGGCCAAACGTCTGAAAAGGGTACAAACCCAAAAAGGAAGGGGAAAACAGCAGGTCGTTCAGGACGAAAACCTGTTTATTTTACCAGAAGAGACCGCCAGACTGTTCATTTACAATGAACTCCCTACCATGCTCACCGAGTATAAGATCTACGGTACGGAGAAACTCACCAGCTTCAAGGTGAAGACAGTCACTCCTACGCTAAACGTAAACCTGGGATGGGATATCGACTTTTTAGAGGGAGAAGCCACTTTAGATATCGAAGGGCAGCAGATGAACCTCTTCGATGTGATCAGCCAATACAACAAAAATCGTTACATCCCACTAAATGATGGTAGCCACGCCATCATTAATGAAGGATACGTAAGAAAACTTGAGCGCATTTTTAAAAAGAAGAAAGATAACGTACAGGTTTCGTTTTTCGATCTGCCTCTGGTGGAAGAACTGCTGGCAGAAAAAGAACTGGATACGACTTTCCAAAAGTCCAGAGAGATCTTTGAAGGGTTTAATAGCATTGCCAAATCAAGGGGCAAATTGCCAAAAATCAACGCTGAACTCAGGGACTACCAGAAACAAGGCTACCGCTGGTTAAATTACCTGCATGAAACCGGACTGGGAGGCTGCCTTGCCGATGATATGGGGCTGGGAAAAACACTACAGGCCATCACCATCCTGTCTAAGATATACCCTAAAGAAAAGCATCCTTCGCTGATCATCATGCCCAGAAGCCTGCTGTTCAACTGGGAAAGTGAGGTGAGTAAATTTAATCCTGAACTAAGTGTGTACCGATATTACGAGGCAAACCGGGATATGGAAGAAGCTAAGAAACACCATTTGATCTTAACCACCTACGCCTTAGTGAGAAATGACATCGAAAAGTTCAAGGATCAGAATTTCCATTACATCATCCTGGATGAATCACAAAACATCAAGAACATAGCGTCCCAGTCCCACAAAGCAGTGATGCTTTTACAGTCAAAACATCGCCTGGCATTAAGTGGTACGCCTATTGAAAACAACCTGGGCGAGCTTTATGCATTGTTTCATTTTCTCAACCCTTCCATGTTTGGCACTGCCCAAAGCTTCAATAACCATTATGCTACCCCCATTCAAAAGGATAACAATGAAAAAGTCATCACCGAGCTACGGAAGAAAATCTATCCTTTCATCTTAAGGAGGCTTAAGAAAAACGTACTCAAAGAGTTGCCCAATAAAACGGAGCAAGTACTTTATGTAGAAATGTCCGAGCCACAGAGAAAATTCTACGAACAACGAAGGCAGTTTTATCAGGATGCCATCAAAACCCAGATTGCCACAAAAGGGGTGCAGCAATCGCAGTTCTTCATCTTTCAGGCCCTGACTGAATTAAGGCAGATAGCCTGTACGCCGGAAGCCCGGACGGAGGGTAAAATTGTCTCTCCCAAGCGGGAGTTGCTGATCGAGCAAGTGATACATGCCATTGCCAACGGGCATAAAGTCCTCATATTTGCCAACTTTCTCAATGCCATCGAACTGATCGGCGAGCAGCTGGACAGTGAGGGTGTAGACTATGTAAGCATGACGGGCTCCACTCGCGACCGTCAGCGTTTGGTGGAGCGTTTTCAGGAAGATGATGAGTGCAAAGCATTCCTTATGACCCTAAAAACCGGTGGGTTAGGATTGAACCTGACCGCTGCAGATATGATCTTTATTTTCGATCCCTGGTGGAACAAATCTGCTGAGAACCAGGCAATAGACCGGGCGCACCGAATGGGGCAAACCAAAAAAGTCATCTGTTACAAGCTCATTGCACAGGATACCATCGAAGAAAAAATACTGTTGCTACAGAACAGGAAAAGTGAGTTGTTCGATAGTGTGATTTCCAGTGACACCTCTTCAGTGAAGTCGCTTTCTGAAGAAGACATTGACTTTATTTTGGGATAAATCCACTCAAGCACCGATCATAAACAGAAATGACCATGTCAAATATTTATAAAAGCCTGATAGCAGCTTTTGACCACCATTATACAAAAGATGAGTTGGTAAAAGGGATTTATTCACTTGCCAGGTTATTCTTTAAGGAGAACGAAGGTTTTCATGAGAAATATGGGCTGCCTGATTACGTGGACAGTGATCCTTACGTAAAGGGAAACCCCAGTAAAATGATGGTTTTGGAAGTATGTGCGACCGTCTTTGTCAATGAACCCATCTTTAAAGCTTTCTCCGGTTTTTTACCAGAAAACACACGCAGGGTGCTGGAAGTACTTGTTTGGGAATATAAGATGGAAATACCCCTTCTGGAGAAAGAACTTAAAATTTTCATACGCGAAGTTAGAAAGGATAATTTTTTTCACAGATTCTCAAATACCATTTTTGAAGACTTCTATTTCTTTAAAGGGGCATTGGATGAATATTCCGGTGAATTTTCCATTCCCGATAAGCTTGCACAGCATCTACGGGCCTTTTATGAAAAACCGAAAGGCTATCAACTGGAAGCCGTCACTCAGCCAGCTCCTACGGATATGGTTTATGAAAGTGGGGCTGAAACGATACTAGAGGAAATGATGCGGCTCACCCATTATTATTCTCAGGATAAGATCAGCAGGAACAAAGCAGGGAACATCCTGTATTCTACCGCCAATAAGACCAGAAAAGCACTCAGACTTCGGGAATTCTTTGATGAAGATTACAAGGAGGGGGCTTCCGTTCGTACACACTTCCTTATCCAGCTTCTTGGTACTCAGGGAAAGGTATCCCCAACGGCTTCGCCCACCGAACTGATCAAAACATTGTTTGATAACTACAAAAAAGGAATGGTGTATAATGTGGCGCAGGTATTTGTACTCCACCTTAAAGGAACAGGTCATTTACATACCTATGAACCATCAAAAATAGCAGTAACCTTCCTTTCACTTTTAAAAGAACTATCCATAAACGAATGGGTCTCCATTCACAACATCATCAAATACGCCAAGCTCCATCGAATAGACCTGGATTTGACGAGTAAGTACGAATTCAGCCAGAAACTTTACATTAACAAGGCCGACTATGAATGGGGTGGCAATTATAAGTCTTATTTTGAGGAAAGCGGTTTTTCTGAGGTATTCCTTCATCCAACCATAAAAGCTACTTTTTTCTTTTTCGCTGCTTACGGCCTTCTGGACCTTGCATATAACCAGCCAAAAGGAGAACAATACGAGGATTATTACAGTGTTTTTGATGGTCTAACGTACGTTCGGCTTACGGAACTGGGGGCTTACGTTGTTGGGAAAACCAGTGAGTATATCCCTAAAAAGACGGATAGTGGAGCTAAAGTAATGCTCTCAGATACGTCTATGAGTATCTACCTGACCGAAGAGGATGAGGGAAAAGCCATCATGCTGGAGCCTTTCGCAACCAAAGTGGGGTCCAGACGGTTTTTGGCAGATTACAAGGTTTTTTTGAATGACTGTAAGACCCCTAAAAATGTTAAAGAGAAGATTGATATTTTCAAAAAAACATTTGGCCCGGATATACCCCCTCTTTGGGACCAGTTTTTTAAAGACCTGGAAAAGAAAGCGGATTGTTTCAATTCCATTGAAGCACACCAGACGTTTCATTTAAAGGAAGACAAAGAACTTTTGATCCTGCTATCAAGAGAAGAAAAGCTAAAAAAACTGGTCATCAGAGCGGAAGACTATCATGTGATTGTTAAAAAGAAAGACGTCATAAAGCTGCGCAATCTTTTGAAAGAATATGGCTACCTGCTGTAATTCCTGACGCAGTCAGGCTGCGAATAGGAAAAAGTGTAGGAAGAACATCATCTGAAAACTTGCTGAAAAAATAAGATTTTCAGGGGGGATAGCATGAAGTGATAAGCATCCATCTTCTTCTTACTTCTGATCCAGGTTACGAGTAAGTATCATTACCTGACCTGGTGGGTCAGCTCCCGCTAAAAACCCATACACAGACAATGATGTTGGAAGTCGGTTCAAAGAACCTACGATAGTTGCACCGGATTGCAAATCCGGCACAGCCTATCTTTTACTTTACAAATCCTGATCAGTGGATTAAGAAAAGTCAAAATGACAGCAGTCCGGATAATTGATTGCGAGGTAATACCCAACAAGCATGAGTGAAATCCCAACCACTTCTACTATCCATATCACACTTCTTTTTTCTTTTAGTGCCCCCCTACAGCTACCATTATTGCCATCACCGGAGCCATAAACCCAAACATGTGATGATCGACCCAAAAACCCAGGAAAATAAATAGAAATCCAAAACCAGCGCCTAGTTGATGAAAAAACAGAACTGCTTTATTGCCCTTTTCATCTCTTGGGATGTTTGCTGTAAAACCAACACCTGCTAAAAACCATGCACCAATATTCGAAAGAATAAAACTTTCATTCGGTACCAGAATATAGTTGAGTGTAGCAATAGACCCCGTGCTTTAAAGCAAGAAAAAAACGAAGAACCACTTGGGGACATCGTAGAATGTCGTTGAAATTGATTCTGGGATCCTTTTTCCTGTATTTTTCCTATATCTTATCGTACTAACTATCAGGTAAATGATAAATAGTAAGGCTGCGGAATACAGGAGTAATGATAGTAGCGTTGTAGTATCCATAGAGTTTTTAGTTTGATTACCTAATCGTTTCGCCTCCTACGCTACCTAAGGCCTTCCTCACTTTACTGTACACGTCCACTCCAATGCCACTTAAGGATAAGTAACGATTCATAGTGAGATAACTGTAAGAGCTTTATACTGAATTTAATCAAAAAAAACATAATTACAAATAACTGATTATTACCAAAAGACCCTTAACAAAATGGTAACCGAGCGTTTACTTTATCCATATACAATCCCTGACGCAGTCAGGCTGCAAACAAAAAAAGTGTAGGAAAACTTAACCTGAAAACTTGCTGAAAAAACAAGGTTCTCCGGAGTGATAGCATAAAAGGCAGGGTCTGAAAAATTCCATTTAATGGCCTTACGAACTGTCGGGTACCGCCTTTCGCGCCACATGACAGTGGCTACTATCGTTCTCCTGCCATGCTTACTGTTTAAGAGAACTATCGTGTACTTTCTATGCGACCTTCACCATGTTTTGAGGCCACGGATCAGGGAATTCCCCACCGGATTGCCAGTACTTGATTTCCTCTTCTGTAAGGAAACAATGCTTAAGTGCCTGCTCGAACGGATCTTATCCGTGGTCTGTGACTCACAGACCAACTAGCTATCCCAGCTGTTCGGGATTTGAAACCCGGAAGGGCATAAGTAAAGATAAAAGGCTAAAAAAATGATTTTGTATTGACTTATAATTCAAATGAGTTGAATTTGTAATATAATCGTATTAGAAAAGACAACCTTTTTAAAGAGACGGTTACAGGATTTTTTTAACAAGGCAAGCCCAGGGTCTTAGACTTTTTGGCGATGCTAATAAAAGATATTGATAAGTATGGCGACTATACAAACTCGTATCGATGATGTGTTAAAAGCACAGTCTGAGGCGCTATTTAAAGACATGGGGCTAAGTACAACAGAGGCAATCCGTCTCTTTTTAACATAATGTGTTAATCATGGAGGTTTGCCTTTTCGGCCTACCGGTAAACGCCCGAATAAAGAGACGTTGGAATCTCTGAATGAAGAAGGTGGTAAAACCTACCAAAGCGTTGAAGAGCTGTCAAAGCTGTGGAAATAGTTACTAAGAAACGTTTTGAAAAAGATGTAAAGCGGCTAAAAAAGCAAGGTGAAAACTTCACCAAGCCAGAGACTGTTCTCAACCTAATTGTATCTCGCGAACAGCTAGCCTCTCATTATAAAAATCATCCTTTAGTAGGAAACTGGCGTCCATGCCGGGAACTTCAT
>JBCCXH010000319.1:0-6469 GCA_039192005.1 Bacteroidota bacterium
GCCGCGAATCTATCACAGCTATCAAAAAGCGAAACCGATTTGAGAGGAACCGTATGCGGGAAAGCCGCTCGTACGGGTCTGTGAGGGGGGCAGGGAGGTAACGAACTGCCCTACTCGGAAAAGTGCTACTCCCTCATCACCAACTCCAGTTCGTTCGCTCGTCCGATCGCATTAAACCGAATACTCAGAAACTTTACCGGGCCGTAACTGCCACAAGAGTCCATAGGCGTGAGCCGGTAGTGGAAAAATTTTTGATTGCGTGTATACAATTCATGTTCGGTCGGTGCCCCCAGTAATCCTTCAATCTCGTTTTGATTGGAAGCTAAAAGCGCCGCGCTGTTCTTTAGGACATGATCGGCTATTTTTAGTCGATAATCACTACAGTCCTGAGTAAACGCTAACCATTGATTCTGATCAAAACCTTCCATGGCAGCTTTCTGATAACAAGAGGTAAACGCGAATACAACAAGAATGACGAACGTAATTTTCTTCATGAAATGAAAACTCACAAAATGAGATTAGGTTATTTTTTTCGGAGGGAAGTTACGTAGCATACAGCAAAAATCACTCCTGAAACCGTCACCATCGCACCTGCAATGGACCCGTCAATGTAAAAAGAGAGCCAATAGCCCAGGAATGAGCTGATGACGCCAAAAAAGGCACTCAAAATCAGCATGAGCTTCAGTTCTCGTGTGATCAGGTAAGCAGCAGCGGCAGGCGTGATGAGCAACGCCACGACTAGGATGGCCCCTACCGATTCAAAAGAAGCAACCGTGGTCAGCGAAACCAGCCCCATGATCAAATAGTGCCATTTAGAAGAAGAGACGCCGATGGCATTCGCAAACGAAGGGTCAAAAGTGGTCAGGAACAGCTCTTTATAAAAAAGCGAAATGAACGTAAGGATGATGAGCAAAACAATGCTAAGTACGATGATGGCCTTCGGTGCGATAGGATCACCTGATGCACTATAAATCATATCGATGGGAACGTAAGCAATCTCTCCATGAAGGATGCAGTCCTGATCGATGTGTGAATTTCCCGCATAGTACGTCACAAGAATGACGCCTAGAGCAAAAAGCCAGGTAAACGTTACGCCGATGGATGCGTCCGTCTGAAGACGTCCTTTTTGATGAAAAAACTCAATGAGAAAAGTGGTAAGTATCCCTAGCAAACCTGCTCCGACTAGCATCCAGATGGATTCGGCGTTTTCCACAATGAAATAGGCAATCACGATTCCGGGTAAGACCGAATGCGAAATCGCATCGCCCACCATGGCCATTTTCCTAAGGATCAAAAAAGAACCCAACAGTGCACAACTGACTGCGACAAGGGACCCTGTCAATATGATTAAAAACGCATCCATTATTTCATCGGTATTTTGGATTGATGTGGATCTTCCGTCGGGTAGTCGAGCAGTTGCTCCAACCGAACTTCAAGTTCGGGGGTGATGACGTGTTCGATGGTATCGGCATCCTCGTGTACGTGATCCGGGGCAATGCGCAGGTACTTGGTCAGGTACAATTCCCAAAGCCGATGTAGCCGCGTGATGCGCTTTCCCTTTTCAAAGCCATCTTGCGAAAGCCTCCAGTATGCTGCTTCGCGTTGTATGTAGCCATTGAGCTTCAATTTTCTCAACCCTCTGGAAAGCTGGGTAGGTGAGAAATTTCTGGTGTTGATCAGCTCTTCTGTAGTAAACGTTCGGAAATAGTCATTGGAACTTTCCCCGATCTTATAAAAGGTCTTTAACAAATTCTCTTCCAGAAGTTGCCGTTGAATATTCAGCCTTCTCAGCTGCCGGACGATGATCCCTTTTTTGGGAGCAAAGAAAAAAGAGGCCAGGGCAATGAGGGATAAGATCATCACCATCCAGGGTCCGGTTGGCATGGAAGGGGCGCTGTACGAAATGTACGCACCCGCAATGCCGGACAGCGCACCAAATAGCGAAGCGAGGACGAGCATGTTCTTCAAACTATTGGTCCAAAACCTGGCTGCAGCTGCCGGAGTGATCAGCATGGCGGCCATTAATACGACACCAACTGCCTGTATACCGGTAACGACCGCAAGGACGGTAACCGACGTTAGTAGCATTTCCATCCGCTTGATAGGCAGCCCGATGGCTTTTGCAAAATTCGGATCAAAAGAGATGAGTTTAAACTCTTTGTAGAAGAGGAAAACGACAATCAATACGACGATGGCAATGATGCTAAATGCCAACAGGTCTTTTCCTACCAAAGCAGCAGCATTGCCAAAAAGGAACGTGTCCAGGCCACTTTGGGCTGCGTTTCCTCCATGCTGGATGTAGGTCAAAAGCAAAATGCCGACACCGAAAAAAACGGATAAAGACAAACCCGTAGCCGTATCTTCTTTGATTTTGGTGTTACGGATGATTGCGTCCATGACCACGATCGAGATCCAACCGGTAATGAATGCGCCGATGATCAGTAAGAATGGGTCTTTGCTGCCTGAAATCATGAATGAAAAGCAAATGCCGGGCAGCACCGCATGAGATACCACGTCTCCAACCAGGGACTTCTTTTTGATAAAGGTAAAACAACCCACGATGGCGGAACTAACAGAAAGCAGCATGGTACCCAATACCACGTATTTAATGTTAGGGTAGGAGAAGGTGAAAAACTCGATAAATGTTTCCATTACTGTTTCTCTCTGGCTTTAAACTCTCCCGCTTTGACCAGCTCTCCAACTTCCGTTAAAAGGGTCAGCTTTCCACCATACGTTTCCTCCAAAAGCGAAGGAGTAAATACTTCTTTTACCGGGCCTGAAGCAACCAGTCTTAGGTTTAATAAGATCACCCAATCGAAATACGTTTCTACAGACTGAAGGTCATGATGGACCACAATCACCGTTTTGCCTTCTTTTGCCAGGTCTTTCAGGATCTGTACGATGGCTTTTTCCGTCGCCGCATCCACACCAGCAAAAGGTTCATCCAGAAAATAGATGTCTGCACTCTGCGTCAGGGCACGAGCCAAAAAGACCCGTTGTTGCTGGCCACCCGATAGCTGTGAGATCTGACGTTTTGCAAAAGGTTGCATTCCTACCATTTCCAACGCTTTCATGGCGGCCTCCTTATCTGCTTTCCTTGGTCTTTGCATCAGGCCCAACCAGGCATAGCGTCCCATCAAAACGATGTCGAGTACCGAGGCGGGAAAGTCCCAATCCACAGACTCTCTTTGGGGGACATAGCTTACCTTCTTTCTTACCTCTTCAAGTTCCCGATCAAACAGTTTAATGTAGCCGGAGCTCAGCGGGATCAGGTCCATGATCGATTTGATCAAAGTTGATTTTCCGGCACCATTTGGTCCAATGATTCCGCAAAGGGCTCCCTGAGGCAGGGTAAGGTCTACTCCCCACAACACAGGTTTTTTGTCATAACTTACGGTTAAGTCATGAATTTCAAGTACCGGATCGTTTACCTGATGGATCATTTTAGCGCGTCTACTATGGTATTCACATTCTTTTTGAACATGCCAACGTACGTTCCCTCTTCTGTACCGATGGCTCCCATCGCATCTGAATAAAGGAATCCGCCAATGTTTACTTCATGTCCTTTTTCTCTGCATCCGGTGAGGACTGCCTGGATAGACTTATCCGAAACACTCGTCTCTACGAAAATGGCTTTGATCTTTTTTTCCAGTATCAGGTCAACGATATCAGCAATGTCTTTCAGTCCAAACTCCGCTACGGTGGAGATCCCCTGAAGCCCCTGTACCTCTATGTCGTATGCATTTCCAAAATAGCCAAACGCATCGTGAGCCGTTATCAAAATCCGCTGACCCGCAGGGATCTCTTCTAACCTTTGGTTGACAAAGGAGTCAAGTGCATCCAGCTCTTTTAAAAAAGAGGCCGTATTTGATTGGTAGATGGAAGCGTTGGCCGTATCCAGCTTTTGAAGCCTTTCGCTAATCCCTTGCACTACCAGCCTCCAAAGTTGGATGTCAAACCAGACATGAGGATCCTT
This sequence comes from Bacteroidota bacterium, assembly GCA_039192005.1. Classification (GTDB taxonomy): domain Bacteria; phylum Bacteroidota; class Bacteroidia; order Cytophagales; family Cyclobacteriaceae; genus Ekhidna. The sequence continues at coordinate 3,977 of JBCCXH010000319.1, forward strand.
AGCTTCTTTGTAACCGGAAAATTGAATGAGCCTTTCACTGGGTATGCTTTCGGCTGCCGCGAATACCTCTTTTTGCCTTCCCAGTTTTTCGAGTATTTCGCTCATTTTTCCTTCCAGCAAAATGCCATTGTAAATGACAAGGTCAGCTTTATTGATTCTGGATAGATCTCCCTGAGTGGCTTTGTATAAGTGAGGGTCCACTCCCGGACCCATAATTGCCTCAGCAGCTACGTGGTCTCCTCCGATATGAACGACCGCATCATAGAGCAGGCCGGTCGTGGTCACTACCCGTAGTTTTCGGTTTCCCTTTTCCGTCGCTTCTTTAGCTGGTCCGGAGCAAGAGGTGATGAAAAGTATAGAGACGTTAAAATAATAGAAAACAATTTTTTTCATGCGTTATTCAATCACAGTTAACATTAAAAATTTGCCTACATCTTTGGAGATGAATTGATCGTTGTTATCCTCCACGGAAATACTAATGGAGCCGTCAAAGTCCACGCGGTCTTTGATTTCAATTTTTACTCCAAGCGAGATTTCCAATTTGTCCAGATGCTTAAGAAGTGCGGGGTCATCTGCACTGACGTTTACCAAAATGCCTTTCGTTCCAATCGGTAAATCCGATAAACAAGCTTTAATGACTTCTTTGATGTTTCCGTCTTTGTCAGGAATGGGGTCTCCATGAGGATCAATCGCCGGCATACCCAAAAATTGATCAAGCCTTTCTACCAGCAGTGGGGACTTGATGTGCTCCAATTGCTCTGCAATTTCATGAACTTCATCCCACTTGAACCCCAGCTTTTCCACCAAAAAAACCTCCCAAAGCCGGTGCTTTCGGATAATGTGCAATGCAGACTTTTTCCCTTCAGGAAGAAGAATCGCGCCTTTGTATTTTTTATAGCCTATCAGACTTTTATTTGCCAATTTTTTGATCATGTCATTGACCGAAGCTGGCGACGTCTGTAGATGCTCCGCGATCGCGTTCGTATTCACACTTTCCGAACCATCAGATAAATGATAGAGTGCTTTCAAATAGTTCTCCTCTGTGAAACTTAGATCTAAAGGCATATGGTGAAGTTATAAATTTTTTTTAGACTAATCTAAATTTTTTTTTAGAATTAATCCTTTTGAAATTCATAATTAATTGATAATGAGGGTTTTGATATTATTTAAATAAAGTATCAATTGATTTAAATAAAGCACCTTCTAAAGATTCCCATGTCTCACTCTCAGGGTAGTTTGAAGGAAACAAAGTCTGTGTTTGATCCAATTGATGAAGGATGAACTCAACATCAGGATTCATGAAATCAATAGGTATGGCTCCCCCAAGGTTCCGGCCTTTTGTTGCCCAGCTTGTCTGTTGCTGGATGACGTAAGGAAGCTGGTACATGGAGTACTCGTATAGTTTGGTCGGCACCTTATTTCGGTTGACCGGGTTTTCCTGATAAGCAATGATTCCTAATAGGGAAGCGTGAATGGCACTCAAAATTCGATCATGAGAAATCGGTTCCTTCGAAATTTCCAAAAGGATTTGATCATTCTTGTCAGCTAACCCTTTGAGCGTTTCCAACAAGTTCAAATCATGACATTGTCCGATGATCTTCAAGGTCAGGTTGTTTCTTTTGCTGTTGATTTTTTCGAACACTCCAACGGCGAGTAGCACTTGGCTGTAATGAGAAATGGTACCGCTAAACAGGAGTTGGTTGGAAGGAGTATTAGGGGTATTCGTTAAGTTCAAGTTGCTGATGCACGCTTTGTTTTCTAATACAGTAGATTTTTTTACTGTGAACTTGAGGTCGCTGGCATAGGTCGCTTCGGCTAACCAGTATTGGTCAATAAAAGGTTGGGAAAAGATTTCCTTTAGCCTGATTGTCGTAGCCATTATCTTCTTTAGCAGGTGCTGTTTGCTGATGTGCAGGAGGTTTTTTTTGTAGTCTTCCTGTACGTCATAGATTAGTTTGCACTGGAAAAAGATTTTGTAAAAAATTCCGATAAGCAGGTATTCGTGTGTGGTAACGATCAGGACGTGAGGGGATAGGGTGATGATTCTTTTCAAAGTCTTATGTCGCATATAAAGGCGCTGTAAATCGGTAAATTTACTAAGCTGGTGTGGGTGAAAGCTGATTAATGGGTGTCCCGATTCTTTTTTCCCTTCATTTCCTATGATATTAACTTCATATTTATTTGTTTTCGCCATTGATTGAGCAAGCTTCTCAAAAGCACGTACATCGTCTACGGGTTTTAGGGTGTTTGCGATCACAATCTTTTTCATCATAGGAATTGTAAATATTATTGATTGAATGGAATTAAAAAATCTGATAGAGGAAGCATGGGAAGACCGTAGCTTAGTAGAAAAGAAGGATGTATCTGTAGCTATAAAAACAATTATCGAAGAGTTAGATAATGGAAAAAGAAGGATTGCAGAGCCATCTGAAAATGGTTGGGTAGTTAATGACTGGGTAAAGAAAGCAGTCATTCTCTATTTTCCTTTGATGA
>JBCCXH010000320.1:0-6455 GCA_039192005.1 Bacteroidota bacterium
ATTTGCAAAGCGATCATTCACTGATCTTGAATGGAGATGTGGAGGAATTGCAAAGGTTTGCAGTAAGTAAAATCATCAAGAAATGGAAAGACGTATACCGTTTGTTTGATGACTTTCATCGGGAAGGCCGATTGTTTAAAACAATCGGGAATCACGACCTCGAGCTTTTACTGATGAAAAACCTGCCTTTTGAATACAACCATTACGAAGCGATTAAACTCCGACATAATGAGCGCAACGATTTATTGGTTTTTCACGGTCATCAGGCAAGTAAAAAGTATCAGGAACACAACGAGCTGATTGGGTTTACCTTAAAATATTTTGCCAATCCACTTGGCATAAAAAGCTACTCCGTTTCGCATAGTAGCAAAAAGCAATATAAAATCGAGAAACAGGTATACGGTTATTCCGCTTTTAACAAAGTGGTTTCCATAATTGGCCATACCCATCGACCATTATTTGAGTCACTACATAAAGTTGAGCGACTTAAGTTCAAGATAGAGCAACTATGTAGGATTTATGTAGAATCTGGCGTTGATGATGTTTCGGAAATAAAAGACAGGATCAAGTCCCATAAGAAAGAATTAAAGAAATACTACCGCGAAAACCGGGATTATAGTTACCAAAACTACGTGTACGACACATTATTTCATATTCCCTGTTTGTTTAACTCAGGTACGGTTATTGGGAAACGAGGGATCACCTGTCTGGAAATTGAGGGGGATAAGATTCGGCTGGTACACTGGTTTGATAAAAGCATCAGTAAAAAGTATTTAACTCACAGCGGATACGAACCACAGCGACTTGAAGGAACTAACTTTTATCGAATGGTGATTAACGAAGAGTCTTTACAGTACATTTTTACGCGCATTAATTTTCTATCCTAAATGAAGAAACTAATTTTTATATCCCTTGTCATTTTCTCATGCACACAGGAAAAAAGAGTGGAGCAACTAGACATTCAGGGCCATCGGGGAGCCAGGGGGTTGATGCCTGAAAATACCATGGAAGGGTTTATCAAAGCAGTTGATATTGGGGTCAATACATTAGAACTGGACCTTTCTGTCACAAAGGACAGCCAGTTGATTGTCAGTCATGAACCCTTCTTTTCCTCCGAATTTTGCCTAGACACATTAGGCAGTCGTGTAGACGAAAGCAAACAGTCAGACTACAACATCTATCAGATGAGCTACGAAGAGACTCAGCGTTTTGATTGTGGGAGCATAGCTCATGCTAGGTTTCCGGATCAGATGAAGTTAACTACCAGAAAACCTCTACTAAAGGACGTGCTATCTGTTATTGAAACAAAGACAGCCAGCGAAAACCTTCCGGCACAGCATTATAACATAGAGCTTAAAACAACCAGAGAGGGAGATAACGTTTATCATCCCAGGCCAGAGGTATTCTCAGACATGGTTTATCAACTCATTACTCAAGAAAACCTATGGGAACGAGTAAACATCCAATCGTTTGATTTTAGGACATTGACTTACTTTCATACACGCTACCCGAAGGTAAGATTAGCCTTATTGATAGAGAACAAGCTGCCCTGGAAAACGAATATTGATTCATTAGGATTTACCCCTGAAATATATTCATGCGATTATCAATTACTTTCGCGTGAAATCGTGTCAGACCTACAGGCGGCCAATATGCTGGTGATTCCCTGGACGGTAAACGACACGAAGGAAATGAAAAAACTAATCGATTGGGGAGTAGATGGATTCATTACAGACTATCCCAATCGAGCCATTGAACTAGTAAAATAACATGAGTAAAAAATACGACGTATGTGCCATTGGTAATGCTTTGGTGGACTATGAAATCGAAGTATCCGATGAGTTCTTCACTTCCAATAAAGTAGAAAAAGGAGTCATGACTTTGGTGGACGAAGACAAACAAAACGAGCTAATCGGTCTCGTTCACGGAAACATTAAGAAAAAGCAAGGGGGAGGATCAGCGGCGAACACCATTTTCGGGTTGACTCAGCTCGGAGGAAAAGGATACTATACCTGCAAGGTAGCCAATGACGAAGACGGTAAGCTGTTCGTCAGCGACTTAAGCGAGTGTGGCATCGATACCAACTTGAGTGACCAGGCGCTATGGGAGGGGACCACTGGAAAAGTTCTGGTAATGATCACACCTGATGCAGAAAGAACGATGAATACGTTTTTGGGGATCACCACCAACTTTTCCGCTCAAGAGCTTAACGAAGAAGCCATATCCAATGCCCACTATCTATTTATGGAAGGTTTTTTGGTATCCTCGCCTACCGCTTTTGAAGCCATGAAAGAAGCCAAAAAGATGGCGCAGAAAAATGGTACAAAAGTAAGTCTTACTTTTTCAGATCCCTCTATGGTTAAGTATTTCAAAGACCAGATGGTAGAAGTAGTAGGAGAAGGAGTAGATCTGCTTTTTTGTAACATAGAGGAAGCACGTCTTTTCACAGGTCTGGAAGAAATAGAAGAGATAAAAGTCGCCATCTCTAAAATTGCCAAGCAGTACGTCATTACGTTTGGAGAAGAAGGAGCGATGGCATTTGATGGAACAGCATATACCAACATAGCGCCATTCCCCACAAAGGCAGTTGATTCTACAGGAGCCGGAGATATGTTTGCAGGAGCCTTTCTCTATGGCATCAATCATGGGCTTTCATTTGCCGAGGCCGGAAAACTAGCAAGCTCCGCGAGCTCAATGGTTGTGAGCAAATATGGCCCGAGATTGGATGAGAATCAGATGAAAGAAGTGAAAGACAGGCTTTAGTCTCATTTAACAATAAAAATGAAAAAGTTAATCACCCTAATACTTTGTTTGACGCTCCTGGGTGCAACCGCTCAGGAGCGTCAAATCGTGTTTGAAGAATACGACCTGGACAACGGGCTGCACGTTATCCTCCATCAAGACAACACCACACCGATCATTGCCGTCTCATCCATGTACCACGTTGGCTCAAAAGATGAAGAGGTAGATAAAACAGGATTTGCCCATTTCTTTGAGCACGTAGCTTCGGAAAAGTCAAAAAATATTCCGCTAGGTGCATTTGAAACGTATGTCTCAGAGGCAGGAGGTGCGCGAAACGCCAGTACCGGTTTCGATCGCACTTACTATTATGAACTGCTTCCCTCCAATCAGTTAGAACTTGGGCTGTGGATGGAATCCGAACGAATGTTTCACATGTTGGTGGACTCTGGAGTTGTAAAAACACAAAGAGAGGTTGTCAAGGAAGAAAAAAGGCAGCGAAATGATAACCAGCCTTATGGCACACTGATTACAGAAATCTTAAAAAGGTCTTTCAAAAAACACCACTACAGGTGGCCCCCCATCGGCTCCATGAAACACCTGGATGAAGCCACCATGGAAGATTTTCTTGCATTTAAAACAAAGTACTACCAGCCAAACAATGCCGTACTGTCCATAGCAGGAGACATAGAAATAGAAAAGACCAAAGAACTTGTGGAGCTATACTTCGGTGAGTTTGAAAAAGGCCCGGAGGTCGTTCGGGAAAAGATACTTGAGCCGGAGCAAACCGTAGAAGTTGTAGATACCGTATACGATAACGTCCAGCTTCCAGCCTTAATCATGGCTTACCATACACCCGCAGTCGGTGCAGAAGACTACTATGCCATGAATGTGCTGAACCTCATTCTCTCTAATGGAGAGAGTTCCAGAATGAACAGAAAGCTGGTAGACGAAACACAGCTTGCTGTTTTCGCGGGGGCGTTTGATCTGGCAGCAGAAGACCCCAGCATTACGCTGGCGTTTGCCATTGCCAACGCAGGGACCAATTTGAGTGAACTGCAGGAAGCCATGCAGACAGAAATAGACGGAATGAAGGAGATATTGGTATCCGAAAAGGAATTTCAAAAAGTCAAAAACCAGCTGGAAAACGACTTCATCAGTGGAAATGCCTCCATCGCAGGAATTGCAGAATCATTAGCAGACTATTACCTAATAAGAAGCAGTACAAACTTGGTTAACACGGAACTAGCACAATTTTTAGCAGTAACCAGAGAAGATGTGAAGCGAGTCGCCAACAAGTACCTCAAAGATACCAACCGTGTCGTACTCTACTGGTTACCAAGCACCCAGTAAATCACCCTTTAAAGACCTGAGAATGAAAAAGATTACGCTTTTATTAGCAATTACTTTAGTAGCTCACCTGGCCATTGGGCAAATAGACCGTACCCAAAAGCCGGCCCCCGCTCCAGCAAAGGAGTTTAAGATTGGAGAATACGAAAAGTTCACCTTAAGTAATGGCCTTACCGTAATCGTCGTGGAAAACAGGAAACTACCTCGCGTAGCTTTCTCATTAATCATAGATCGGGATCCTATTTTAGAGAAAAACAAGGTGGGTTATGCCGCTATGGCAGGTCAAATCTTGCGAAATGGAACCACCACACGAAGCAAAGCCCAGTTAGATGAAGAAGTAGACTTCATCGGAGCCAGCCTCTCCACCTCTTCCATATCCATATACGGGTCATCGCTTACCAAGCATCGCGAAAAGATGCTGGACCTGTTTGAAGATGTCCTGTACAACCCCTCCTTCCCACAAGAAGAACTCGATAAAATAAAAAAGCAAACCATCTCCGGTTTGAAATCAAACCAGGAAGATCCCGGAGCCATCTCGGCAAATGTGAGAGCCCAACTCCTCTATGGAGAAAACCATCCATACGGAGAAATACAGTTGGAAGAACACGTCGAAGCCATTACCATCGAAGACCTTAAGAACTATTACACCACCTATTTCAAGCCAAACATTTCTTATCTGGCAATTGTAGGTGACATCACGTTAAAAGAAGCCAAAAAAATCACTAAAAAAAGATTTGGGAAATGGGAAGCAGGAGAAGTTCCCAAATCAGACTACCAAACACCCCAGTGGCCGGAAGAAAATACCATTGCCCTTGTAAATAGATCCAATGCTGTGCAGACGGTCCTGAATATTGGTTACCCCATAAACCTAAAACCTGGGTCAATGGCATACCTCAAAGCACGAGTGATGAACCAGGTACTTGGAGGAGGAAGTGCTGGTCGGTTATTTAAAAACATCAGAGAAGACAAAGGATATACATATGGGGCGTACTCATCGATTTCTTCAGATGAACTCGTTGGAAATTTCAATGCCGGAGCATCTGTAAGAACCGAGGTGACCGATAGTGCTATTGTAGCGTTTCTCTACGAAATGACAAAGATTACGAGTGAAGAAGTCCCGGAAGAAGAATTACAACTCGCAAAAAATGTGATCACCGGAGGCTTTGGAAGATCGCTGGAAAGCCCTCAAACCATCGCTCGGTTTGCCATTAACATTGAGCGGTACCAACTACCAGAAGATTATTACAATAACTACGTAAAAAACATTCAGGCTGTGACTACACAAGATGTATTAGCCATTGCAAAACAATACATCCGACCAGAAAACACTTACATTTTGGCCGTAGGCAAAACAAATCAACTAGCCGAAAAACTAAAAAAGTTTGGAAAAACCATCCATTTAGACGTCAACGGAAAAGAAGTAGACCCGTCACTGACAAAAGTCCCGGACGGACTTACTGCGACCTCAGTGATAGAAAAATACATCGAAGCCATTGGAGGTCGCGAAAAAATAGAAGCATTAAAAAGTGTGAAGATGAAAATGTCTACCTCCGTAATGGGTCAGGAAATGCAAATGAATTGGGTCAAAACGAAGCCCGATAAATTTTTGATGGAAGTAAGCATGGGTGGCAATGTCGTTCAAAAACAAGTTTTCAACGGAGAAAAAGGGAAGATGTTGGGGATGGCAGGTACCCAGACGATTGAAGGAGATAAAGCACTCGATATGTCCGTCAGCGCAGCGATGATTGAAGAGCTGGCCATTCTTGAAAAAGGGCTGAAAACAAAATTGATCGCGGTAGAAGACATCAATGGCAAAGACGCCTATGCCATAGAACTTACCATGCCATCAGGGCAGGTTACAACAAGGTATTACGACATCGATACCGGTTATCTGATGCGAGTCGTAAATCAGTTAGCATCATCAGAAGGCTCGGTGGCGTTGAATATGGATTTTGATGACTATCAATTATTTGAGGGTATTCGATTTCCAACGTCCATCAAACAACCGATCAATCCACAGTTAAAGATGGACGTTAAGGTAGAAGAAGTTTTGATCAACGCCGAAGTTGATTTATCGAGCTTTCAAATCGAATAAACATCGCTTTAACTGGAACTCGATTAAAACCCCAAACCTTCGCAAAACCTGGTTGCGGCAAGTTTATTTGGAGGAATGATCTATTCTTCTGGATCAGCCCAAGACAAGATTTTTAATCGAGTTAAGGTTTTTTGAAAAATTTGCACTTAGAAAGAGGATTTTTCTATCTTTGCACTCCGTTTTTCAGAATGGAAGAATAGATACATGAAATTGACATAAAGCAGGCTATACCAACCGCGAATGAATAGAAAGTCATTCTTCTTAGGTTGCC
>JBCCXH010000321.1:0-6443 GCA_039192005.1 Bacteroidota bacterium
CAATTTGAATACGACTTATATTATCGATAAAAGGACATCAATGTTCGTTAAAGTCAACAATATCTTCGGTAGCGAGTACGAGAAATACCTTGGATATCCGGTTCGAGGGCTTACCTTTAAGGTAGGTGGGAAGTATAGATTCTAAACTTATATTTCCTAATTATTAATTTTATTCTATCTTGGGTCGGTCAATTAATAAATTTTATGGCGGAAGAGAATAAAAACGAAGAAGAAGAACAAGACGATTTCTTCGGTGATGATGATGATTTCGGTTTACCGGAATTAGATTATGAAGCGTTGGATGATTCCGATAGTGGAGACGAGCCACTTGAGGAAGAAATAAACGCGGATGATCTGGATTTTGATCTCAGTGATAATGATTTGGATTTTGATGCATCAAGTACAGAAACCGAAGTCTCGAATGATTTTCAGGAACAGGAAGAAGATGATGAGCCTTCATTAGATGATATTGGTTTTGGAGATCCGATCGAGGACGACGATCCCAACGCGCTAGCTGATAGTACAAGTGAAGAGACGGTAAATGAGTTTGATGACGACGTACTCAGCGACCAGTCTTTTGACGATTTTGAATCCTCGGATTCCATAGACGAAGAAGTCTCCGATTCGGTCTTCGATAGTGACATCTTTGATGAAAACGAATTCAAAGATTTCGAGGATCAAATGGAGTCTACGGAAGAGGCTTACAACGAAGAAACAGAAAGCGTTGCTACTACAAGTGATGACTCTTCTTCATCCAAGGGTAAGTTCGTTCGTATCGTTGTGTTGGGGACCATTGTGTTTGCCGTCCTTGGCTTTGGATCCTGGTATGCTTACAATAACTTTTTCAGTGGAGACGATTCAAAAGAAGTTGCGAAAGCAACGAAGAAAAAGCCCGTAAAGAAAAAGAAGCAGCGTCCCAAGTCAGCCCCTTCATCGAATGCAAAAGCCTCTGGTTCAAAAAATGCAGCCGCTAAATCAAGTAGTAATAAAAAACCTGCTACCACAGCAAGCAAGCCTGCTTCCAACGCAAAAGCGTCAACGAAGAAGCCTGCTGCGAGTAAGCCCGCGGCCACCAAGCCAAAAGCTACCGCTACCCGGCCTGCTGCATCGAAACCTAAACCTGTTGCTTCCAATCCCGGATCAGTAAACAAGTTAGGCGGAAGAACCGGAAATACATTCATTATCGTTGGGAGTTTTGTAGATAGTGACATGGCAAACGACTTTGCGAGAAGTCTTGCAGCAAAAGGTAAAAGCCCGTCTATCATACCGCCCTTTGGAAGAGCAATCTACTACCGGGTGGCCATCGCTAGTTTCCCAACCATCGCTTCTGCACAACAGAATATCGAAACATTTCGAAATCAATACGGACGAGACGTCTGGGCATTGAAATATTAACGTACTAATAATCATTTAGAACCGTTGAGTTAGCTGGATAAGAATAATCTTATCTAGTTAACTCAATTTTTTTTAGGACTATGTTTTTACTTCAAATTCAAGATTTACCACCGGAAGAAATAGAAGAATCCATCTCATTGCTAGAGTTACTTTTCAATGGCGGGTACATGATGGTTCCGATTCTTGTCTTGTGGATGGTATCCATTTACATCTTTGTAGAAAGACAACGAACCTTTCAGTCAGCAGCTAAGACACCCGAGTCATTCAAAGATCAGATCAGGTCTTTGGTCATGGCCGGAGACATTGGAGGAGCTAAGATGCTTTGTAATCAGACGCATACACCTATCGCCAGGATGATAGAAAAAGGCATCGATCGAATTGGCAATCCACTAAAAAATATTGAAGTGAGTATTGAAAATGTAGGTAAGCTGGAAATCTATCGTTTGGAAAAGAACCTGAATCTACTGGCTACCATTTCTGGTGCTGCTCCTATGATCGGTTTTCTCGGGACGGTTACCGGGATGATCCAGGCATTTATCTCCATCGCTCAGGAAGAAGGAGCCGTGAGTCCCAAGTTACTCTCGTCTGGAATTTATGAAGCTATGATCACCACGGCGGCCGGGCTATTTGTAGGGATATTCGCATATCTGGGATACAATTACCTGGTGACTAAAGTAGGTAAGTTGGTGCATACCATGGAGTCGAACGTGATTGATTTTATTGATTTACTACAAGAGCCTAAGAAATCATGAACCTAAAGTCCAAGCATAAGGTACAGGCCAGTTTTAGCATGTCTTCGATGACGGATATCGTATTCCTACTCTTGATATTCTTTATGTTAACGGCCTCCTTTATTACCCCCTCCGGACTTCCTGTAAACTTACCTTCATCCAAGTCATCGGAAATCGTCATGCAAAAAGTAAGCGTGACCATCACAAAAGGCTTGAGTTATTATGTAAACAACCAAAAGACGAGTAGAGGAAACATAGAATCGCGGCTTAGGAATGCATTAGGTGGGGAAGAAGGGATTGTGGTACTTCATTGCGATGCTTCCGTACCATCCGAACGTTTAGTAGAAGTAGCCGGCATCGCTGCCTCTTTGAGAGCCAAGGTTTCGGTTGCAACAAAACCTGAATAGCAATGGACGAATACGAAAAAAAGGAGAAAGAGAACAGGCGAGTAGGGTGGCTCATATCCGTCGGTATTCAGTTGGTTTTGCTTATCTTATTTTACTTCATCATTGCCTGGAAACCACCTTTCCCGCCCGTCCCCGAGTACGGCATTGAATTGGGGTTTGCGACCTCGTCAGGGGCTCCTCGATCCGCTAGTGCAGCGTCCGATCCGGTACAGGAGCCGGAAGAGCAAGTCGAAAATGCGCCCGAAGAACCCATCATGGAAGAAAGCAGCGATGTTGCGGAAGAGACGGAAACGATCGAAGAGGTAACCCCCGAACCCACAGCAGAAGAGGCTTCCAGTGGTGGAGATCCGCAGCCGTCCGCGCCGGAATCGTCTCCAGAAGTGGAAGAAGAAAGCGAGGAAAGTGAAACTCCCGAGCCAATTAATGAAACCCCCGAAGAACCAGAGCCGGAACCCGAAGAACCAGAACCAGAGCCGGAACTGGATGGTCGTGCACTCTACGGAACACAAGGGACAAATACAGGAGATACAGATGGCGCCAGTCTTGCGTTATCCGGTTGGGTGTGGGATTTTAAACCAGAACCCAATGATCCATCCAGCGAAGTAGGAAAGATTGTCTACCAAATTGTGGTAGATGAAGACGGGTACCTTGTGAAAATAGAAACCCTCACCAGTACCGTTTCTCCCACTGTAGAGCGGAAGTACCGTCAGGCTGTTGAAAAGCTTACGTTTAGTAAGACCTCAGATTATCGGCCGGCTCCATTATCCACAGGTACACTGACGTTCATCATCAAGTCGAAGTGAGCCTTCAGGAAGCAATTGATTACCTGTACTCGATGTTGCCCATGTATCAACGTGTTGGGAAGGTCGCCTATAAGAAAGACTTGACGAATACACTTGCACTACTCCAATCCATTGACAATCCCCATAAGAAATTCAAGTGCGTGCACATAGCCGGGACAAATGGAAAAGGCACCAGTGCTCACGGAATTGCAGCCATTTTGCAATCGGCAGGTTTTAAAACAGGTCTTTATACCTCACCACACCTGAAAAGGTTTACAGAGCGAATCAAAATAGATGGGGAAGAAATTACAGATGAGTTTGTCACCCGTTTTGTTGAAGAAAATAAGCACGTGTTTTCAACTGTCCATCCCTCTTTCTTTGAAGTGACCGTTGCGATGGCCTTCTATTATTTTGCGGATCAAGGTGTAGATATTGCTGTCATTGAAACAGGACTAGGAGGAAGGCTGGATAGTACCAATGTGATCACGCCTGAAGTATCTTTAATCACCAACATCGGGTTAGATCATACAGACTTATTGGGAGAAACGTTACCCGAAATAGCTGTTGAAAAAGCGGGGATTATTAAACGAGGAGTGCCTGTAGTCATTGGGAATTATCAAGAAGAAGTCATTCACGTATTTAAGGATAAAGCGGAGAATGAACAGGCTGAATTGACCCTTGCGGAAGCACACTTTACCGTGCCTAAGCTCCCTGACCTCTTTCCGGATTACTTTAAGAAGAATGTGCCGGGAATGTTGGCTGTGATCCATGAACTGGGTAAGAAGGGGTTTTATGTCGGGCAGGATCAAATAGCAATCGCACTGGCAAATGTAGGCAGATTGACAGGCCTGAAAGGCAGGTTTCAAATCTTGCAGGAGGATCCTTTACTGATCGCAGACGTAAGTCATAATCAGGAAGGATTACGCATGCTTTTAAATCAGGTTGAAAGGATAAACAAAGGAAAACTACACCTTATTTTCGGGACGGTTAAAGACAAGAACATAGATCACATCTTGAGTACATTGCCAAAACACGCCCATTATTACTGGAGTCAATCCAGTGTGCCGAGAAGCCTTGAGGCAACGCAACTAAAAATACAGGGAAGTCATCACGATTTGAAAGGAAACGTCTTCAATGATGTAAATGAAGCCATGGAGCAAGCGAGAGCGAAGGCACATGAACGTGACCTGATTCTTATTACGGGAAGTACATTTTTGATTTCAGAGATAGCAGTACTCTAAATGCCATTTCACCATTGGTTGAGTTAGGAAACGATAAATATTTTTTAATAATCTATTTATTATTTTTCAACCACGGAAACTAATTTCCGTTATACATTAGCAGAAATTTGACAAACCATGGATTAAGTTAGAAATGTCAATCTATTTCTAATTTGAGGCCGGAGTGAAAAGTTTGTTAAATTCTCTCATAAAGAGGCACCTGTTAGTTGGAGCCAGACCATCGATTTTGAGCGTATGATTAGTGATGTAATTGAATAAGATTTTCTTTTCAAAAACGTTATATGACATTATTCAACTACCTATGAAAAAATTAAGTTTCTTAATTCATGCGCTTTCCAAGGAAGAAACAGATCTTATTGTAAAGTACTATTTGATGAGAAATAGTTATTCCAAGCGGTTGAAGCTATTTAATCTGATAAAGATGGAAGGGGTTGGAGATGATCTGGAAGCATCAAAACGACTTTACAACAGAAAACCAAATGCCGCCTTTTGTCAATTAAAGAAAAGACTCAATGAAGACATCCTCAATCTTCTTGTCGCGTTTGATTACCAGTCAGAGGACCCCAAAGATTTTATAAGTGCTGAGGCTCAGGCAACAAAGTATGTCCTTCAGGCAAAAACACTATTAAAGAAAGGACTCAACCATGAAGCCATTTCGCTCCTGAAAAAAGCCTTTCATCTCACGGAAGAACACGAGGCTTACGAGGTACAAGCCCTCGCTCATGCCGTTCTCAGAGCCTATTCGGATGAAACCATCATCGAGGAAGTAGGAGAACTTGAAAGGCGATTTTCAAGAAATGTGGATACATTTTATCAATTGATGAATTTGAGGTTGGATCGTAAAGTAACCATCTCTTCCATAAAAGGTAGCTACGAAGAAGAAGAAACGGACATCGGTACCAAGAAAAAGAAACAAGTTAAAGCACAACTCCCGGACTCGCTAAGGCTGAAGTTTCAGTACGCTTCTAAAGCGTTAGAGAAATTTCTTGAGCAAGGAGAGTACGAACAGTCCTTGAAGTTGACCGAAAATATCTTACCCTTCATTGAGAATGGAGACCATGCACTTACGTCACGCCAGAAAGCCGCGTTTTATTTGAATTTGTCTAAAGCTTTTTTGGGCCTTCACCGGTATGAAAGGTCTGCTTTTTTTGGAGAGAAATCTGCTCAATTGTTTGCTTCTTTTGAAGAAAAGAAAGTAGAAGCCTTTCTAGTGGTTTACAAGTCCTATTTTTATTTGAACGACCTGGAAAAGGCAAAGGAGGTGTTGCAATTGTGTAGTGATTTTGGAGACTTTCCAAACGACACCAGAGGAGAGTTATCACTTTTCAATGCCTATCACACTTTTTGTGAAGAAGACTATCGGGGATCTTTGAAAGTGCTGAACTCGTTTTTTAAGCAATCAAAACTTGACATCAATTTAGTCTTAAGTGGTAAGCTTCTGGAGTTACTCAATCTTTTAGAAATGCAAGACTACGAATGGTTTGATTATAAGTTGGAGAACTTTAGGAAATCTGTCTACTACCACGCCCAAATAAATTTACCTGAGCGTTTTTCACTGATATGTAAAGCCTTCTTTTCGTTAAAGAAGTTCAGCTATTCCAAAAACCAACTAAAATGTCATGTGACCAACAATAACTGGTTAACCAGGCTTTCAGAAACCTCTGGTTCGTGTACATGGGATCCTTTAGGAACAGAATTGATACCTGTTCATTTTTGGTTAACTCGTTGACTTGCTGATCCTTATCCTTTAATATAAATCACCAAAAACGGTCGTTTTTCCCTTTGTGTTATAAACACTTAGAAGGGGTGTTTATTAATTTTTTAATTTGATAAAAAGACAGAAGAAAGTTGATTATACTCGTTAAAGTACCCCTATAATTGCAGTTA
>JBCCXH010000322.1:0-6417 GCA_039192005.1 Bacteroidota bacterium
GGACAATCTCCGTGGACAAAAGGGAAACAACCCAGACCACCAGCTAAGGCCCCCAATGACGTCTCAGTTCTTAAGGATGTCAGGGTCCTTTGACAGCCGGGATGTTGGCTCAAACTTAGGAAGATAGCAATCATAATAATGATTGGCTTGGAAATACCTCCAAATTGAAAAACCAGCAACAACGCAATGAGCCCCAGACCTGCAAAGAATGCCCCCATCAAAAACTCCATCTGTTTATTCTGTTCTTCAAGTTGTCCCGTGTAGTCTATTTTAATTCCGTTTGGCACCCCTTCATAGCTTTTCATCTCCTCCTCAATTTGACGGACAATCGCGCCAGGATCGGTAAAACCGGGTTTCAGCCCAGAGTAGACCGTCACCACACGCTTATTGTCTTTATGCTTTATGGCACTAAAACCAGAGGTGTTTTTTTGATAAGCTACCGCTGAAACGGGTACTTCTTTGATTTGACCATTAGAGGGGTCCCTAAACGTGATGTTTTGATTAAAAAGTGCACTTGTATTGTACCTCAAATCTTCATTGAACCGTATATTGATGTCGTAATCTTCACCGTCCTTTTTGTAAACGCCTGCCTTTTCTCCAAACAACGCTCGTCTCAACTGGCTTCCTACCTGTCCGACAGCTACACCCAGTTCCCCGGATTTTTCCCGATCCACGACTACCTCCATGGTAGGTTTACCTTTATTCACGTCTATCTTTAGTTCTTCGATCCCGGCAATGTTCTTGCTATTGATGAAGTTTCTCATGGACTCAGCGGTCTGTATGAGTTCATCGTAATCCTTTCCTTTCAACTCAATATTAATCGGATATCCGGCGGGTGGACCGACCGCATCTTTTTCTACTGAGATCGAAATTCCGGGGTAGATTCCGGTCAGGGATTCCTGAATTTTACCTCTCAGTTTTTCAGAATCCAGTCCTTCCCGGTATTTAAACTCTCGCATGGAAGCGGTAATCTTTGACCGGTGGGGCATTTCAGCAGAAGACCCTCCGTCCGTTTGTGGGTTTCCAGCACCCTCACCTACCTGAGACACGGCAGACTCTACCAGCAGGTTGCGCCCGTCTTTGATGTACAATTCATTTCGAATGATTCCATACACCCGATCCTCAATCGCCTTGGTAATGTTATTGGTCTTCTCGATGGCTGTACCCTCCGGATACTCAACGTAGACAATGATCTGATTGGGCGTATTGTCCGGGAAAAACTCCACTTTCGTCCTTCCGGAACCTAATGAACCTCCAAAAGACATAAAGGTGAAAATCAATATAAAGAAGGTGATCCCAAAGTACCAGTAAACGTTCCCTCCTCTTATGGCATGGGCGATACGCTTTTCATATACGTTTTCAAACCATACCAGCAGGCTTTTTTGAAATCCAAGTGCCAGTTTCTTGATGGCATACTTATATAACCAGAACATGATGGCGGTAAAAACCATGAGGGAGCCTAACCCTCTGATCGGACCTCCAACGACTAGGATAAGTGTTCCTATCCCTCCAAGAATGAACGTAAGCCTCCAGAGTGCTTTATTGGATAGCTCCCGATCTCCCACCTCCATGAACTGCGAGACCAGCATGGAGTTCATGAAAATCGCCACGAATAAGGAGGAACCTAACACAACGGACAACGTAATTGGGAAATAGATCATAAACTGTCCCATCACGCCAGGCCACATTCCTAATGGTACAAATGCCGCTACAGTGGTCGCGGTAGAGATCATAATGGGGAAGGCGATCTCCCCTATTCCCATTTTTGCTGCCTGTATTCGGTTCAACCCTTCTTCCTGCATCAGGCGATAAACATTTTCCACAACCACAATTCCATTATCTACCAACATACCCAGTCCCATAATCAGGCCAAAAAGGATCATGGTATTCATGGTATACCCCAGCGCGTTGATAATCATGAATGACATAAACATGGACATTGGAATCGCAAAACCTACGAACAACGCATTTCTAAAACCCAGGAAAAACATAAGTACGGTGACCACCAGAATAACTCCAAAAATGATGTTGTTGATCAGGTCACTGACTTGATTTAGCGTTCTCCCCGAGGAATCATTGGAAATGGAAATCTCCAAAGCCGATGGAAAGTATTCGGCTTCTGCCACTTTTATAATCTCCTTGATTTTATCAACAGCCTCAATCATGTTCTTCCCAGATCGTTTCTTCACATCCAGCATCACAACGCTCGCTCCAAACTCTCTTGCAAAAGTTGTTTTATCCTCTGGCTCAAAGCTGATGGTCGCAATGTCTTTTAGGTATACTGGATCCCCTTTTTCGGATTTGACCACGAAGTTTTCTAATTCATTGGGTGCTTCCACTTCACCCAATATCCGAATGGTACGACGTTGGCCACTGGCTTTTAGGTTTCCGGCAGACATGGTCATGTTCCCGTTTTTAATCGCATTAATGACGTCTTCGAAACTTACCTTGGCAGCCATCATCTTGTAGATGTCTACCGCCACCTCTACTTCTTTTTCCTGAGCTCCTCTGATGTCCGCTGCTTTTATTTCATCCAGGTCTTCGATCTCATCCTGAAGGTATTCCGCATACTCCTTCAATTTATCTACCGGATAGTCTCCGGTGATATTGATGTTCATAATGGGAAACTCTTCAGAAAGCTTCAGGTCAAACACATTGGGTTCTACTTTCGCTCCGTTAAACAAGGGCCAATCTTCGCCAGCCGTTTCCCCATCTACTTCATCTTTGACTTTTTGCTTAGCCGCTTCTACCGTAATGGTTTCGTCAAACTCTACGGTAATGATGGAATAATCTTCCTGTGAAGTGGATAAAATCTCAACCACATTGCTCACATTTTTCAGTTCATCTTCCAATGGGTCCGTGATGAGCCGCTCGATGTCTTCTGCAGTATTTCCCGGATACGGTGTACTGATGTATATTTTCGTTTCCTTAATCTCAGGAAAGTCTTCCCTGGGCATGGCGAAATATGCAGATAGCCCAACGATGAGAAAAAGCACGATCATCAAGTAAATGACCGACGGGTTCCGTATGGCCCATGATGATGGCTTAAATTCTTTATCGATCAAATTATTGTTATTGCCTTCCATAACATTCTTTTAATTTAAAATCTTCACATCCTGTCCGTCTTTCACACTCCTGGCTCCTTCGATGATGATGTTTTGCCCACCATCTATTCCTGAGAGCACTTCCACAAAATCACCCTGCGTTTTACCCGTGGTAATGATGTTTTTGCTGGCCCTTCCGATATTGCCTCCTTTGATATCAGTAGCTACAAATGCATACTGCTCTCCTTCTGCGTTTTCCGAAACGATGCTTTGCGGAATCAGGATCGCCTCCAGGTTTCGGTAGTCATTTATCTGAACTTTGGCAGTCAAGTTAGGCTTGATGCTTCCGCCCTTATTGGGTACGGGTATCTCCGCTGTAAATGACCGGTTGTTGGGGTTAATGAAATTTCCCGTTTGCCTCACTTTAGATTCTATGGTCTCGTTTAGAATGGGGAAATGAACCTTTACTTTTTTTCCTGGCACCACCGTAGCAATGTAGGACTCCGGCACATCTACTTCAATGTACATGTTGGACAGGTTGACAATTCTGAAAATCTCAGAACCGATTCCCGGAGCTACTACCGTACCCTGATCTTTGATCACATCGTCAATAATTCCAGAAAATGGCGCGCGAATGGTGTATTTACCTAACTGCACTTCCATTTGATCCACTGCGCTCTTCTGAGCTTCGTAATTAGTTTTGGCTTCCAGGTACTGAATCTCTGAGCCAATGTTTTGCTTCCAGAGACGTTCCTGGCGTTCGAACGTGGTCTTCGCCAGAGATAGCTGGGTTTTCATCTGCAGCAGTTGATTTTTCATTCCACCATCGTCGACGGTAGCAAGTACCTGATGTTTCGCTACTTTCTGACCTTCCTTTACTTTCACGTTGATCAGTGTTCCGGCGACTTCCGGATAGATCAAAACGTTTTGCTTCGTCATGACGTCCCCCTGAAGTTCAACAAAGTGAAAAAAGTCTTGCTTTTCCGCTACAACTGTCGTCACCAAAGGAATGTTCTTATTATCCTCCTTTGAGTTGAGGATCGAATCAAGTAAAGAAATGTCACGCGCCAATGCTTTTTGTCTTTCGGAAAGTTCTTTCTTTTTTGCCCGAATCTCATCCATGTCCTCATTGGCAATGATTGAATCCAATGATGATGAATCTTTGCTTCCACACCCTGTGACTAGTACAGAGAGGAGCACAACGAAAGTTAGTAATGTTGGTATGTAGTTGATCTTTCTCATGATCTTAGTTTTGATAAAGGATTCCAAGTGCTTTTTTAAGTTCTATTTCTGAAGTGATTGCGTCAAACAACGAGTTTAAATAGTTGGTCTGAGCTTCTTTTAGAGAAGTATCAGCATCTATGACTTCCGAGTTTGACCCGACGCCTTCTTGATATTTCATTTTTGTAATGTCGTATACTTCCTGAGCAAGTGCCACGTTTTGCCGCTGTACATCCAGCGTCTCTACCTGGCTGTTGAGGTTGATTCGGGATTGTTCTATTTCCAGGTCAATGCTCTTTTTCAGGTAAGTCATCTGGCTTTGTACCTGCTTGATCTGAAGCTTGTTTTGCTGGATTCTGTTGCTTTTCAAAAACCCATCAAATACCGGAATGGAAGCACTTAAACCAAGTGCGCCAAAATCCAACCACCTTCTACCAATAAAGAGTTGAGAGAAATCATCTGAGGCCGTGTTCCAACCATATCCAAAGGAGAGATTGAGCTTTGGTAAGTATTGGGCTTTATTATTTTTCATGTCCAGATAAGCCAGGGTTTCATTCGTCGTCAACTGGGAAAACTCGATTCGCTGATTGTAGTCAAAATCATTGGACCTGATGGGCGGCACAATGACCTCTACGGCTTCCAGGGATTCTGTGAGAATAATGGGTTGTGACAGGTCCATGCCCATCTGAAACTTCAAGAGCTTCTCGCTGATTTGTTGTAACTGTGCCGACCTGCTTCTATCGACTTTTAAGTTGTTGTAATTGACCCTTATCCGATCTACGTCTACTTTTTCAGCAAACCCCGCCTCATACATGGAGTTGGTCTCTCTTAACAGCGTATCCAGTCTTCCAATATTTTTGTCCAGCAACTCGAGTTGTTCTACCGTAATCAATGCATTGTAATATGCCTTATTGACCGCCTCAACAATATCAATTTCAGTTTGGATTTTCTCTTTCGAAGACAGTTCACGAAACGTTTTTGCTGCCTGAAGACCAACAAAGTAAGAGCCATCAAACAATAATTGATTGATACTTAAAGCAACATTCCCATCGTATGCACGACCAAAGGCAATGGCTATTTCTTCACCTTCCGCAGCATTTGGATCACTAAACCGCGCTGGCAAAATATTTTCCTGCAAGTCAAAATTGTAATTGATTCCCGCGTTAATATTTGCCTGAGGCAATCCCGCAGCAGTTGTCTCCCGTACCTGGGCTTCTGCTATCTCACTATCGAACTGACTGATTCTAACAAGCTCATTGTTTTCAAGTGCATACTTGACACAATCATCGAGTGTCATCTCAGTAGGTTGCTGCTGAGCAATCGTCTCCAACAGCAACATAAGGGTAAAAACTAAGTTGGTTATAACTCTCATAATTTAGAGTGCATGATTAAGTGTTTCTGACTTTAAATGTTCTTCGTATTTTACTAATCCCTCTTTGGTCAATAATCCATAGATAAAATGGTTCAAAACCTGTTCTTGCACTTCTGCAAAATCAAACTGTGAGGGTGGAAAAATCTTGGTATTGAAAATAAGCTGAACCTCTTCTACCCGAAGTATGGAAAGGACCGCAGCATCGATGTTGGATCTAAAAAACCCTTCTTCCATTCCCTTTTTGATGTTGCGTTCGATGTATCCCCTTACGTAAGTATTTTTAAAATCCAGGTAATATCCCCAGGCTTCGGCATGGTACTTCTGCATATCGTGCAACAAAGTAGGATTCGCTTTATATATGTGCTTACGAAGGCAAAGGGTCACCAAAAAAATCTCATGTATGGCATCTTTTGCCGTCCTTTCGATCTCCTCAAACTCTTTTCTTTCTTTCTTAAGATGTTGGAGCGCTACTTCTGAAACCAGTTTGTCTTTATTATCAAAGTATTGATAAAGGGTCTTCTTAGACATGGAAGACTCCCTGGCAACATCATCCATGGTGACGCTACGCACACCGTATCTGAGGAATAGCTCTTCTGCATCTTGTAATATTTTTTCTTTTGGATCCAACTTCATTTTCTCTAAATACCAGGGAAACTCTAGGAATTTCTTTAGTTTCCGTAGTGCAATGTTACGATGAAGGAAATAAAATGTTCGGTTAATTCTGATTTTTTTATCCTTTATTAAGTTACCATATAGACGATTGGAACACTAACTTCTGGA
>JBCCXH010000323.1:0-6388 GCA_039192005.1 Bacteroidota bacterium
CCCGCAAAGAATAATGGCATGCATGATGAAGGTACGGCTCCACTTATATGCCTACTCGATCAGGACTAGCTTGTAATGGCCATTATGCTGACTTTAAACCTGACAGGTAGATCCTTTAAGCGCATTCGTGTATTCAAACAAATGTAAGAGATTAGTTTGTAAACCTTTCCGGAAACACTGAAAAAATAATGTTATTATCCAGCTGTAATGAGGATCGGCTGATAAATACCTGTTTTGGAAAATCTTCCTACATTATGCCATTTTTTAAGAAAAAATCCGTCTTTCCGCAGCGAAGGAATCTCAAAATTGAGTATTCCAGCATTTTAATAAGATCGGGGCACGGCGACCGTTTCTCCCGTACTTACGAGATCGCTTATGAAGACTCTTAATTGAATGGTATTTGCAACACAAGAAAAGAAGTCTTCTTTAGAATTAGTTATATGTAAAAAAAATAATAGTAAATCCCGCACCATCTATGGTAAATATGATCATTTTTGACAAATATCATATTTGAGTTGTGTGTAATATTTATAATTTGAAATCAGAATTAATTAACAAAATTACAATTAACACAATGAAAAATTACCATTTAAGCCATGTATGGATTTTAATCGCATGTTTTCTGATTGCCTGTAATCAGGATGAAACCCCGCAAATTAAAGAAGTTACTTCTTCCGAAGATATTGAAGAGTCAATGGATGCCTTGGTGGAAATAACGCCCATGGATGTGTTTGAAAACGAAGAACTATTTGAACTGATCAACGGGATTAAAGAGAAGATGAGCCCGAAGCTGGTAGATGAAATCATGTCAGGAACAGTTAATCACGATAAAGCACAAGAGCTAATCGATAATGAGTCGTTGACCACATTTACAAGCATAGCGAGCGAGTTAGATTCGAAGCCGTCTGGTGCCAGGGTTCAGCAGGATATTACCTGTGGTCAGGTGACCGGTGCGATTAATGAAGAAATGGCCATTTTACGTGGACATGCGTTGCGTGATCGCAATATTTTAACCGGCAAATCTGTATTCAAAAATACGGATCCGGATAATGAACGGATATTTAGACAAATGTTTAAAAACCATGTGTGGAAAGTGTACGGAAGGGTGATCAGCCTTCTTGCGTTCCGGGGTGATTGTACAGGCTTGTCGAACTCTACGAAAATAGGTAATCGAAACAGAGTCATGTACATTGCCGCGCTTTATGGTGCCGCTGATAAAACGATGGATAGAGAAGCGAGAAAGCATAATGTAGTATGGCGTACGACCAGAACGAATAAACCGCAGGGTCTTCTTAAGCAATTCAATCAAAATAAATACATGACAACAGTTCCAGGTCATAGCACCAACCAGGCAACCCACACAAGCAGCGTCAGTAAGGCACATCAAATAGTATTAGACATTCATAATCAGTTTAGCGACCCCGTGAAATATTTGACACTTTGGAATCAGACATTGAACAGACGCTTGGATACTAAGGTAGGGACTAGTGAAAGTACAGCAAAGTTTAGTACCAAAGGCAGTTACAGAGATAACAAGCACAAGTTTGTATTTGAACCGGGCAGGAAAGCAGGAGAGTTCAGACTGAAATCAGTAAAAAATAATAAGTACCTCATTATAAGAGGTCAGTATTATTATACAAATGGAAATGGTACCGAAGCCGGATGTCATTTTTCAATTAGGAACTAATCTGTCTCTAACATGTACACGCCATTGTTTTTACTGGCGTGTGCTTTTTTAAGCTTAAAAAATCGCTGTTCTCATAAGAAAGTCAGTCACGATGGCTTTTGCTCCGTTCACTGTCATTTCTTAATGAAAAGCAACCCTGTAAACGTAAGCAACCCGTTCAGAATCAAAATCTCAAATCCAAACTCATACCCACCCAGCCATGCTTTGGAATTTGCATTGATGAAGTAACTCAATGTAGGAGAGATGATGCAGATGATTGGAACATATGGGTCTTTCAGTGACCATTTTGTGAGGATTCCAAAAGCAAAAAGTCCGAGCAGAGGGCCGTAGGTATATCCGGCGACGGTAAATAGTGCGTTGATGACGCTTTGGTCATTAATTGCCTGAAAAGTAAGAATAACGAAAAACAGGATAATGGAAAATCCGAGATGAACGACCATTCTTAGCCTTTTATTTTGCGCATAGTTTTCAGGCTTGAACCCTAAAAAGTCGACGCAAAAGGAGGTGGTGAGGGCAGTAAGTGCGGAGTCGGCGCTGGAATAGGCTGCGGCGGTAATTCCCAATAAAAAAGTCGCAGCTCCAAGTGTTGAGAAATGATTGACAGCTAAAAAAGGAAAGAGCTGGTCTGTTTGTTTGGGTATAGTAAAGGTTTTGATTTCGGCAAATTGATACAACAATACACCCAACGTGAGAAAAAGTAAGTTGGCAACGACTAAGATGATGCAAAACCAAAAAACGTTTTTCTGAGCATCATTAATGTTTTTGCATGTCAGGTTTTTTTGCATCATGTCCTGGTCCAGGCCGGTCATTACGATCGCGATGAACGCACCGGAAAAAAATTGTTTGAAAAAATTTTTACCATGTTCCCAGTCCCAGTTGAAAATTGTTGTACGCGTGTCTGCCAGGACGTGGCTGGATAGCTCATGCCATGACCAGGACAGTTCATCCTTGATAAATAAAATACTGATAAAAACAGAAATCAGCATAAAAGTCGTCTGGAGTGTGTCGGTCCAGACGATGGTTTTGATACCACCTCGAAACGTATATGCCCAAATGAGCAGAATGGTGGTAAGGACCGCAACCCAAAAAGGAAGGTTAAATGCATCAAAAAAAGCAATCTGAAGGACACCAGCTACTAAAAACAGCCGAAAAGAAGCACCAACGATACGACTGATTAAAAAGAAAAAAGCACCGGATTTATAGGACCAAAAGCCAAAACGCTGCTCCAAATAGGTATAGATAGAAACCAGATTAAGTCGGTAATAAATTGGCAATAAAACTTTCGCGATGACTAAATACCCCAACAAATACCCCATGACTACCTGAAAATAGTAGAAGTTGGAGTTGGCCACTTCGCCAGGCACCGAGATAAATGTGACGCCAGAAAGAGAGGCACCGATCATCCCAAATGCAACTAAATACCATTTGGATTGTCGGTTTGCGGTGTAAAAGTCTCCATCCTTAGCGTTTTTGGAAGTCAACCAGGAAATGACAATCAGAAAGACAAAATATAAGAGTACAGTTGACCCAACAAAAAAAGGATTCATTGATTTGATATAGTATTACACCACGCAAATTACATAATCACTAATTTTGCATAAATCTTAAAAGACGATGAGTACCGAATTTGATATAGAAGAAGAAATTCTGATTGAGGAAGATATCAACGATGAGGATACTAGAGATCTCATGGTTTATAACGACGATTTTAATACGTTCGACCACGTTATCCAGACCCTAATCAAAGTTTGTAAGCACGACGTACAACAAGCTGAGCAATGCACTTATTTAATCCACTATAAAGGCAAATGTTCGGTTAAAAAAGGGTTTTACGAAGAATTAAAACCATTTCGAGAGGGGATAACCTCGGCTGGGATCAAAGCATCTATTGTTTAATGGAGTATACCTCACGATTAGTTGAGAGGGCAGTAGAAGAAATTTCAAGACTTCCCGGAATCGGGAAAAAAACAGCCCTGCGGCTGGCATTACACCTGCTTAAGCAGCCGGAAGAAACCACCACTCATCTGTCATCGGCATTGCAGGATCTTCGTCAAAATATTAAATATTGCAAAACGTGCCACGTTATTTCAGACTTGGATGAGTGCACCATGTGTACAAGCGCGTACAAAGACAGGTCTGTGATTTGTGTTGTAGAAGATACGCCAGATGTACTTGCGATCACCAATACAGGTCAATACAACGGGTTGTTTCATGTGTTGGGAGGGAGAATTTCTCCCATGGACGGCATCGGTCCGGGAAATGTGAACATTGACTCACTCATTCGAAGGGTAAACGATAACGAAGAAGTCAAAGAGATCATTCTTGCTTTAAGTGCGACCATGGAGGGGGATACCACCGCGTTCTACATTAAAAAGTTATTGAAAGAAAAAGATTCTCCCGTTAAAATCACGACAATTGCTCGGGGCATTCCGGTAGGGAGTGAGCTGGAGTTTGCTGATGAGGTGACGCTTGGTAGAAGCATCATGACCCGCACATTATTCGATCATCAATAGTTCATCGCCGTCTGCTCCCGCCCAAACTTTGTACAAGTAAAACGGCTACGCCAACCGCCAGGATCAAAAAGATCCATCGAGGATTGCCCTCCCGGTATGTTTTCATTAAATACCACGCGCTAAGAAACAGTGTTAATAAAATTCCTGCTGATGCCAGGAATCTCAATCCTTTTGGGTTCATGAAGCAAAGAAATACTAATCTTTGCCTAACATGAGTGATTTTATTGAATTTCTGTATTCGCGTTTTCTGCTAAGTGACGGAGTGTCGATCGATACCCGTACGATTGAGGAAGGAAACTTATTCTTTGCAGTCAGCGGCCCCAACTTCGATGCCAATACATTTGCTCAGGAAGCCCTGGAAAAAGGAGCCTCCTATGCAGTGATCGATGATCCGAAATATGAGAAAGGTGACCGTTTTATACGAGCCGAAAACGCTTTAGTCGCGCTGCAGGAGTTAGCAACCTTTCATCGATCCAGGTTTAAACGGCCGGTAATTGGTATTACCGGGTCTAATGGAAAAACAACTACCAAAGAGCTAATTGATAAGGTTCTTTCTAAACAATACATCACACATGCTACAAAAGGGAATTACAATAACCACATCGGTGTTCCGTTAACGCTACTTCATATCCACCCACAAGTGGAGATCGCCATTATAGAAATGGGAGCCAATCATGTAGGAGACATTGCTCAATTGTGCGCATTTGCAAAACCTACTCATGGCCTGATCACCAACATAGGACGGGCACATACGGAAACATTTGGGGGAATCGAGGGCATCATCAGGGGGAAGAGTGAGCTCTTTGACTTTTTAAGAAAAAATGATGGCAAGGCCATTATAAACACAAATGATAAAGTTTTGAGTAACATGCAAAAGCGATTCAGTGATTCATTGAGTTTTCCTCCTGAAGATGTGGCCCTTCTCAGCGATCAACCATTCCTTTCCATCGGTATTGGAGAAACAGAAATCGAAACGCAGCTGTTGGGAAAGTATAATTTCAATAATCTCGGAGCGGCAATCGCTGTCGGAAGAGCATTTGAAGTAAGCGAGGAGAAAATAGGGGAGGCAATTGCGGAATACATTCCGGACAATGCGCGTTCTCAGCTCATCAAGCGAGATTCAACAACCATAATTTTGGATGCTTACAATGCAAACCCGGACTCCATGATTGCGGCTATTGAAAACCTGGCGGCATCAAAAGGAAAGAAAGTAGCCATCCTTGGCGATATGAATGAACTGGAAAACCCGGATGCAGCCCATCAGGAAGTCCTAACGAAAGCAAAAGAACATCAAATAGATCAAATCATTACCGTAGGAGAAAAGATGAGTAAAGCAGAAGGTGCTGACAGGCACTTTGGGGAAAAAGAAGCGTTGACAAAATATTTGGAGAATGAAAGTTTTAATGAGGCTACTGTCCTGTTAAAGGCTTCTCGTTCGATCAAATTAGAAACTGTCTTAAAATACATTTAATAATGGACTTACAATTTGCAATTGACTTTTTAACTGACCTCGCCCAACACAACAACAAAGAATGGATGGATGATAACAAGAAACGTTATCAGGAGGCAAAAAAGCAAATCATAGAACTCGTAGCAGAAGTATTAGCCCAATCATCCAAATTCGACTCTGCATTAGAAGGCATAGACCCTAAGAAAACGCTCTTTAGGATTAATAGAGACATACGTTTCAGTAAGAATAAAGATCCTTATAAAACCAACTTTGGAGCATCATTGGTAGAAGGAGGTAGAAAATCGGGCAATCCTGGCTATTACCTTCATATCATGCCTGATAACCATTTTTTTGGAGGCGGGATTTATCAACCCGATGCTTCTACACTACAAAAAGTAAGGCAAGAAATTGATTATAATGGAAGTAGTCTACGTAAGATTATTGATGATAAAGCATTCAAAGCCTTATACCCTTCACCGCACGTAGAAGATAGGCTAAAGACTGCTCCAAAGGGGTATCCTAAAGACCATCCGGATTTGGACCTCTTACAGTTAAAGCACTATGTTTATATGAAGTCGGTTCCTCAAAAGGAAGTCGTAGGACAGTCATTTGTAGAGCAGGTAGTAACGGCATTTCAAACCCTTCATCCTTTCAATCAATTTCTGAAAGAGGCACTGGGTTAAAATAAATTTGTGCGTAGTCCTTGCATGGAAGAGAAAGGATGTTATTTTTGCAATC